>NZ_FYDY01000011.1:0-157929 GCF_900187435.1 Pseudomonas sp. Irchel s3b5
CGGTTGAAGACAGGGACTGTTTAAGCGTCGTATTCTTTTTCATGGACTCGCCCTCGCTGCCGTTGGCTTCTTAGACTGCCACCGTGGCGCATTGACGCCTCGGCGTGGGCGAGTCCATCCAATTACAGGGGGGGGATGTAATTTTCGGAAGGTCAGAAACGCAAAAACCCGCTTTCGCGGGTTTCTGTGAAATTCAAGGCCGTAACCTTGAATTTGAATTGGTGCCCAGAAGAAGACTCGAACTTCCACGACCTTGCGGTCACCAGCACCTGAAGCTGGCGTGTCTACCAATTTCACCATCTGGGCATTCATCTTCAGCGTTGCCGCTGTTGATGTGGCGCACTATACGGAGCGTGTTTTGATCTGTAAACCCCTGATTTTAAAATTAATAAATCAGAGCTCCAGAATGCAAAAAACCCGCTTTCGCGGGTTTTTGTGTGAGCCTTGAAATTGATCTAATCTCAAGCTCGAAATTGGTGCCCAGAAGAAGACTCGAACTTCCACGACCTTGCGGTCACCAGCACCTGAAGCTGGCGTGTCTACCAATTTCACCATCTGGGCAGTATCGGCAACGTCTCCGTCGTCGATGGCGCGCACTATACGGAGCGTCTTTTTAACTGTAAACCCCCAGGCTCAAAAAAACCTGGAAAATTTCGCCAGCGGTCTTCAAAACAGCTTTGCGGTGTCGATATGGGGCTTTAGATGGGGTGTCTTAGCCTGAAATTTCCCGTTTCATTACGCCTATGCCAAACTAACCCGTATATAGACAAGGTGAAAACTCTCTAATGGCCGATTGGCAGTCCCTCGATCCCGAGGCCGCTCGTGAAGCGGAAAAATACGAAAACCCTATTCCTAGCCGCGAACTGATCCTTCAGCACCTTGCTGATCGGGGTTCGCCTGCTAACCGCGAGCAGCTGGTCGAAGAGTTTGGTCTGACCACAGAAGACCAGATCGAAGCCCTGCGCCGCCGCCTGCGCGCCATGGAGCGCGATGCTCAACTCATCTATACCCGTCGCGGCACGTATGCGCCGGTGGACAAGCTTGACCTGATCCTGGGCCGCATCAGCGGTCACCGTGACGGTTTCGGCTTCCTGGTGCCGGACGACGGCAGCGACGACCTGTTCATGAGCCCGGCGCAAATGCGTCTGGTGTTCGACGGTGACCGTGCGCTGGCCCGAGTGTCTGGCCTGGATCGTCGCGGTCGCCGCGAAGGCATGATCGTCGAAGTGGTGTCCCGCGCTCACGAAACCATCGTCGGCCGCTACTTCGAAGAGGGCGGCATCGGTTTTGTAGTTGCCGACAATCCGAAGATCCAGCAAGAAGTGCTGGTGACGCCGGGTCGTAACGCCAATGCACAGGTAGGTCAGTTCGTCGAAGTGAAGATCACTCACTGGCCGACACCACGCTTCCAGCCGCAAGGTGACGTGGTCGAAGTCGTGGGCAACTACATGGCGCCGGGCATGGAGATTGATGTCGCCCTGCGCACCTACGACATTCCTCACGTCTGGCCTGACGCCGTACTCAAGGAAGCCGCCAAGCTCAAGCCGGAAGTCGAAGAGAAAGACAAAGAGAAGCGCATCGACCTGCGCCATCTGCCGTTCGTCACCATCGACGGCGAAGATGCTCGCGACTTCGATGACGCGGTCTACTGCGAAGCCCGTCCGGGCAAGCTGCGCCTGTTCTCCGGCGGCTGGAAGTTGTACGTGGCGATTGCCGACGTTTCCAGCTACGTGAAACTCGGTTCGGCGCTGGACGCCGAAGCCCAGGTTCGCGGCAACTCGGTGTACTTCCCTGAGCGCGTGATCCCTATGCTGCCTGAGCAGCTGTCCAACGGTCTGTGCTCGCTGAATCCGCAAGTCGATCGCCTGGCCATGGTTTGCGAGATGACCATCTCCAAATCCGGCGAAATGACTGACTACTGCTTCTACGAAGCGGTGATCCACTCCCATGCCCGCCTGACCTACAACAAAGTCAGCGCGATGCTGGAAACGCCGAAAGCCACCGAAGGGCGCAAACTGCGTGGCGAATACACCGACGTGGTGCCGCACCTCAAACAGTTGTACTCGCTGTACAAGGTGTTGCTGGCGGCCCGTCACGTGCGTGGTGCGATCGATTTCGAAACTCAGGAAACCCGGATCATCTTCGGTTCCGAGCGCAAGATCGCCGAAATCCGTCCGACCGTGCGCAACGATGCGCACAAGCTGATCGAGGAATGCATGCTGGCGGCCAACGTGGCCACCGCCGAATTCCTGAAAAAGCACGAAATCCCGGCGCTGTACCGCGTTCACGATGGTCCGCCACCGGAGCGTCTGGAAAAACTGCGCGCGTTCCTCGGTGAGCTCGGTCTTTCCTTGCACAAAGGCAAGGACGGCCCGTCGCCGAAGGATTACCAGGCATTGCTGGCTGGTATCAAGGATCGTCCGGATTTCCACCTGATCCAGACCGTCATGCTGCGTTCGTTGAGCCAGGCGGTGTACAGCGCTGATAACCAGGGCCACTTCGGCCTGAATTACGAGGCGTACACCCACTTCACCTCGCCGATCCGCCGCTACCCGGACTTGCTCACGCATCGGGCGATCCGCAGCGTGATCCATTCGAAGCAGGACACCCCGCACGTTCGCCGTGCTGGTGCGATGACCATTCCGAAGGCGCGCATCTATCCGTACGACGAAGCGGCCCTGGAACAGCTCGGCGAGCAGTGCTCGATGAGCGAGCGCCGTGCCGACGAAGCGACCCGCGACGTAGTGAACTGGCTCAAGTGTGAGTTCATGAAAGACCGCGTGGGCGAATCGTTCCCGGGTGTGATCACCGCAGTAACCGGTTTTGGCCTGTTCGTCGAGCTGACCGACATCTACGTCGAAGGCCTGGTGCACGTCACTGCGCTGCCGGGCGATTACTACCACTTCGATCCTGTGCACCACCGCTTGGCCGGTGAGCGTACCGGCCGCAGCTTCCGCCTTGGCGATACCGTAGAAGTGCGGGTCATGCGCGTCGATCTCGACGAGCGCAAGATCGACTTCGAGATGGCTGAAAACACCATCAACGCGCCAATCGGTCGCAAGAAGCGTGGCGCCGAAACTGCGGCACCTGCCTCCAAGTCCGCCGCAGAACCGGCGCCGGCGAAAACCGGTCGTCGTCCTGCAAAGGAAAAGACTGCCGAAGCCTATCGCCCAAGCGATGCAGCGGCAAAAAACGCCGAAGTGCGCAAAAGCCGTGAAATGAAGCAGGCGTTGCTCGCCGGTGCGAAAAGCGGCGGTAAAGCGGCGTCTGGGGGAAAGACCAGTCGGTCGGCGGCTGACAACGCTGTCGGCGGCAAGCCAGCCAAACCGAGCAAACATCGTAAAGGCCCGCCAAAAGCGGGCTCGGCCCCAGCCAAAAGCGGCGGGGCGCGTAAACCTAAGGCCAAGTCATGAGTCAGTTGGAAAAGATCTACGGCGTGCATGCTGTAGAAGCGTTGCTGCGCCACCACCCGAAACGCGTCAAGCAGATCTGGCTGGCCGAAGGTCGCAGTGATCCGCGGGTTCAGACCCTGATCGAACTGGCCAACGAAAATCGTGTTCAGGTCGGCCAGGCCGAGCGTCGCGAAATGGATGCCTGGGTCGAAGGCGTGCACCAGGGCGTGGTTGCAGACGTCAGTCCGAGCCAGGTCTGGGGCGAGGCAATGCTCGACGAGCTGCTGGATCGCACCGATGGCGCACCGCTGCTGTTGGTGCTCGACGGCGTGACCGATCCGCACAACCTCGGCGCCTGCCTGCGCTCTGCCGATGCGGCAGGTGCGCTGGCGGTGATTGTGCCGAAAGACAAGTCAGCAACCCTGACACCGGTTGTACGAAAAGTCGCCTGCGGTGCGGCGGAAGTGATTCCGTTGGTTGCCGTCACCAACCTGGCGCGCACTCTGGAAAAACTCCAGCAGCGCGGTTTGTGGGTAGTGGGCACGGCGGGTGAGGCCGAGGTCAGCATTTATGACCAGGACCTGACCGGCCCGACGATCCTGATCATGGGCGCCGAAGGCAAGGGCATGCGTCGTTTGACCCGCGAGCATTGCGACTACCTGGTGAACCTGCCGATGGCCGGTAGCGTCAGCAGTCTCAACGTTTCCGTGGCGACTGGCGTATGCCTGTTCGAGGCGCAGCGTCAGCGCAGTGCCAAAGCCAAGGCTGCCACCAAGAAGTCCTGATCCAGCCTGTAGGAGCCGGCTTGCTGGCGATTCATGCGCCTCGGTGTGTCTGACATGCCCGGTCGCATGGATCGCCAGCAAGCCGGCTCCTACGGGTGTGTGGTAAATGGTGGCTGTTCAAATAATCACCAATTACCTTGCGCCTCTCTCGCCCCTTCTCTACAATTGCGCCCCTTGCTGTGATGGCAGGCACCTACGTGTCTAGCGTCCGCAAGTCCATAAGTGTCATTCACTCCTTGTCTGACCGCTTTTGAGCGGCAGGCTACAACCCGTAAGGAGCATTCATGCGTCATTACGAAATCATCTTTTTGGTCCACCCGGATCAAAGCGAGCAAGTCGGCGGCATGGTTGAGCGTTACACCAAGCTGATCGAAGAAGACGGCGGCAAAATCCACCGTCTGGAAGATTGGGGCCGTCGTCAACTGGCCTACGCAATCAACAATGTTCACAAGGCTCACTACGTGATGCTGAACGTTGAGTGCACTGGCAAGGCCCTGGCCGAGCTGGAAGACAACTTCCGCTACAACGATGCAGTGATCCGTAACCTGGTCATCCGTCGCGAAGAAGCCGTTACCGGCCAATCCGAGATGCTCAAGGCTGAAGAAAACCGCAGTGAGCGCCGTGAGCGTCGCGACCGTCCTGAGCACGAAGGCGCTGAAAGCGCTGATAGTGATGACAGCGACAACAGCGATAACGCTGACGAGTAATCCACGGACCTTTTAAGGAGCCTATCAAATGGCACGTTTCTTCCGTCGTCGTAAATTCTGCCGCTTCACCGCTGAAGACGTGAAAGAGATCGATTACAAAGATCTCAACACTCTGAAAGCTTACGTATCCGAGACCGGCAAAATTGTTCCAAGCCGCATCACCGGTACCAAAGCTCGTTATCAGCGTCAGCTGGCCACCGCTATCAAGCGCGCCCGCTTCCTGGCCCTGCTGGCCTACACCGACAGCCACGGCCGCTGAGACCGGGCAGTCGACACGTAGCAAAGGATTGAATGCATGCGTGCCATAGCTGAGTTCATCATGCGCGGCCGTATGCAGGCCACTCTTGTAGTGGCTGGATGCGCGGCATTGCCGTTGTTGTATTGGTTGGGTGCTGCCGCTGGATGCCTTGTGCTCCTGCGGCGCGGATTGAAGGACGCCATAGGCGTTCTTGCTCTGGGAATGCTGCCGGCCTTGGCCTGGTGGCTCTACTCCGACGACCCACGGGCACTTCTGGTGCTGCTGGGGTCTGCGAGCCTTGCGTTGGTTTTGCGCGCAAGCGAGTCCTGGAACCGCGTGCTGCTGGTCAGCATAGCGATGGGAGTGGTGTTTTCAGTGGTGCTGGGGACGGCTTTTGGTCCCCAGATCGAGATGCTGGCGCAGGCTTTGATCAAAGTCATGCCGTCGCTACTCGGTGATGTCTACCAGAAGTTGTCGGTAGACGAGCAAGCGCGTTTCGCGTCCCTGATTGCACCAGTCCTGACCGGCCTGATTGCGGCCTTGTTGCAAATCGTCAGTGTGCTGAGCCTGCTTGCCGGGCGCTACTGGCAGGCGTTGTTGTACAACCCGGGCGGTTTTGGTCGCGAGTTTCGCGCCATCCGCTTCCCGCTTTTGCCGGCGATGTTACTGCTGGCGTGCATGCTTCTGGGGCCGAATCTCGGTTCGCAGATGGCCATGTTGACGCCGTTGTGCAGTGTACCGCTGATGTTTGCCGGGCTGGCCCTGATTCACGGGCTGGTGGCGCAAAAGCGACTGGCCAGGTTCTGGTTGGTGGGGTTGTACGTCACGCTGTTGCTGTTCATGCAGCTGATCTATCCGTTGCTGGTGGTCCTGGCCATCGTCGACAGCCTGATTGATTTTCGCGGTCGTTCGGCACCGAAAGATGCCGATAGCGCGAACGGTGAAGGTTAAAAGTTAAGAGGATTTTCACATGCAACTGATCCTTCTGGAAAAAGTCACCAACCTGGGCAACCTGGGTGACAAAGTGAACGTTAAGGCTGGTTACGGTCGTAACTACCTGCTGCCTTACGGCAAAGCTACCGCTGCGACCCCAGCCAACCTGGCTGCGTTCGAAGAGCGTCGTGCTGAGCTGGAAAAAGCAGCAGCAGATCGTAAATCGTCGGCTGAAAGCCGCGCTGCCCAACTGGCCGAGCTGGAAGTGACTATCACTGCCACCGCTGGCGACGAAGGCAAGCTGTTCGGTTCGATCGGTACTCACGACATCGCTGACGCACTGACCGCCTCCGGCGTTGAAGTGCAGAAGAGCGAAGTTCGTCTGCCGAACGGCACCATCCGCAACGTAGGCGAATTCGACGTAGCCGTGCACCTGCACGCCGAAGTTGAAGCCACCGTACGCGTTGTTGTGGTAGCAGCTTAAGCAGCACTTGTCGGCTGGCACCCTTGGGTGCTTGCCGGTAACATCGGGCACGATCCTGTTTACAGGTCGTGCCCTTTGTCTTTCTGATTCCTCCAATTTCAAGTGGCCATGAACGATATCTCCGCTCCTGAGCAATACGATCTGCAAACCGCCGCGCTGAAAGTGCCGCCGCATTCCATCGAAGCCGAACAGGCTGTACTCGGTGGTCTGATGCTGGACAACAACGCCTGGGAGCGTGTGCTCGATCAAGTCTCCGACGGCGATTTCTATCGACATGACCACCGCCTGATCTTCCGTGCGATCGCCAAACTGGCCGATCAGAACTCCCCGATTGACGTCGTGACCCTTGCCGAACAACTGGACAAGGAAGGTCAGACGTCTCAAGTGGGTGGCCTCGGTTATCTTGGTGAACTGGCGAAAAACACGCCGTCCGTCGCCAACATCAAGGCCTATGCGCAGATCGTCCGTCAGCGCGCGACGTTGCGCCAACTGATCGGCATCAGCACCGAGATCGCCGACAGCGCCTTCAACCCGGAAGGTCGCACTGCTGAAGAGATCCTCGACGAAGCGGAACGCCAGATCTTCGCGATTGCCGAGGCCCGGCCGAAAACCGGTGGCCCGGTGGGTGTGAATGATTTGCTGACCAAGGCCATCGATCGCATCGACACGCTGTTCAACACAGACAACGCCATTACCGGCCTGTCCACTGGTTACACCGACCTTGATGAAAAGACCAGCGGCCTGCAGCCGGCCGACTTGATCATCGTCGCCGGTCGTCCGTCGATGGGTAAAACCACCTTCGCGATGAACCTGGTGGAAAACGCCGTACTGCGTAGCGACAAAGCTGTTCTGGTGTATTCCCTCGAGATGCCAGGCGAATCGCTGATCATGCGTATGCTGTCGTCCCTCGGTCGGATCGACCAGACCAAGGTGCGCTCCGGTCAGTTGGAAGATGACGACTGGCCGCGCCTGACTTCGGCGGTGAACCTGCTCAATGACCGCAAGCTGTTCATCGACGACACCGCCGGGATCAGCCCGTCGGAAATGCGTGCGCGTACCCGGCGCCTGGCGCGTGAGCACGGTGAGATCGGCCTGATCATGATCGACTACCTTCAGTTGATGCAGATTCCAGGTTCCGGCGGCGACAACCGAACCAACGAGATTTCGGAAATCTCGCGTTCCTTGAAAGCCTTGGCCAAGGAGTTCAACTGCCCGGTGGTGGCGCTGTCCCAGCTCAACCGTTCCCTCGAGCAGCGGCCGAACAAACGGCCGATCAACTCCGACCTCCGGGAATCCGGAGCGATCGAGCAGGACGCCGACGTGATCATGTTCGTTTACCGCGACGAGGTGTATCACCCGGAAACCGAGCACAAAGGCATCGCCGAAATCATTATCGGCAAGCAGCGTAACGGGCCTATCGGCTTTATTCGTCTGGCCTTTATCGGTAAATACACCCGCTTCGAGAACCTGGCACCGGGTAGCTACAATTTCGATGATGACGAGTAAGGTATTTAGTGTCCTGAAAGGCCCCATCGCCGGCAAGCCAGCTCCTACAGGGGGGGCGTCGTACCTGTAGGAGCAAGCTTGCTCGCGATAGGGGCGACGCAATTTCCGACCATAGCCGTCGGAATTGGTCAAAAAATGTGCTATATTCCGCGCCCGCGAAATTCAATGAAAGCCAACACCGGTTATCGACATGCAAGCAGCCAAGCCGTTATTTGACTATCCCAAGTACTGGGCCGAATGTTTCGGGCCAGCGCCGTTCCTGCCCATGAGCAGGGAGGAGATGGATCAGCTCGGCTGGGATTCCTGCGACATCATCATCGTGACCGGTGATGCGTACGTCGACCACCCGTCGTTCGGCATGGCGATCATCGGCCGGCTGCTGGAGTCCCAGGGCTTCCGCGTCGGGATCATCGCCCAGCCTAACTGGCAGTCCAAAGACGACTTCATGAAACTCGGCGAGCCGAACCTGTTCTTCGGCGTCGCGGCCGGCAACATGGATTCGATGATCAACCGCTACACCGCCGACAAAAAAGTCCGCTCCGATGACGCCTACACTCCGGGCGGCATGGCGGGTAAGCGTCCGGACCGCGCCAGCCTGGTTTACAGCCAGCGCTGCAAGGAAGCCTACAAGCACGTGCCAATCGTGCTCGGCGGCATTGAAGCGTCCCTGCGCCGCATTGCACATTACGATTACTGGCAGGACCGGGTTCGCAACTCGATCCTGATCGATGCCTGCGCCGACATCCTGCTTTACGGCAACGCCGAGCGTGCGATTGTTGAAGTCGCCCAGCGCCTGTCGTTCGGTCACAAGATCGAAGACATCACCGACGTGCGCGGCACCGCGTTCATCCGCCGTGATACGCCAAAAGACTGGTACGAAGTCGACTCCACGCGCATCGACCGTCCGGGCAAGATCGACAAGATCATCAACCCGTACGTGAACACCCAGGACACCCAGGCCTGCGCCATCGAGCAGGAAAAAGGTCCGGTTGAAGATCCGCAGGAAGCCAAGGTCGTGCAGATTCTGGCCAGCCCGCGCATGACTCGCGACAAGACCGTGATCCGTTTGCCGTCGGTGGAAAAAGTCCGTGGCGACGCTGTTCTCTACGCCCACGCCAACCGTGTGTTGCACCTGGAAACCAACCCGGGCAACGCCCGTGCGCTGGTGCAGAAGCACGGCGAAGTCGACGTCTGGTTCAACCCGCCGCCGATTCCGATGACCACCGAAGAAATGGACTACGTGTTCGGCATGCCTTACGCGCGCATTCCGCACCCGGCGTACGGCAAGGAGAAAATCCCGGCCTACGACATGATCCGCTTCTCGGTGAACATCATGCGTGGCTGCTTCGGCGGCTGCACTTTCTGCTCGATCACCGAGCATGAAGGCCGGATCATCCAGAACCGTTCCCACGAATCGATCATTCGCGAAATCGAAGAGATTCGCGACAAGGTCCCGGGTTTTACCGGCGTGATCTCCGACCTCGGCGGCCCGACCGCGAACATGTACCGCATCGCCTGCAAGAGCCCGGAAATCGAATCCGCGTGCCGCAAGCCATCCTGCGTGTTCCCCGGTATCTGCCCGAACCTGAACACCGACCACTCGGCGCTGATCCAGTTGTACCGCAGCGCTCGTGAGTTGCCGGGTGTGAAGAAGATCCTGATCGCTTCCGGCCTGCGTTACGACCTCGCGGTCGAGTCGCCGGAGTACGTTAAAGAGCTGGTGACCCACCACGTCGGTGGTTACCTGAAGATCGCCCCGGAACACACCGAGGAAGGTCCGCTCAATCAGATGATGAAACCGGGCATCGGCAGCTATGACAAGTTCAAGCGCATGTTCGAGAAGTACTCCAAGGAAGCGGGCAAGGAGCAGTACCTGATTCCTTACTTCATCGCCGCCCACCCGGGCACCACCGATGAAGACATGATGAACCTGGCGCTGTGGCTCAAGGGCAACGGTTTCCGTGCCGACCAGGTGCAGGCGTTCTACCCGTCGCCGATGGCCACCGCCACCGCGATGTATCACTCGGGCAAGAACCCGCTGCGCAAGGTCACCTACAAGAGTGATTCGGTAACTATCGTCAAGAGCGAAGAGCAGCGTCGTCTGCACAAGGCGTTCTTGCGTTATCACGACCCGAAAGGCTGGCCGATGCTGCGTGAAGCGTTGACCCGCATGGGCCGTGCCGACCTGATCGGGCCGGGCAAGAACCAGTTGATCCCGCTGCATCAGCCGTCCACCGACAGCTACCAGAGCGCTCGTCGCAAGAACTCGACGCCGGCCGGCAGCCACAAGGTTGCAGGGGAAAAGACCACCAAGATCCTGACCCAGCATACCGGCCTGCCACCACGTGCCAGCGATGGCGGCAATCCGTGGGACAAGCGCGAACAGGCCAAGGCGGCGGCGTTTGCCCGCAACCAGCAGGCCGCCAAGGATCGCAAGGACGCCGCCAAGGGCAAAGGCCCCAAGCCGACCCGCAAGCCGGTCGTGCCGCGCTAAACCGCGCTTGAGCTGAACAGAACGCCAACCTTCGGGTTGGCGTTTTGCATTTTCAGGCATAGGAAATGTGTTGAAGCCATAGGCCTCATCGCTGGCAAGCCAGCTCCCACAAGGATCTTCAATGGCCACAGTATTGTGAATGGCAGATAAACCTGTGGGAGCTGGCTTGCCAGCGATGAGGCCGGCTCATTCAACCTTTCAGCAACTGCTCGCCACATTAAGGCGCAACTACCTCAATCCATTTCCTCGCATCGCCCGATTTTGGTGCTGTACTGCCTCCAGTAACCGGAGAAAGCGCCAGCACTGCTGGGTGGCATAAGTTTTGCGCGCTTTCGAATACGCTTAGGGCTCGCAGGAGGCACGCCGTGTCGATTCATGTCGCATTGCACCACGTCACGCATTACCGCTATGACCGCGCTGTCGAGCTCGGCCCGCAGATCGTTCGACTGCGTCCCGCCGCCCACAGCCGCACGCGGATTCTGTCCTATGCGCTGAAGGTCTCGCCCGAGCAGCACTTCATCAACTGGCAGCAAGACCCGCAGGGTAATTACCTGGCGCGGCTGGTGTTCCCGGAGAAAACCGAGGAACTGCGCATCGAGGTCGATCTGCTGGCCGAGATGGCGATCTTCAATCCGTTCGATTTTTTCCTTGAGCCCTACGCAGAAAAAATCCCCTTCGCGTATGCCGCCGATGAGCGCAAGGAATTGGCTCCGTATCTGGAAACCTTGCCGCTGGCGCCGGCGTTCAAGGCCTATCTGGACGGAATCGACCGTACCCCTTTGCCAGCCGTGGATTTCCTCGTCGCGCTCAATCAGCGCCTGAGCGATGACATTGATTACCTGATCCGCATGGAACCGGGCGTGCAAACGCCCGAGTACACCCTCGCGCAGGCGTCCGGTTCCTGCCGCGATTCCGCGTGGCTGTTGGTTCAGTTGCTGCGCAATCTGGGATTGGCGGCGCGTTTCGTCTCCGGTTACCTGATCCAGTTGACCGCCGACGTCAAAAGCCTCGACGGTCCATCGGGTACCGACGTCGATTTCACCGACCTGCATGCCTGGTGCGAAGTCTATTTGCCCGGCGCTGGCTGGATCGGCCTGGATGCGACCTCCGGGTTGTTCGCCGGTGAAGGACATATTCCGTTGGCCTGTAGTCCCGATCCGTCATCGGCGGCACCGATCAGTGGCCTGGTGGAACCTTGCGAGTGCGAATTCAGCCACGAAATGTCCGTAGAGCGGATTTGGGAAGCGCCGCGGGTTACCAAGCCCTACACCGACGAACAATGGCTGGCGATCCAGGCCCTGGGTCGGCAGATCGATGCCGACCTGCTGGAAGGCGATGTGCGCCTGACCATGGGCGGCGAACCGACGTTCGTGTCCATCGATGACCCGGATGGTGCCGAATGGAATACAGCGGCACTGGGGCCGAACAAGCGGCAGCTGTCCGCCGAACTGTTCCAGCGCATGCGTAAGCGTTATGCACCGCAAGGCCTGGTGCATTTCGGTCAGGGCAAATGGTATCCGGGCGAGCAACTGCCGCGCTGGTCGCTCAATTGCTATTGGCGCCGTGATGGCGTGCCGATCTGGCAAAACAATGCGTTGGTCGCCGATGAGCAAGAAGATTACGGCGCCGATGGGGTGCTGGCCGGGCGTTTTCTGGCGAGCGTTGCCGAACGCCTGAAAATTCCGACACGCTTTGTATTCCCGGCCTACGAAGACAATTTCTATTACCTCTGGCGCGAAGGGACGTTGCCGCAGAACGTCAGCGCCGAAGACTCACGCCTGGAAGAACCGCTGGAACGTGCGCGTCTGCGCAAAGTCTTCAGCCAGGGCCTGGACAAGGTCATCGGTCAGGTCTTGCCGCTGGCTCGCACGGCCAAGGGCGATCAATGGCAGAGCGGTCGCTGGTACCTGCGGGACGAGCATTGCCGATTGGTGCCTGGGGATTCTGCGCTGGGCTATCGCTTGCCGTTGGGTTCGCAGCCCTGGGCGAAAGCGGCGGAGTATCCGTTCATTCATCCGCAGGATCCGAATCAGGCATTCCCGCCGCTGCCGGATACGGCGCAACTTCAAAACCAGGGCGCAGCTGCCGAAACTGAAGATCGAGCGCCAAAGATCGATGAGTCGGCAGACTGGCTGACCCGCACCGCGCTGTGTGCCGAAGCCCGGGAAGGGCGGTTGTACTTGTTCATGCCGCCGCTGGAACGGGCCGAGGACTATCTCGAACTCGTCACCGCCATCGAAGCCACCGCCGAAGAACTGCGTTGCCCGGTGTTGCTGGAAGGTTACGAGCCGCCGAGCGATCCAAGATTGGGTAACTTCCGTATCACGCCGGACCCCGGTGTGATCGAGGTCAACGTGCAGCCATCCTCGTCGTGGGATGAATTGGTGGAGCGCACCGAATTTCTCTACGAAGAAGCACGCCAGACCCGCCTGACCACCGAGAAATTCATGATCGACGGCCGGCACACCGGAACCGGTGGCGGTAACCATTTCGTACTGGGTGGCGCGACACCGGCTGACTCTCCGTTTCTGCGTCGTCCGGATTTGCTGCGCAGCCTGATCAGCTACTGGCATAACCATCCGTCCCTTTCCTACCTGTTTTCCGGATTGTTCATCGGCCCGACGTCCCAGGCGCCGCGTGTCGATGAAGCGCGCAACGATGCCTTGTATGAACTGGAAATCGCGTTTGCGCAGATGCCCGAACCGGGCGAGGAGTGTCCGCCATGGTTGGTGGATCGACTGCTGCGCAACCTGCTGATCGATGTCACCGGCAATACTCATCGGGCCGAATTCTGCATCGACAAACTCTACTCGCCGGACGGCGCCACCGGCCGACTCGGGCTGCTGGAGTTGCGCGCTTTTGAAATGCCACCCCATGCGCGCATGAGTCTGGCCCAGCAATTGTTGCTGCGAGCGCTGGTTGCACGATTCTGGCGTGAACCCTACGCGCCGCCGACACTGGCGCGCTGGGGCACGGAGCTGCACGATCGTTTCCTGTTGCCGCACTTTATCGAACAGGATTTCGCCGACGTCATCGTCGAGCTCAACACAGCGGGTTATCCGCTGCGGGCCGAGTGGTTCGCGGCGCACCTTGAGTTCCGCTTTCCCAAGGTCGGCGATTACGCCGTCAGTGGCATCGCGCTGGAGCTGCGTCAGGCGCTTGAACCGTGGCATGTGCTGGGCGAAGAGGGCGCGGTCGGTGGCACGGTGCGTTATGTGGATTCCTCGCTTGAACGTTTGCAGATCAAACTCAGCGGTCTGCCGCCCCAGCGTTATCTGCTGACCTGCAACGGCATTCCCGTGCCCTTGCAACCCACCGGGCGTGTAGGCGAATTCGTAGCTGGAGTGAGATTTCGCGCCTGGCAACCGGCGAACTGTCTGCAACCGACTATTCCGGTGCATGCGCCGTTGGTATTCGACTTGCTCGACACCTGGATGCAGCGTTCGCTGGGTGGTTGCCAGTACCACGTTGCCCATCCGGGGGGACGCAATTACGACAGCCTGCCGGTCAATGCCAACGAGGCCGAGAGCCGCCGTATGGCGCGTTTCTTCCGTATCGGACACACGCCTGGGAAACTTCCTATACCGAATCTGGAAATAAACGACGAGCTACCGATGACTCTCGATTTACGACGTTTCTAAACCGTACGCGACGCTCGGATTTTTCGTCTATCCGGGCGTCATAAGCCTGCGTTAGTCTGACCGTTCATTGCTGTCTGCCGAGCTTTCCATGCCTGACCTGCTAGACCGCTACCCGCTGACGGCGGGCACCTATCACGAACTGCTCGACGACAGCGGCGCTGTGCGCCCGCACTGGCGCCGGCTGTTCGACCAATTGCAGCGCAGCACACCGGCGCAACTGGTGCAGCGTCAGGCATTGTTGACCCGGCAGATTCAGGAAAACGGTGTCACTTACAACGTCTATGCCGATCCCAAGGGCGCAGACCGGTCGTGGGAACTGGATCTGCTGCCCCATGTGATTGCGGCTGATGAGTGGCAGCAATTGTCTGCGGGCATTGCTCAGCGAGGGCGATTGCTCAATGCGGTTCTGGCAGATCTGTATGGCCCGCAACGGCTGATCGCCGAAGGGCTGTTACCGGCCGAACTGGTGTTCGGGCACAACAACTTCCTCTGGCCCTGTCAGGGTGTAAAACCGCCTGACGGGGCCTTTCTGCATCTGTATGCCGTGGATCTGGCGCGCACACCTGATGGACGTTGGTGGGTGACCGCGGACCGCACGCAAGCGCCGTCCGGTGCGGGGTATGCGCTGGAAAACCGCACCATCGTGTCCCGGGCGTTTCCCGAGTTGTACCGTGATTTGAAGGTGCAGCATCTCGCTGGATTTTTCCGCACGCTCCAGGAAACCCTGGCCCGGCAGGCGCCGTGTGGTGATGAGGCACCCTTGGTGGTGTTGCTGACGCCGGGGCGCTTCAATGAAAGCTATTTTGAACATTTGTACCTGGCTCGCCAGCTCGGCTATCCGCTGGTGGAAGGTGGTGACCTGACGGTTCGCGATGCCACGGTCTACCTGAAAACGTTGAGTGGCCTGCGCCGTGTGCACGCCGTCATGCGTCGGCTGGATGACGATTTCTGCGACCCGCTGGAGCTGCGTACCGACTCGGCCCTCGGCGTGCCGGGCCTGCTTGAAGCCGTGCGGCAGGGGCGGGTGCTGGTGGCCAATGCCCTCGGTAGCGGCGTGCTGGAGTCGCCGGGGTTGTTGGGTTTTTTGCCGAGGATCAATCAATTCCTGTTCGGCGAAGACCTGATTCTGCCGTCCATCGCGACCTGGTGGTGCGGCGAAGCGCCGGTGCTGGCCGAGGCGTTGGAAAAACTCCCCGAATTGTTGATCAAACCGGCGTTTCCCTCCCAGAGCTTCGCTCCGGTGTTCGGCCGTGATTTGAGTGAAAAGCAGCGCCAGGAGCTCGCCGAGCGCATGCAGGCACGACCTTATGCCTATGTTGCGCAAGAACTCGCGCAATTGTCGCAAGCGCCGATCTGGCAGGCTGACGACGGTCAGCTGCAACCCCGGGCGATCGGCATGCGCGTGTATGCGGTGGCGAGTCGCGAGGGCTATCGGGTTCTGCCGGGCGGTTTGACCCGGGTGGCCGCCGAAGCGGATGCCGAAGTGGTGTCCATGCAGCGCGGTGGTGCGAGCAAAGACACTTGGGTGCTGGGTGATCGCCCACCCAGCGGTGAGCAGTGGAAGGCGCAACGCAACATCGGCGTGCACGACCTGGTGCGACGGGATCCGTATCTGCCCTCTCGGGTGGTGGAAAACCTGTTCTGGTTCGGACGTTATTGTGAGCGTTGCGACGACAGCGCCCGATTGCTGCGCATCATGCTCGCCCGTTATGTCGATGGTGATGACCCGCAGGCCTTGCAGGCAGCGGTCGATCTGGGCGAACGCCTGATGTTGTTGCCGGATGAAGGCGAACTTCCGGAACGACTGCTGGCCGCGCTGCTGGGTGATGACTGGCCGTTCAGCCTGCGTTCCAACCTGCAGCGCTTGCAATGGGCGGCTTCGCAGGTGCGCGGCAAGCTTTCCCGGGAAAACTGGCAGGCACTGGTGGAGTTACAGCGCGAGGCCATGGAACTGGAAACTGAAGAGCCTGACTTCGGCGAGCTGTTGGACTTTCTCAACCGCTTGGTGATGTCCCTCGCGGCGCTGTCCGGTTTTGCCCTGGATGACATGACTCGCGACGAAGGCTGGCGATTCCTGATAATTGGCCGGCGAATAGAACGCCTGCAATTTCTCAGCGGCAGTCTGGCGGCGTTCCTGCGGGGAACCGAGACGTTTGATCAAGTCGGGCTGGAATGGCTGCTGGAACTGGGGAACAGCAGCATCACCTACCGTTCACGGTATCTGGCGGTGGCGCAATTGATCCCGGTGCTCGACCTGTTGCTGCTCGACGAACAGAACCCCCACGCCGTGTTGTTTCAGTTGAAACTGGTGACCCGGACCGTCAAACGCCTGAACGACGACTTTGGCGCCCCGCGTGAAACGGGGCTGCGGCAACTGGTGGAGCGTCTGGCGCGGTTCGACCTGAGTTGTCTGGAGCATTCGCTGTTCGGTGACGCCAGCGTTCGCGCCGCCATCGAGGGGCTGGCCGGGCTGCTGCAAGAAATCGCCGACGCCAGCAGCCAGGTCTCGGATCGCCTCGCGCTGCGGCATTTTGCCCACGTCGATGATGTCAGCCAGCGCACGGTGTCCGTCTGATGAGTGCCCGCTACCAGATTTTCCACGACACCCACTATCACTACGACAGTCCGGTGTCCCTTGCCCAGCAACTGGCCCATCTGTGGCCACGTGATTGTGCGTGGCAGCGCTGCACCGACCGGCAATTGCAGATCAGCCCCGAGCCGACGTCGCGTCGCGATGAGCTGGATGTCTTCGGTAACCCGCTGACACGGCTGGCATTCGAGCGGCCTCATGATGAATTGCTGGTCAATGCGAGCCTCACGATCGAAGTGCTTCCCCGGCCGGTGCTGGATTTCAACCGGTCTGCGGCATGGGAAGACACCCGCAGCGCATTGACCTACAACAGCCAACCTTTGTCGCCCGAACGGATCGAAGCGTGCCGTTATCGGTTCGAATCACCGTATGTGCATTTGAAGCGCAACTTCGTCGAGTTTTCCGAGAGCTGTTTCCCGGCGGGGCGGCCGCTGCTGCTGGGCGTTCAGGCCTTGATGGAGAAAATCTTCAGCGAATTCACCTTCGATGCCGAAGCGACTCAGGTGGCGACGCCGCTGGTAGAAGTGCTGGAGCGTCGGCGCGGGGTCTGTCAGGACTTTGCTCACCTGATGCTCGCCTGCGTGCGTTCTCGTGGTTTGGCGGCGCGGTACATCAGCGGTTACTTGCTGACTCAGCCACCGCCGGGGCAACCACGCTTGATTGGCGCTGATGCGTCCCATGCCTGGGTGTCGGTGTTTTGCCCAGAGTTGGGCTGGGTGGACTTCGATCCGACCAACAACGTGCAGCCAGCGCTGGAGCACATCACTTTGGCGTGGGGGCGGGATTTTTCCGATGTGTCGCCGTTGCGGGGGGTGATTCTGGGCGGGGGCAACCATGACCCGGAAGTACGCGTCACCGTGATGCCTATTGAATAAGCACGCCCCTCGTAGGAGCAGCCTTCGGCAGCTCCTACAGGGTCGGCAGCAAAACCGCCGACCCTGGACACAGATCCGGTGGGCCTGATCAGGTTATCGGGTCCGGAGGGTCTCAGGCGTCGGGCGCCTGATCTTTCGGTGCATCAACATCATCTTCTGCGGCTACTTCACCCTCAGGGTTCAGTTCCGTCTCTTCAGCTGTAGCTTTCTTGCGCTGAAGCTTTTCCTCTTTCTTCTGCTCCTTGGCCAAGTCTCTCTGACGTTTGGCGAAGGAATAATTAGGTTTAGCCATGGGCGATCCTCTGGGGTCGAAGGTGAGGTTGAGCGGCGCATATTCTGCCCTGTATCGGGGCCGAGCCGTTAGCTGGGTTTTTGCTCGGCCCATTTAGGCGCTACGCAAGGTTGCCAGGCATCCAGTGCGTCGAGCAGGGTTTGCGGCGATTCGCTCATTTGCAGCATGTCACGGTGCTGCCCGCGAACGAAGCCTTCGCCGACGATATGATCGAGAAAAGACGTCAACTTGTCGTAGAAACCGTTCACCTCGAGCAAACCCAGCGGTTTACCGTGGTAGCCGAGTTGGCCCCAGGTCCAGACTTCGAACAATTCTTCCAGCGTTCCCAGGCCACCGGGCAGGGCGATGAAGGCGTCGCTGAGTTCAGCCATCCGCGCTTTGCGTGCGTGCATGCCATCGACCACTTCCAGGCGAGTCAGGCCGCTGTGGCCGATTTCCTTGTCCTTGAGGCTTTGCGGGATGATGCCGATCACTTCACCACCGGCCGCCAGGGCCGCATCGGCGACGATGCCCATCAGCCCCACGGCGCCGCCGCCATACACCAGGGTCAGCTTGCGTTCGGCCAAGGCCTGGCCCAGGGCAATGGCGGCTTCACGATAAGCCGGGTTGGTGCCGGTACTGGCACCGCAAAATACACAAACGGACGCTAAAGACATGCCTTACTCCATGCTCGATCAGGGCCACAGAGTAAAGGCAGGCGCGCGACGCTCCAAGGGCTAAACTTCGAAATCGGGTGTTTCGTACGAACCGCTGGCGCCACAGGCATAGGCGGCCAGCAAACTGCACAACAGGCTATTGATGGACATGACAGACGCTCCGCTAAGTGATGACGGTCTGATCATAGGGCCGGGCTAGACGCTTGGCTGGTAGATTGTTTCGATGGGCGCCATAGCCCGAAAGTTGTATACAATTTTTGATTCAAGTCATATGAACTTGCGAGCTTTTCAGGCAGTCTTCTGTCCATTCACGTTTTCGTTAACCCTGCCTTGGAGATTCACCATGTTTGCCAAACTTGTTGCGGTATCCCTGTTGACACTGGCCAGCAGCCAACTGATGGCTGCCGAGTGCAAGACCACCGTTGACTCCACCGATCAAATGTCCTTCAACACCAAGGCCATTGAAATCGACAAGAGCTGCAAGACGTTCACCGTCGAACTGACCCACTCCGGCAGCCTGCCGAAAAACGTCATGGGTCATAACTGGGTACTGAGCAAAGAAGCCGACATGCAGCCGATCGCTACTGACGGCCTGAGCGCCGGCATCGACAAGAACTACCTGAAAGAAGGCGACACCCGCGTGATCGCCCACACCAAGGTCATCGGCGCCAAGGAAACCGATTCGGTGACCTTCGACGTGTCGAAGCTCGCGGCCGGTGAAAAGTACGGGTTCTTCTGCTCGTTCCCGGGCCACATCTCGATGATGAAAGGCACGGTTACCCTGAAGTAATCAGGCACACGCGTCATCGTTCATCGCTGGCAAGCCAGCTCCCACAGGTTTTGTGAACGACACAAATCACTGTAGGAGCTGGCTTGCCAGCGAATGGGCCAAAAGCATCAATGCATGTGTTGGCCAAAGAAAAAGCCCGCTGAAGCTCAACACTTCAGCGGGCTTTTTCATTCATTCACGCCTCAAGGCGCAAAGGGCATCACACGTTTGTGGCGCGTCTTGTTGAACGTGTCGACGATGATCTTGAACGCTTCCTCGCGCACCGGTTCGCCGTGCAGGAAGGCATCGATCTCGGCGTAGGTCACGCCATGGGATGCTTCGTCCGGTTTGCCGGGGGACAGGTCTTCAAGGTCGGCGGTCGGGATTTTTTCCACCAGCGATTCTGGCGCACCGAAACTGCGGGCAATCGCGCGGACCTGGTTTTTCACCAGACCACTCAGTGGTGCCAGGTCGCAGGCGCCATCACCGAACTTGGTGAAGAATCCCATCACCGCTTCCGCCGCATGATCGGTGCCGATCACCAGACCGTGGGCCGCGCCGGCGATGGTGTACTGGGCGACCATGCGCATCCGCGCCTTGGTGTTGCCAAGTACGAAATCCACCGAGACCGCATGCTTGCCTTCAAACGCGGCCACTTCATTGGCCAGGGATTTGACGGCCGGGCCGATGTTCACCGTGTGGCGCTCGTCCGGTTTGATGAAATCCACCGATGCCTGGGCGTCGTGTTCATCGAATTGGGTTTCGTAGGGCAGGCGCACGGCAATGAACTTGTAGCCGTCTTCGCCCGTGCGTTGGCGCAATTCACGCATGGCACGTTGGGCCAGCAGGCCGGCGGTCAGGGAGTCGACGCCGCCACTGATGCCCAGCACCAGGGTTTTCAGCCCGGAATTGACCAGGCAATCCTGGATGAAAGTCACTCGCCGGGCGACTTCGGCCTCAAGGGCGGCCTCATTGGCGAACGGCGGTTGGACCTTGAGCTGCTCAGCAATCTCACGCTGTACGGCTTGCATGAATTCACTCCTTGCTTGATGGACTGGAAAGGGCGGCAGGAACCTGGAAAACGTGTCGCAAGTAAGCGACGAAATTCGGGTCTTTGCAGTGGGTCTTGCCGGGCTCGTCGGAGATCTTCGCCACCGGTTGGCCGTTGCAGGCGGTCATTTTAAGCACGATGCTCATCGGTTCGACACCCGGAATGTCACACGTCAGGTTGGTGCCGATGCCGAAGCTGACATTGATCCGGCCGCGCAGCGCCCGGAATATCTCCAAAGCCCTGGGCAGGGTCAGGCTGTCGGAGAATGTCAGCGTCTTGCTCATCGGGTCGATGCCGAGCCGGTGGTAGTGAGCGATGGCTTTTTCCGCCCAAATCACCGGATCACCGGAGTCATGGCGCAAGCCGTCGAAGAGCTTGGCGAAAAACAGATCGAAATCGCCGAGGAAAGCATCGCTGGTGATGCAGTCGGTCAGGGCAATCCCCAGCAGACCCCGGTACTCACGGACCCAGCAATCGAGGGCGGCAATCTGGCTGTCGATCAGCCGTGGGCCGAGTTGCTGGTGGGCCATGATCCACTCATGGGCCATGGTGCCCAGCGGTTTCATGTCCAGTTCCCGCGACAAATGCACATTGCTGGTGCCGACGAAACGGCCCGGGAAATCATGCTTGAGCACGTTCACCACTTCTTCCTGAACGCGGTACGAAAAGCGACGGCGCGTGCCGAAATCGGCTACCTGCAATTCCGCCAATTCGTCAGTGCTGGCGTTGGCGCTCAGCCAGTCGAACTTGCGATAGAGCTGTTCGCGGGCCTGTTCCAGGACGATTTCACGGTAGCGATAGCGGTTGCGCACCTCGCTGACCATTGCCAGCAGCGGTACTTCGAACAGGATCACATGTAACCAGGGGCCCCGCAGGCGGATAAACAACTCGCCGTTCTCGATGCCGGTGTGGATATAGCGCAGGTTGAAGCGAAACAGTCCGAGAAAGCGCAGGAAGTCCGGTTTGAGGAAGCTGATGCGCTCCAGAAAACTCAACTGGTCGGCGCTCAGGCTCAGCTCGGCGAGACGTTCGATCTGAAAACGGATCTCCGCCAGGTACGGGCGCAGATCCTCACTGTTACGGCAACGAAACTCCCATTCGACTTCTACGTTCGGGTAGTTGTGCAGCACCGCCTGCATCATCGTCAGTTTGTAGAAATCGGTGTCGAGCAGGTTCTGCACGATGCGATCGGCAAACACACTCTCGCTCATAACGGGAATCTCCAGCGTTGCAGCGGTATTGATCAGTGGCGCTAGTGGCGCATATCCCAGACAGGGATTACCAGCATTTTTTCGACAAGCGCAGACCCTTGTAGGAGCTGGCTTGCCAGCGAAGAGGCCGGCACATCCAATATGAATGTCGATTGAAAGACCGCCTTCGCTTGCAAGCCAGCTCCTACAAGGCGATGGCGCCCATCAGGTTGCTTCCGGGCTATCGATCTGCTCCAACATCCACTTCACAAAATCCCGCACCTTGGGCACTTCCGCCGAGTGCTCCGGGTAGGCCAGGTAATACGCATCGCTGCTGGACATTGCATGCTGCCAGGGAATGACCAGTTTGCCGTCGGCCAGTTCCTCTTCCACCAGAAACCGCGGCAGCAACGCCACGCCGCAGCCGACCTGAGCGGCACGGATGCACATATAAAAGGTTTCGAAACGCGGGCCGTGGTAGCTGTGCTCGGTGTGGTAGCCCTGATGTTCGAACCAGTCGTGCCAGGCCTGGGGGCGTGAGGCGTTTTGCAGCAGTACCAGGTCGGCCAGTTGCGTCGGATCGGTGAATGGCGTGTCCGGCAAACTGCCCGGGGCGCACACCGGCACCAGTTCTTCGCCGAACAGTTTCAGGCATTCGGTGCCCGGTCGTGAGCCCTGGCCGAAGTAGAACGCCAGATCGCTGCGCCCTTGCAGCAGATCATCGGCCTCCTGCTCGCTGCACAGGTCCAAGTGAATCGACGGATGACGCAGGCGCCAGCCTTTCAAGCGAGGCACCAGCCAGCGTGCGCCGAAGGTCGGTGGCGTCGAGACGCGCAGGACTTCCGTCTCGCCGCCGTAGGAACGCAGGTAATGGGTCGACATCTCGACTTGTGTGAGGATTTTTCGTACTTCCACCAGATACAAATCCCCGGCCGGGGTCATTTGCAGGCGACGGCGTACCCGGCGAAACAGCAGGTGTTGTAGCAGCTCTTCGAGTTGCGCAACCTGCTTGCTGACCGCGCTCTGCGTCAGGTTCAGTTCTTCGGCGGCCCGGGTGAAACTCAAATGTCGGGTCACGGCTTCGAAACACTGCAACGCAGCAATCGATGGCAAGTAGCGTTTATTGAGCATGGGCGGTCCTTTGTTCTTGTCTCTTTATTGCCAGCAATGCACAGCATGAATAAACGGAATGATATCTCTCTTAAAGGTCGTTTGTTGAGTAACCTCCGGGAGGCTAAAACTACAGGTCTGATCAGCCGTGATTTTCCGGCTGCACCTGTTCCGTTTTTTGCTTGAGGAGTGACCCATGGTTGCCGCATTGCTTGATCGTCTTGGTGTGAACCCTGCCCTGTACCAGAACGGCAAAGTGCCGGTGCATTCGCCGATCGATGGCAGCAGGATCGCCGCCGTGAACTGGGAAGGCGCCGCTGAAGTCGAGCAGCACATCAGTCGCGCAGATCATGCGTTCGAACTGTGGCGCAAGGTTCCGGCACCGCGCCGTGGTGAACTGGTGCGGCAACTGGGTGACATCCTGCGTGAATACAAGGCCGACCTCGGCGAACTGGTGTCCTGGGAAGCTGGCAAGATCACCCAGGAAGGTCTGGGCGAAGTTCAGGAAATGATCGACATCTGTGACTTCGCCGTCGGCCTGTCCCGCCAGTTGTACGGTTTGACGATTGCTTCCGAGCGTCCTGGCCACCATATGCGTGAAACCTGGCATCCGCTGGGTGTCGTCGGCGTGATCAGCGCGTTCAACTTCCCGGTCGCGGTCTGGGCGTGGAACGCCACGCTGGCGCTGGTCTGCGGCAACCCGGTGATCTGGAAACCGTCGGAAAAGACCCCGCTGACCGCGCTCGCATGCCAGGCATTGTTCGACCGTGTTCTGAAGAATTTCAGCGACGCACCGCCTCACCTGAGCCAGGTGATCATCGGTGGTCGCGACGCCGGTGAAGCGTTGGTCGATGACCCGCGTGTCGCGCTGGTCAGCGCCACCGGCAGTACCCGCATGGGCCGTGAAGTGGCGCCGAAAATCGCCGCGCGTTTCGCCCGCAGCATCCTCGAACTGGGCGGCAACAACGCGATGATCCTCGGCCCAAGCGCCGATCTGGACATGGCCGTTCGCGCCATTCTGTTCAGCGCCGTCGGCACCGCCGGCCAGCGTTGCACCACCCTGCGCCGCTTGATTGCCCATGAGTCGGTGAAGGAAGAAATCGTCACCCGCCTCAAAGCCGCTTACTCCAAAGTGCGCATCGGTCATCCGCTGGAGGGCAACCTGATCGGCCCGCTGATCGACAAACAAAGCTTCGACAACATGCAGGACGCACTCGAGCAGGCACTGAGCGAAGGCGGCCGGGTGTTCGGCGGCAAGCGTCAGATGGAAGACAAGTTCCCGAACGCCTATTACGTATCGCCAGCCATCGTCGAAATGCCGGAGCAGAGCGATGTGGTCTGCCACGAAACCTTCGCACCGATTCTGTACGTGATCGGCTACAGCGATTTCCAGGAAGCCCTGCGCCTGAACAACGCCGTGCCACAAGGCCTGTCGTCGTGCATCTTCACCACCGACGTGCGTGAAGCCGAGCAGTTCATGTCGGCCGTGGGCAGCGATTGCGGCATCGCCAACGTCAACATCGGCCCGAGCGGTGCGGAAATCGGTGGTGCGTTCGGCGGTGAAAAAGAAACCGGTGGCGGCCGTGAATCGGGCTCCGACGCATGGCGCGGCTACATGCGTCGCCAGACCAACACCGTGAACTACTCGCTGGAGTTGCCGTTGGCGCAGGGCATCACATTTGACTAAATACATCCTTTGAACCCATGAAGATCACTGTGGGAGCGGGCTTGCCCGCGATAGCAATCTGTCAGTCACGTAAATGTTGAATGTGCTGACGCTATCGCGGGCAAGCCCGCTCCTACAGGTAAATGGTGTGTTGGTTAGGTTTCTGTTGGAGTCTGGCAATGCCGTTACGCGAAGAGTGTCTGTGGGAAAAACTGACGCCGCAAAGGCCTGACAATGCGGCGCTCAAGGGTGAAGTGACAGTGGATGTCTGCGTCATCGGTGCCGGTTTCACCGGGCTGTCGGCGGCGGTGCATTTGCTGGAACAGGGCAAGACAGTGTGTGTGCTGGAGGCCCATCGCGCCGGCCATGGCGGATCGGGACGCAATGTCGGGCTGGTCAACGCCGGGATGTGGATTCCCCCGGACGACATCGAGGCCGGATTCGGTGAGGCGGTGGGCAGTCAGCTCAACCGCATGCTGGGCGCGGCACCCTCCCTGGTGTTCAGCCTTGTGGATAAGTACAACATCGACTGCCAGTTGCGTCGCGAAGGCACGCTGCACATGGCGCATAACGCCCGCGGCGAAGCCGACTTGCGCAGTCGTGAAGAACAATGGAAACGTCGCGGCGCGCCGGTGGAGCTACTGACCGGCCAGGCGTGCGAGCAAGCGACGGGCACCAAAAAGATCGCCGCAGCATTGCTGGATCGCCGTGCCGGTACGCTCAATCCGATGGCCTACACCACGGGGCTGGCCAACGCGGCCATCGGCCTCGGCGGTCAATTGTTCGATCATTCCCCTGTCACCCGACTCGAACGCCAGGGCCAGCGCTGGTCGGTGCAGACCGCCCAGGGTTCGGTCATGGCCGAGAAAGTGGTCATTGCGTCCAACGCCTACACCGAAGGCGACTGGACGGAACTGCGCCGCAATTTCTTCCCGGGTTATTACTATCAGGTCGCTTCGGTGCCGCTGACCGAAGACGCAGCTCAGCAAATTCTCCCCGGGGGCCAAGGCTCGTGGGACACCCGGCAGGTCCTGAGCAGTATTCGTCGAGACAGGGACGGTCGTCTGCTGCTTGGCAGTCTCGGTAATGGCAACCAGAAACCGGCCTGGTTTCTCAAAGCCTGGGCCGATCGGGTTCAGCAACACTATTTCCCGTACCTCAAACCGGTTGAATGGGAATGCACCTGGACCGGTTGCATCGCATTCACGCCCGATCATTTGATGCGCCTGTTCGAGCCGGCGCCCGGTTTAGTGGCAGTCACCGGTTACAACGGCCGGGGCGTGACCACGGGGACAGTGGTCGGCAAAGCCTTTGCCGATTATTTGTGTAATGGAAATCCTCAGGCGCTCCCCATTCCCTTTGCCCCCATGCAGCCATTGGCCGGCGTGGGGTTGCGCAGCTGTCTGTACGAGGCGGGATTTTCGCTGTATCACGCGGGCCAGTGCTTGCGGATCGTCATTTGAATGTTGAAATTTGTTGCTGAAAGCGGCGCTTTTTCGTTCAACAGCTAGCCTGTAGTGGTGCGGGTTGTAGCAGTCCCGCACCAGCAGTGTGCACTTCGGTGACGAACGGTGTTACAGGCTGGTTGCACGATGTTTGGTGCCGCGGTTGCAATGATGGCGCATGAGGGTTGCGCCTAAAAAAATATCAGGTTTTACCTTCCGCGGTTTAGACGGTTGCACACCCAATGAAAATGGGACCGAAACAGTCGAAAAAACAATAAGGCAGCGACTTTTTTCAGAATAAAAAACCGATGGCACGGCCCTTGCTCTGAGCATTCAGTGAAGTCGCAGTGCCAATTAAAAAAAACCATGGAGCACCACCTCATGTCCCAGACGTTTTACAAGAAAGGTTTTCTGGCCCTCGCAGTGGCAACTGCGCTGGGTGTTTCTGCGTTTGCTCAGGCTGACATCAAGATCGGCGTAGCGGGACCAATGACTGGCGCCAACGCGGCATTTGGTGAACAGTACATGAAGGGTGCACAAGCGGCGGCCGATGCGGTCAACGCAGCGGGCGGCGTCAACGGGGAAAAAATCGTCCTGGTCAAGGGCGATGACGCCTGCGAACCGAAACAGGCTGTGACGGTTGCCAAAGACCTGACCAACCAGAAAGTCGCCGGCGTGGTCGGTCACTTCTGCTCCTCGTCGACCATCCCGGCCTCCGAGATCTATGACGAAGCGGGCATCATCGCGATCACTCCAGGTTCCACCAACCCACAGGTTACCGAGCGCGGCCTGAGTGCCATGTTCCGCATGTGCGGTCGTGACGACCAGCAAGGCATCGTGGCCGGTGACTACATCGTCGACATGCTCAAGGGCAAAAAGGTTGTCGTGCTGCACGACAAAGACACCTACGGCCAAGGCCTGGCGGATGCCACCAAGGCTCAACTGGTCAAGCGCGGCGTGACGCCGGTGCTGTATGAAGGCCTGACCCGCGGCGAGAAAGACTTCAGTGCCGTCGTGACCAAGATCCGTGCGGCCGGTGCCGATGTCGTCTACTTCGGCGGCCTGCACCCAGAAGCGGGTCCACTGGTTAAACAACTGCGTACCGAAGGCCTGAAAGACGTGAAATTCATGTCCGACGACGGCATCGTGACCGACGAACTGGTGACCACCGCTGGCGGCCCGCAATACGTTGACGGCGTGCTGATGACCTTCGGCGCCGACCCACGCATGCTGCCAGACAGCAAGACTGTCGTAGACGCATTCCGCAAGGCTGGCACCGAGCCTGAAGGCTACACCCTGTATGCCTACGCTTCGGTCCAGACCCTGGCCGCTGCCTTCAATGGCGCCAAGTCCAACAAGGGCGAAGACGCTGCTGCCTGGCTGAAGAAAAACCCGGTCAAGACCGTTATGGGCGAGAAGACCTGGGACAGCAAGGGCGACCTGAAAGTGTCCGACTACGTGGTTTACCAGTGGGACGCAACCGGCAAATACCACCAGCTGGAAAAACAGAAGTAAGGGCTGACCCGATCAGGGCTCCCCGATGAACCTTTTGTCGGAGCCGGCTTGCTGGCGAAGGCGGACTTGCAGGCGACATGTTTGTCGACTGTTCAATCGCTATCGCTGGCAAGCCAGCTCCTACAGGGGCCGGTGAGCGCTGCCTGTTCGTGTCTGACATTGCTCCGACGTATATCTGTATTTTCCTTAGAAGAACCGCACCCCCACAGGAGTGCAGGTTCTCATTGCGTGAGATTGCGTTATGGATGGTATTTTCCTGCAGCAACTGGTCAACGGCCTGACCCTCGGGTCGGTCTATGGCCTGATCGCCATCGGCTACACAATGGTCTATGGCATCATCGGCATGATCAACTTCGCCCACGGCGAGGTTTACATGATTTCCGCTTACCTCGCGGCGATCAGTCTGGCTCTGCTGGCATACTTCGGTATTGAATCCTTCCCTCTGCTGATGCTTGGCACACTGATCTTCACCATCGTCGTCACGGCGGTGTATGGCTGGGTCATCGAGCGTGTCGCCTACAAACCCCTGCGTAACTCCACCCGACTGGCACCCTTGATCAGCGCCATCGGTATTTCGCTGATCCTGCAAAACTATGCGCAGATCGCTCAGGGCGCCCGCCAACAAGGCGTACCGACCCTGCTGACCGGTGCATGGCGCGTCGATGTCGGAAGCGGCTTCGTCCAGCTCACCTACACCAAAATCTTCATCCTGGTCGCCGCATTTGCCGGGATGGCCCTGCTGACCTACGTCATCAAGTACACCAAGCTCGGCCGTATGTGCCGCGCGACCCAACAAGACCGCAAGATGGCTTCGATCCTCGGGATCAACACCGACCGGGTGATTTCCTATGTGTTCATCATCGGTGCAGCGATGGCGGCCCTGGCCGGCGTACTGATCACCATGAACTACGGCACTTTCGACTTCTACGCGGGCTTCGTCATCGGCATCAAGGCCTTCACCGCGGCGGTACTCGGCGGGATCGGCTCGCTGCCTGGCGCCATGCTCGGCGGGATCATCCTCGGGATTTCCGAGTCGCTGTTCTCCGGTCTGGTCAACTCGGACTACAAAGACGTCTTCAGCTTCTCGCTGCTGGTTCTCGTTCTGGTCTTTCGGCCCCAAGGCCTGCTCGGCCGTCCTCTTGTGTCGAAGGTGTAAGCGATGTCTTCAACCACTAAAAAAACCATTGATGTCAAAAAAAGCCTGGTTGACGCGATTCTTGCCGGTCTCATTGCCCTGATCGTGTTCGGGCCGATTGTCGGCGTCGTGCTCGATGGCTACGGCTTCAACCTGGAAACTTCGCGGGTGGCATGGATCATTGCCATCGTCATGGCGGGGCGTTTTGCCTTGAGCCTGTTTCTGCAAACCCCCAAAGGCCTGAGAATCCTCGAGGGGTTTGAAACCACCGGTTCCGGCGTTCATGTGCTGCCGCCCGACTACAAAACCCGACTGCGCTGGATCATCCCGCTGATCATTGTGATTGCCGTGGTGTTTCCGTTTTTCTCCAACTCCTATCTGTTGGGCGTGGTCATCCTCGGTTTGATCTACGTGCTGCTGGGCCTGGGGCTGAACATTGTGGTCGGGCTGGCCGGCCTGCTTGACCTGGGTTATGTGGCGTTCTACGCCATTGGTGCCTACGGCCTGGCGCTCGGTTACCAGTACCTGGGGCTGGGCTTCTGGACGGTGCTGCCATTGGCGGCGATCACCGCTGGCCTCGCCGGGTGCATCCTCGGTTTTCCGGTGCTGCGTCTGCACGGCGACTATCTGGCGATCGTGACCCTGGGCTTCGGTGAAATCATCCGCTTGATCCTCAACAACTGGCTGTCGCTGACCGGTGGTCCGAACGGCATGCCGGCGCCACTGCCAACGTTCTTCGGCCTGGAGTTCGGCAAGCGGGCGAAGGATGGCGGGGTACCGTTTCACGAGTTCTTTGGCATCGCCTACAACCCGGACGTGAAGTACTACTTCATCTACGCGGTGTTGTTCCTGGTGGTATTGGCCGTGCTGTACATCAAGCATCGTCTGGTCAAGATGCCAGTCGGTCGCGCCTGGGAAGCCCTGCGTGAAGACGAAATCGCCTGCCGCTCCATGGGCCTGAACCACGTGCTGGTCAAACTCTCGGCGTTCACCATCGGTGCATCGACTGCAGGCCTTGCCGGCGTGTTCTTTGCGACCTACCAGGGTTTCGTCAACCCGACCTCGTTTACCTTCTTCGAATCGGCCCTGATCCTCGCCATTGTGGTGCTGGGCGGTATGGGTTCGACCATCGGCGTGGTGATTGCGGCGTTCGTGCTGACCGTCGCCCCTGAACTGCTGCGCGGCTTCGCCGAATACCGCGTGTTGCTGTTCGGCATCCTGATGGTGTTGATGATGATCTGGCGACCGCGCGGCCTGATTCGGATCAGCCGTACCGGTGTGACACCGCGTAAAGGAGTAGCGCCATGAGCGAAGTCGTACTCTCGGTAGAGAAGCTGATGATGCACTTCGGCGGCATCAAGGCGTTGAACGATGTCAGCCTGAAAGTCGAACGCAATTCGATCTTCGCCTTGATCGGCCCCAACGGTGCTGGCAAAACCACGGTGTTCAACTGCCTGACCGGGTTCTACAAGGCCTCGGGCGGCAAGATTGAGCTCAACGTGCGGGGCGAGCAGACCAACGTCATCCAACTGCTGGGCGAATCGTTCAAACCGACCGACTTCGTCTCGCCGAAATCCTTTGCCAGTCGCCTGTACTACAAAATGTTCGGCGGCACCCACCTGGTCAACCGCGCAGGCCTGGCACGTACCTTCCAGAACATTCGCCTGTTCAAGGAAATGTCGGTGCTGGAAAACCTGCTGGTGGCGCAACACATGTGGGTCAACCGCAGCATGCTCGCCGGTATCCTCAACACCAAGGGTTATCGCAAGGCTGAAAGCGATGCACTGGACCACGCGTTCTACTGGCTGGAAGTGGTGGACCTGGTGGACTGCGCCAACCGTCTGGCCGGTGAGCTGTCCTACGGTCAGCAACGTCGTCTGGAAATCGCCCGGGCCATGTGCACCCGTCCGCAGATCATCTGCCTCGACGAGCCGGCTGCCGGCCTCAACCCTCAGGAAACCGAAGCGCTGAGCGCGATGATCCGGCTGCTGCGCGACGAGCACGATCTGACCGTGGTGCTGATCGAACACGACATGGGCATGGTAATGAGCATTTCCGACCACATCGTGGTGCTGGACCACGGCATCGTCATCGCCGAGGGTGGACCCGATGCGATTCGTAACGATCCGAAAGTGATTGCGGCCTACCTGGGCGCCGATGAAGAGGAAGTGGTGCTATGAGCCAACCCATCCTCGAACTCAAGGAACTGGATGTGTTCTACGGGCCGATCCAGGCCCTGAAAGGTGTCTCGCTGCACATCAACGAAGGGGAAACCGTCAGCCTGATCGGCTCCAACGGTGCCGGCAAGTCGACCCTGCTGATGTCGATCTTCGGCCAGCCAAGGGCAGCGGACGGGCAGATCCTCTATCAGGGTGTGGACATCACTCACAAGTCGTCGCACTACATTGCTTCCAACGGCATCGCGCAATCGCCGGAAGGGCGGCGGGTGTTCCCCGACATGACCGTCGAGGAAAACCTGCTGATGGGTACCATCCCTATCGGCGACAAGTACGCCAAGGAAGACATGCAGCGCATGTTCGAGTTGTTTCCGCGGCTCGAAGAACGGCGTACCCAGCGTGCGATGACCATGTCCGGCGGCGAGCAGCAAATGCTCGCCATCGCCCGTGCCCTGATGAGCCGACCCAAGTTGCTGCTGCTTGACGAGCCCAGCCTGGGCCTGGCGCCAATCGTGGTGAAGCAGATCTTCGCGACCCTGCGGGAACTGGCCAAGACTGGCATGACCATCTTCCTGGTGGAGCAGAACGCCAACCACGCCCTGCGGCTGTCTGACCGGGCGTATGTGATGGTTAACGGCGAAATCCGCATGACGGGCACTGGCAAGGAACTGTTGGTCAACGAGGATGTGCGTAGCGCTTATCTCGGCGGGCATTGAGTTTTGTTGTTATGCACAAGCCCCGGCACGCAATCGCCGGGGCTTTTTTACATCTCCCAAACACCGCAATCCCCTGTAGGAGCGAGCCTGCTCGCGAAGATCCCCAGGACAACGCGTTTATCCAGAGTGCTCGCGTTTTCGTTGACGCCCATCGCGAGCAGGCTCGCTCCTACAGGGGTTGTGGTATGCCCGATGGAAATTGTGGAAAACATTATTCCAAAGCTCCCAAAGCGCGACATAAAGCCGCTGCAAATACCTGTTTTGTCACGGTTTTGACTTGTCCCCGTTTGCTGTGGAACCGGCTGTGAATAACGTGGGAGTAGCTGGCTGGAGGCCTTTTAAACCGCGGCTTGCAGAGGTGTGGTTGTTTTTTGCTCAGCTGTTTTTGCTCAGCTTTCAAGTCGCTTTGTCAACCTTTTTGTTCGGGGTGAAAATGCATGGAATTGACGTGTGCAAGCCTGTGGATAAGTCTGTGATTAAACTCTGGAAAGAGTCGGCTGAAGGCCGTGGTTACTGGCTTGGCGCCATCGCCGGTTTGACCCGTCAGTCATGAAAATGGCCAAGGGCTGCACGGCAGGTGGTTGAGGGTCAAGCAAAAAAGTTTCAAAACTTCGCGCAAAGCCTTGTGGATAGCGGCTTGCAGCTTTTCCACTTGCCCCCAAAGACTGTGGACCGGCCTGTGGATAACGTGCGCGCACATGGCTGTAGGCCAAGCGGGTCAAGGGCTTGCCGGGATTGAGCGTTTTTTGAACAGTTTGAGCGGTGGTTGCCGCTGTGAACAAGGCCGGGCATGCTGCCTGCTGAATTTCTATTTCAATGGCTGGCGATCAGCCGATGCAAGGAGAACACGATGTCCGACACCCTGTTTATTACCGGCGCGACGTCCGGTTTTGGTGAAGCCTGTGCCCGTCGTTTTGCCGAGGCCGGCTGGAAACTGGTGCTGACTGGCCGTCGTGAAGAGCGCCTCAATGCACTGTGCGCCGAGTTGTCGAAGCAGACCGAGGTCCATGGTCTGGTGCTCGATGTGCGTGATCGCAAGGCCATGGAGGAAGCGATCGGCAATCTGCCGCCGTCCTTTGCCAAGCTACGCGGACTTATCAACAACGCCGGCCTGGCGTTGGGTGCCGACCCGGCACCGAAATGTGATCTGGACGATTGGGACACCATGGTCGATACCAACGTCAAAGGCCTGATGTACAGCACCCGCCTGCTGTTGCCACGCCTGATCGCCCACGGTCGTGGCGCCGGTATCGTCAACCTGGGCTCCATTGCCGGCAATTATCCCTACCCGGGCAGCCACGTGTATGGCGCGACCAAGGCGTTCGTCAAACAGTTCTCCCTGAGCCTGCGCTGCGACCTGCAAGGCACGGGCGTACGGGTCAGCAACATCGAGCCGGGCCTGTGCGAAAGCGAGTTCTCGCTGGTGCGCTTTGCCGGTGACCAGGAGCGCTACAACGCGACCTACGCCGGTGCCGAGCCGATTCAGCCGCAGGACATCGCCGACACCATCTTCTGGGTGCTCAACGCTCCGGCGCACATCAACATCAACAGCCTGGAACTGATGCCGGTCAGCCAGACCTGGGCCGGGTTTGCCATCGATCGAAAGTCTTAAGACCCAGTGATGGCTATCGCGAGCAAGCTCGCTCCCACAAAGGATCTGCGAACACCGAGAACCGATGTGGAAGCGAGCCTGCTCGCGAAGGGGACGGACCAGATACGCTGGACTTCAGCTAGACTCCTCTTCCAATAATCTCGCCGCATCGTGCGGTCTAGAGGTGTTCGAGGAGAACAAGTGCGCAATCGAGAAGAGCAGCTACTGCTCAAACAATCGACGTTCCTGATGCTCCTGGTGACATTCGCCGGAATCATTACCGGTTTTGTTTCAGGTTCCCAATCGATCCTGTTCGATGGTTTCTTTTCGTTGATCGCCGCCTTCATCAAGGTGTTGATGCTGCTCACCGCCCGGCTGATCGCCAAGGAAAGCAATCAGCGCTTCCAGTTCGGCTCCTGGCACCTGGAACCCATGGTGCTGGTGATCGAAGGCTGTTTCATCTTCCTGGTGGCCGTTTACGCGTTTCTCAACGGTGTGTTCGGCATCATCAATGGAGGCCGCGAGGTCGAGCTCGGTCTGGTGATCCTCTACGCGGCGGTGTTCACCGTCGTTGAGCTGATTTACTTCTTCTACGTCCGCCATCGCAATCGCACGCTCAACTCATCGCTGATCCAGTTCGACAACATCAGTTGGCTGGTGGACGCGATGCTGTCGGCGGGACTGCTGGTGAGTTTCCTTATCGCACTGCTGCTCAAAACGCAGGGTTTCGACAAGTGGGCGGTGTATGTCGACCCGATGATCCTGATTCTGCTGGCCTTGGGCATGCTTCCCCCAGCCTTCAAAATCCTCGCTCCGGCCTTACGCGATGTGTTGGGGATCGTCCCGGATCAACTGGACGACAAGGTGCGTCAGGTGATGGAGGTGGCCAAGGTCGAGCATGGTTTCGACGACTACATTTCCTACGTGCAGAAACACGGGCGGGCCTGTTTTATCGAGATTCACATCGTGTTGCCGAAGGATTACTGGCTGGACGGTGTGGGACAACTGGACAGTTTGCGCGAGGAAATATCCACAAACCTCGGTGAGCCGGACGCCGCACGCTGGCTGACGATCAGTTTTACCGGGGATCGCAAGTGGATTGAGTGAAGGTCAGGCGAGGTAGTCGGCCAATCCGCGATAACACGTCGCCAGGTGATACGGCGTGGTGGACGGCATGTCGCGTCGGCTGACTTCACCGCGCTCATCACGACATTCATACCAGCCACCGGCATGCAGGCAGCGCTGCTGCAACGCCTGCAATTGATGCAGCACCGCCGCGTCGCTGTTCGGGCACAGCGTTAGTGCGCGCAGGTACTCGGCCTGAGCCCAGATGCGCTGCGTCGCGTCCCGAGTGCCGCCGTCCGGCCCCAGGGCGAGCATGGCTCGCACGGCACCGGTCTGCTGATCGACACCCAGTTGCTCGGTAAATGCGAAAGCGCGCTCCAGAGCGTCATGCAGTTTCGAGCTGCGCAACAGGTCGGACGATGCCAGCAAGAAGTACCACTCGAACTGGTGGCCTGGCTCGAACCAGTTATCCACAGACCCCAGCGGTTTCTCCATCAACACGCCATGTTGCGTATCGACGAAGCGTGCCTGCATGGCTGTGCATAACTCGACGAGCGCCAGTTGCACGGCAAGGTCTTCACGTACTGACAGGGTGGCGAGAAAGGCTTCGGCCAAGTGCATCAACGGGTTCTGCAGGGGGCCGCTGTCGAGCGATGACCAGTCACGGTCTAGCGTGGCTTCGTACAGGCCGTCGCCTGTGGCAAAGCGTTGCGCGATCACTTCCAGTGAAGCGTTGAGTACCGATTCCACCAGCGGCTCACGGACCTTGGCCCAGTAATGGGCGCAGGCGAACAGGATGAACGCGTGGGTGTAGAGGTCTTTACGCTGATCCAGCGGCGCACCCTGCGGATCGATGCTGTAGAACCAGCCACCGTGCTCGGCGTCGTGGAAGTGTCGCTGCAAGGAACGGAACAATGCGGCGGCACGCTCTTCGGCGCCCGGCACCTGGCCGATCAAGCTGGCAAACAGATACAGCTGCCGCGCACAGGCCATGGCCCGGTAGCGCTGGGCAGGCAACGGTTGATGCCCTGCGTCGAGCGCCTCATAGGGCAACGCCAGGTCGGCATTCCAGCCCGGGCCTTGCCAAAGCGGCACGATGACGTCCAGAAAGTGCTGTTGCACCGAGGCGAACAGGGCGGTCAATTCAGGCTGGGAGGCGGTGCGGGAAACAGGCGGCATGGGCTGGCGTCGTCACGGCAGGGTTGATTGCGCGACATGTTAGCAGAGAGGCCGGCCCGACGGATCCTCGTAGGAGATGCTGCAGGCTGCGATCTTTTGATGTTGATTTTGAATGCAAGATCAAAAGATCGCAGCCTGCGGCAGCTCCTACAGGGAGGGGGGTTAGCCCGCCAGCAACCACGCGCCGGTCGCCGCCGAAGCCCCGCCGGCCAGTCGGATCAGTGGTGCCGCTGCTTGCGGCAACACCCGCACCACGGCATAACCCGCCGCGTGCAACGCTGCTGTGGCCGCGACAAAACCAGCGGCATAAGCCCAGGGGCTCGACATGTCCGGCAGTTCCAGCCCATGAGCTACACCGTGGAACAGCGCAAACAACGCTGTCGCCATAACCGCCATCACCAATGGCGGCCGCACCGCCAGCGCAACCGCCAGACCGAGCGCCAACACCGACGCGGCAATCCCGCTTTCCAGCGCCGGCAGGTTCAATCCTTCAAACCCGAGCATTCCTCCCAGCAACATCGTACCGACGAAGGTGCACGGCAGCGCCCAGCGTGCGGCGCCTTGTTGCTGCGCCGCCCACAGGCCGACTGCGAGCATCGCCAGCAAGTGATCAAGCCCGCCAATCGGATGGCCGATGCCGGCGATCAAACCGTTATCGCCATGCCCCGGGTGGGCGAAGGCAATGGCCGGGGTCAGCAAAAGCGTCAGAGCGCCGAGCATGCATTTGAGTGTCATTGATAAGCTTCCTTGTTGATAAGTCGTCATCAGGCAGCGGTCAGCAAACCCTGGCGTTCGATGAAGGCGATGATTTCATCAAGACCCTGGCCGGTTTTTTGATTGCTGAACACAAACGGCTTGCCGTTGCGCATGCGTTTCGTGTCGCTGTCCATCATCGTCAGCGAAGCGCCCACCAACGGTGCGAGGTCGATTTTGTTGATCACCAGCAGGTCGGATTTGCAGATGCCAGGGCCGCCCTTGCGCGGCAGCTTGTCGCCGGCCGAAACGTCGATCACGTAGATGGTCAGGTCGGACAGTTCGGGGCTGAAGGTCGCCGACAGGTTGTCGCCACCGGACTCCACCAGAATCAGGTCCAGGCCCGGAAAGCGGCGGTTCAGTTGATCCACGGCTTCGAGGTTGATCGAGGCGTCTTCGCGGATCGCCGTGTGCGGACAGCCACCGGTTTCCACGCCGATGATGCGTTCCGGCGCGAGGGCTTCGTTGCGCACCAGAAAGTCGGCGTCTTCGCGGGTGTAGATGTCGTTGGTCACGACGGCCAGGTTGTAACGTTCGCGCAGGGCCAGGCACAGGGCCAGGGTCAGGGCGGTTTTACCGGAGCCGACCGGGCCGCCGATGCCGACGCGCAGAGGTTGTGCGTTCATGTGATTCTCCAAGATAAAAGGCCCTAGGAACGGAACAGACGGCTGTACTGGCGCTCGTGGGCCATACACGCCAGGGACAGGCCGAATGCGGCGCTGCCGTAATGATCGGGATCGATTTGAGTCGCGCTCTGTTGCGCTTGTTGAAGCAACGGCAACAGCTCGCTGGTCAGGCGTTGGGCAGCTTGCTGACCCAGCGGCAGGGTTTTCATCAGCACCGCCAATTGGTTTTCCAGCCAGCTCCAGAGCCACGCAGCCAAGGCGTCTTGCGGGCTGATCTGCCAGGCGCGGGCGGCCAACGCCCAGCCCAGAGCCAGATGCGGCTCGGGGCGTTGATCGAGAAAGGCGCGGGCGGGAGCGTCCAGTTCCGGCAAACCGTTGAGCAGTTGCTGCAACGAGTAGCCCATCTGCCGGCTTTCCTGATGCAACTCGCGGGTTTCACGGCTGGCGCGGTGTTGCTCACAGCGTTGCAGCAACTCGTCCCAGTTTTCCTCATGCGCCGCAACGCAATGGGCAAGTAACAACGGCGCCTCGAAGCGCGCCAGGTTCAGTAACAACTGATCGCTGATCCAGCGCCTGGCACTGTCGGGATCGTGCACACGGCCGTTATCGACCGCCATTTCCAGGCCTTGGGAATAGCTGTAGCCGCCAATCGGCAATTGCGGACTGGCCAGGCGCAGCAGGGCCCAGGCCGGATTCATGTGCGCACGCCGAACTGGTGCAGTTTCGGCGCGTAGTTGAAATCTTCATCGCCATGACGCGAATGGTGATGGCCGCCGCCGTAGGCACCGTGCTCCGGCTGGAACGGTGCTTCCATGTTCTCGGCGCGGGCGCCCAGTTGTTCGAGCATGGCCTTGAGCACGTAGTCGTCGAGCAGACGCAACCAGCCATCGCCGACTTGCAGGGCGACATGGCGGTTGCCCAGGTGATAGGCGGCGCGGGTCAGTTCGAACGCGTTGGCGCAGGTGACGTGCAGCAATTGTTCGGGACGGGCGCAAACGCGGACGATACGCCCGTCTTCGGCTTGCAGGCATTCGCCGTCATACAGCGGCGGCTGACCGCGCTCCAGAAACAACCCGACGTCTTCGCCCTCGGCACTGAAACAGCGCAAACGGCTTTTGCTGCGGGCTTCGAACGTGAGGTGCAGTTCGGCGGCCCAGACGGGTTGAGGGTTGATTCTGCGGTGAATCACCAGCATCGGAAGGCTTCCAGCAATGGACAATGCTGAGGCTAGAGCAAGGGGCTTGCCAATCGGGGAGATGTGTAGGAAATGCCTGTCGGAGGTGTAGGGCGAGAGGCGGTGCGACGAAATCGTGGCAGAAGTTGGTGCGTCATTTCTGGTTTGCGCACCAAGTTGAAGCGACACGGTTAATTGTAGGAGCGAGCTTGCTCGCGATAGCAGTGTAACGGTCACATCGAGGGTGAATTGCATGCCCTCATCGCGAGCAAGCTTGCTCCTACAAGGATTTCATCCACAGAAACTACTCGGTGCTGCCGAGCCCTTGCCAGTGCTTCAGACCGATAAAGATGAAGCGCAGTTGCTGGGTGATTTTCGCCTGGGGCGTCAGATGCTCAGGCAGCGCTTCGGCCGGTGGATCAATGATGTCCGGCAGGGTGGCGAACACGCTTTTGACGATCAGGTCGGCCATGACGTTCAGGCCGGCGATGTCCAGGTGTTGCAGTTTCGGCATCAGCGACAAATCGGCGGCGAGGTCCGAACTGATGTCTTCGCGCAAACGGCCAATCGCCTTGCGCACCGGCAACGAGCCGCCGTACTGCTCACGGGCGAGAAACAGGAACTGCGAACGGTTGGCGCTGACCACGTCGAGAAAGATCCGCACCGAAGCGTCGATGATGCCGCCCATCACGAACTCGTTGTGACGCACCAGGCGAATGGTTTCGCGAAAGGTCTGGCCGACTTCGCTGACCAATACCAGGCCCAGCTCATCCATGTCGGCGAAATGCCGGTAGAAACCGGTGGGTACGATGCCGGCGGTTTTCGCCACTTCGCGCAGGCTCAGGCTGCCGAATCCTCGGCCGCCGTCCATCAAGCGCCGGGCAGCGTCCATCAGGGCGTTACGGGTCTGTTGTTTCTGTTCGGCGCGGGGCAGCATCGCAAGGTGTTTTCTGGACAGGGACAGCGGCGCACTCTAGCAAATCGGCTTTGTCGGCGTCGAACGACTATCGAGGGGATCAAGCGGGGAAGTGCTGCGTCTGTTATCTGGATCGCTATAAAGTCAAAAGCCCAATCCGTTGATTGGGCTTTTTTTCTGAGCGGCCATGGGGCTTAGCTCAGAGCGCTGTTGCGTTCGATCACACGATCACCACCGCCTTCAGCGAGTGTTTGACCTTGTGGAGTGCGGTCCGAGCCATCAGCTGCAAGGGTCTGGCCTTGTGGGGTGCGATCCGAGCCGTCCTGAGTGATCAGGCCTTTTTCTTTCAGGCGATCGTTACCGCCTTCTGCCAGGGTTTGGCCTTGTGGGGTACGGTCCGAACCATCAGCGGCAACGGTTTGGCTGAATACCGAGTGGCTGGCTTTTACTTGCGGGGTCGCCTGGTCAGCGGCCGGAAGAGCGAAAGCGGTGCTGGCCAGCATCGAGAGGGTAAGGCTTAACAGTAATTGGCGTTTCATGATTGTTTTGCTCCAGGGGAGTGCGAGAAAGTGGGTACGAGGGCAATGCTACTCTCGATAAATCGATATAAAAGTTCATAAACGCAATGGTAATAATCAACGGAATTGATTGTTCGCTGGAGGGGCTCTAGACCGGGCGTTTCCGGGGAGCGCTTTTGCACCGGCTTGGGTATTTTCACCCCGCGCTCGCGGTACAAAGGGGCAGGGTCGATAACGCGAATTGACTGATTGGTCATGACTGGACTGGCGGATTTCGGCAAAATCGGTCTTTCGACTAAACCTGCCCGGGTTTTTTCAGTCGTAGATTCCATGGGGGCCGCTTACGGCTCACCGTTTCACCAGGCGTCGCGGTCCGGGCGCTCGGTCGTATCAGGAGCTCTGTGCAATGACGCGCACTCGTAAAATTCTCGCCTGGACCTTCGCCAGCCTCGTTGTCTTGCTGGCGGTGTTGGTGCTGGTCATCGTGTTTTTTGACTGGAACCGGATCAAACCGCCCCTCAATGCCAAAGTCTCGGAAGAGCTGCACCGGGCGTTTGCCATCAACGGCAATCTGTCGGTGGTCTGGCAGCGTGAGCCCGATGAAGGGGGCTGGCGTGCGTGGGTGCCGTGGCCGCATGTGGTGGCGGAGGACTTGAGCCTGGGCAACCCGGACTGGTCCAAGGCGCCGCAGATGGTCACCCTCAAGCGCGTCGAATTGCGCATTTCGCCGTTGGCGCTGTTGGCGCAGCGAGTGGTGATTCCGCGCATCGACCTCACCGAACCGAACGCCAGCCTGCAACGCCTGGCTGACGGGCGCGCCAACTGGACCTTCAAGTTCGATCCCAAGGACCCGAGCGCCGAACCGTCGAATTGGGTGGTCGACATCGGCGCGATCGGTTTCGACAAGGGCCATGTCACCCTCGACGATCAAAACCTCAAGACCCGGCTCGATGTGCTTATCGATCCGCTGGGTAAACCGATTCCCTTCAGCGACATCGTCGGTGTCAAAGCGACGAAGACCGCGCAGGCGCAAGGCGCGGTCCCGCAGGACTATGCGTTCGCCCTCAAGGTCAACGGCCAGTATCACGGCGAGAAACTCGCGGGGCAGGGCAAGATCGGCGGATTGTTGGCCTTGCAGGATTCCACCCGACCGTTTCCGCTTCAGGCGCAGGTGAAGGTGGCGGACTCGAGCATTGAGTTGGCCGGCACCCTGACCGATCCGATGAACCTTGGCGCCCTGGATCTGCGCTTGAAACTCGCCGGTACCAGCCTGGGCAATCTCTATCCGTTGACCGGCATCACCCTGCCGGACACGCCGCCCTACGCCACCGACGGTCACCTGATTGGCAAGCTGCATGAACCCGGCGGCGCGGTGTATCGCTATGAAGACTTCAACGGCAAGATCGGCGACAGCGATATTCACGGCAATCTGACCTACGTTGCCAGCAAACCCCGACCGAAGCTCAGCGGCGCGCTGCTGTCCAATCAAGTGTTGTTTACCGACCTCGCCCCGCTGATCGGTGCCGATTCCAATGCCGAGCAAAAGGCCCGGGGTGGCGACAGCAAGCAACCGACCGATAAAGTGCTGCCGGTCGAAGAATTCAAAACCGATCGCTGGCGCGACATGGACGCCGATGTGGAATTCACCGGCAAGCGCATCGTCCACAGCGAAAAACTGCCGTTCAACGATCTCTACACACACCTGGTACTGACCGACGGCGTGCTCAGCCTTGAGCCGCTGCGCTTTGGTGTCGCTGGCGGGAATCTCGATGCGCAGATTCGCCTGAACGGTCGTACCGACCCGCTGGAAGGCCGGGCAAAACTCACCGCGCGCGGGTTCAAGCTCAAGCAACTGTTCCCGACCTTTGAACCGATGAAAACCAGCTTCGGCGAGCTCAATGGCGATGCCGATATCACCGGGCGTGGCAACTCGGTGGCCAAACTGCTGGGCAGCGCCAATGGCAACCTGAAGATGCTGATCAACGATGGCGCCATCAGTCGCGAACTGATGGAGCTGGCGGGTCTGAACGTCGGCAATTACGTGGTCGGCAAGATCTTTGGTGACAAGGAAGTGAAGATCAACTGCGCGGCGGCCGATTTCGGCATCGAGTCCGGCTTGGCGACTGTCCGTCTGTTCGTCTTCGATACCGAGAACGCCATTGTCTACATCGATGGCACGGCGAACATGGCAACCGAGCAACTGGACCTGACCGTCACCCCGGAATCCAAGGGTTGGCGTTTGATTTCCTTGCGCTCGCCGCTGTATGTGCGAGGCAAGTTCATCAAGCCAGATGCCGGGGTCAAAGCCGTGCCGTTGATGCTGCGCGGCGCGGGGATGGTTGCGCTGGGCGTGATCGCCGCACCGGCGGCGGGTTTGCTCGCACTGGTGGCACCGAGCGGCGGGGAGCCGAGTCAGTGCGCACCGTTGCTGGAGCAGATGAAGGCGGGCAATGTGCCGAAGACGGTTAAACACTGATCCGCGTCCGTTAGCAGTGTTCAAGCGCCGCCGGTTTAAAATCAGGGGCGCTTGAACGGCTTGTGAGGCGGGGTCTTGAAGTCACTGCTGGGGGGGTTGGATGTGCAGTATTTCAGTTTCGATTTTGCGACCCAGTTTCTTCAGGACTTCACTTCGGACATCGTTGTAATGACGAGCATCCAGTGCGCTGCATACCATCCAGACATTGGTCTTGCGGTCGGTGATGGCATTCAGAACAGGCAGGTTGAGGATGTTCGTTGCAAGCGCCTCGGCCGTTTCGAATGTCATTTGTAGGGTAACCACGGTTTTATCGTTGCGAACAATCGTCAGCAGTGCCGCGCTTGAAGCCGTGTTTGCTTTTGCGTTTTTCTGAAGTTTTTCAACGATTTCCTTGTACGCTGTGGAGTCATTGGATAGCGCCGCAATTTGAGAGAAAGCGTTGGCGAGTTCTTTTCGATTGTCTTGTGACAAAGCACTCCCGACGCTTTCATCTATCACATCAAAAAGGCTGCTATTGATAAATTCAATACGCTGCGAGGAACGGCTGTTGAGTATCCAGCCAACTTTTTTAAGTGTGTCTGTGTAAGTTGGCAAGGAAGCGATGCGATCATTGCTCTGTTGTTCGGCTACCAATTCAGCGAGTAGGCTGGACGCTAAAATATCTTTTTTAAAATTGTCGGTATGTGATCCGACAAAAATCGTTATGTTGCCGCTAACAAGATAGCTATCAAATGCGCTAGTTTTCATGATGTGTGCCGTGTGAGGTTGAGTGAGTTGTTTTTAATCGACTGTTTTATTGCCGATTAAAATTAGAAGTCGCCAAAGTCGGGAAGGTCTTCAATGAATTTTTTTCCCGCCTCACTGTACTTGCTGTACAAATTATCCCGCAGACCGGAAAAGACTTTGCTGTCCAGGTAAGTACGCACGGCGCCGGTTTTTATAGTGGTGGACTGACGGGTCGATTTCCAGAACAGGATGCCGCGAGTGCTCTCCCTTGCATCCAGTGAAATACAGTTAAGGATCATGTTCGGATTTCCGCTGTTATCAAGCCAGACCGGGGCGATATCGAATTTTGCCTGAGCACCCAGCTTTGTATTGCGGTCGAAGATTTTAATGGCGCCAGGATTGTTCTGTACCGCATCCACGGCTATTTTCGCGACATTGGCGAGCACCGCGGCAGCGTTAGGGCCAATTAGCCCAGCCGCCACTTCCAGTGCAACCTGATCCATTGTCAGTCCCACCCTTCTGATGGTGACTTCTTGGATGTCTTTACTTTGAATGACCCAGCCCAGTTTGCTCAGACCATTGACGTAATACTTGTACCATTCGAAAAGCTGCGCATCTTCGGGGAATTTTTGGGTGGCCGCGTTTTGCATGATTAATTTGCTGAGATTTACGTCATCGATGATCTGTTGCGGGACGCCGGGCATGAAAGCGTCAATTGTGTCAGGCATGACACTGGCGGTCGGCTTGTTGATGTCGTGTTCGGAGTCGGCCGCGAATACCCGAATTGTAGGCGTCGCGCTCTGCGTCAAGATAGGCAGCGATGGTAGGGAATCAAGAAACTCAAGTCGTTGTTCGAGTAGCATATAAGTAATCCTTTACTTGTTTGTTAAATCGGCCGGTTGGCCGTGTTGGTAGATTAAGTTTATTTAATTTAAAGTCTAGTTTGAGTTTGTAACTGTTGATTTTGTTTTATGTTTTGTCTGCGGTTTTTAATGTAAGTAGTTCAATAAAGTTTAATTCCCGTCAACGCAACGCATGTCCTGACATCATCGCCTCCTCACCCAGCCACGCAAAAAACGCCCGAACCGGCGGATGCCGTTCGCGCCCCGGCACACACAGGGCGCTGTATCCCGCGCCGTCGACCTGCACCTCTCCCCGATAAGCGACCAGCAACCCGCTGGCCACACTTTCCGAAACAAGAATATTGCTCGCCAGCACCAGACCTTGCCCTGCAATCGCTGCTTGCAGGGAGTAATGCTCTTCATCGTATTCGCGCACGGCGGGCTGGCCCGTCAGCCAGGTTTCGCCGGAGCGCGCGCACCAGGCCTCCCAGCCGTGGGCATAGAGTTTCGAATTGTGCCAACGCACGCTGATCAACGTCGGTGTGCGACGGCTCGCCAAGGCGACCTGTTCCGGTGAGCCGTACACGCCGAAGAACTCATCGAACAGGCACAAGCCATACAGGTTCGGATAATCGTCGAGGCTGTAGCGCACAACCAGATCGACGCTGGCGTCCTGATGCAGATCGATGACTTCGCAGTGGGTGTCCAGGCGGATATTGATCGTCGGATGCTGCGCATAAAAGCGGCCCAGCCGTGGCACCAGCCAAAGCGCGGCGAAGGCGGCGGTGGTGGAGATCGTCAGGTTCGCGCCATTGCGCTGCGGGCGCAGGGTGTCGATGCTTTGCGCCACGTCGAGAAATGCACCGTGCAGGCTGTGGAACAGTCGTTCGCCGCACTCGGTCAGGCGTACCTGGCGGGGCAAACGTTCGAACAGCGGCACGCCGAGCCAGGTCTCCAGTGAGCGAATCTGGTGGGACACCGCTGTCGGTGTCACTGACAGTTCTTCGGCGGCGGCCTTGAAACTCAGCAGGCGTGAGGCGGACTCGAAGGCGCGCAGGGCCGTCAACGGCAGCGAGGCAAACATTTGAAACTCCATGGGTGAAATGAATTCACCCTGACTGATTTTTGCTCATTTGAAGTGGGGCAGCCGCGAGCTTCAAGCTGCAAGCCACAAGCCGTTCGAGTTTAGACCTGAGGAGATTCAGATGAGTAGAATTCTTGCTGTTCATGCCAGTCCACGAGGTGAACGGTCGCATTCGCGGCGTTTGGCGGAAGTGTTTTTGTCCGCGTGGCAGGCTCGGTACCCAGAGTCGAAACTGACCCGCCGCGAAGTCGGTCGGGTGTTGATACCACCGGTCAATGAAGCGTTTGTGGCCGCCGCGTTCTATCCCGAACCCGAGGCACGACCGTTGACGATGCAGGCGGATCTGGCGCTCAGCGACCAACTCGTCGACGAATTGCTCGGCCACGATTTGCTGGTGATTTCCACGCCGATGCACAACTTCAGCGTGCCCAGTGGCCTCAAGGCCTGGATCGATCAGATTGTTCGCGTAGGGCTGACGTTCAATCACACGCTGGACAATGGCGTGGCGCAGTACGAACCGCTGGTGCAAGGCAAAAAAGCGCTGATCATCACCAGTCGCGGCGGTTTCGGGTTTGGCCCGGGTGGTGAGCTGGAAGCCTTGAATCATGCCGATACGTTGTTGCGCACGGTGCTCGGGTTCATCGGCATCACCGATGTCACCGTGGTGGCTGCCGAGGGCGAGGAGTCCGCCGAGCGCACCTTCGCAATCTCGGCGGCCGAGGCCGAACAGCGCCTGCTGGCGTTGGTCAGGGAGCTCTAGATGGCCTGGCTGTTTTTGCTGGTCGCCGCCGGGTTCGAAGTGACTTTCGCCATGGGCATGAAGTACGCCGAAGGCTTCACCCGGCTCTGGCCGTCGCTGATCACTGTGGCGGCCGCCGTGGGCGGGATTTACTTCCTGACCCTGGCCATGCGCGAGTTACCGGTGAGTATCGCGTACCCGATCTGGACCGCCATCGGTTCGCTGGGCACGGTGTTTCTCGGTTTCGCGCTGCTGGGCGAGAGCTTGACCGCGGTCAAGCTGGTGTCGGTCGGGCTGATCGTGGCAGGCGTGGTGGGGCTGAAGTAGGGCGGATGTCATAGACTGGTCGTCGAGTTGTCATCTTCGCTGGTGATGCTTGGCGGATGTCTTGCATCCTGCCTTGCGTCATCTCACCGATCACAAGGACGTCCGCCCATGTCGCAAGGTTCTGCCCCGCGCTATCCGTTGGTGCTGGTCCCGGGAATGCTCGGGTTTATTCGTCTGGTGTTGTATCCGTACTGGTACGGGATCGTCGAGGCGTTGCGCCGTGGCGGTGCGGTGGTGTTCGCGGTGCAGGTTTCACCGCTCAATTCCAGTGAAGTACGTGGCGAGCAATTGATGGCGCGAATCGAAGAGATTCTGCGGGAAACCGGCGCCGCCAAGGTCAACCTGATCGGCCACAGCCAAGGCTCACTGACCGCTCGCTATGCGGCGGCCAAGCGCCCGGACCTGGTCGCCTCGGTCACTTCGGTGGCGGGGCCGAATCACGGTTCGGAACTTGCCGATTATCTGCACCGACACTATCCCCATGACAGCGTCTGCGGCCGGCTGCTGACCTTTCTATTGCACATGGTCAACGCGTTGATGTGCCTGCTGGAAACCGGCTATCGCGGGCCGAAGCTGCCGGTGGATATCCATGCCTCCCATCATTCCCTCACCACCGAAGGTGTGGCGCTGTTCAATCAACGATATCCACAGGGCCTGCCCGAAACCTGGGGCGGGCACGGGCCGGAGGAGGTGAACGGCGTGCGTTATTACTCCTGGTCCGGCACGTTGCAACCGGGCATTACCGACCGTGGACGCAATCTGCTGGACGGCACCAATCGCAGTTGCCGGTTGTTCGCCAAAACCTTCGTGCGCGAAGCCGGGCATTGCGACGGTATGGTCGGACGCTACAGCTCGCACCTCGGCACGGTGATTGGCGATGAGTATCCGCTGGATCACTTCGACATCGTCAATCAGTCGTTGGGGTTGGTGGGGAAGGGGGCTGAGCCGATTCGGTTGTTTGTCGAGCATGCGGCGCGGCTGAGTGCGGCGGGTCTTTAGACCGCCCTGTGGCGAGGGAGCTTGCTCCCGCTGGGCTGCGCAGCAGCCCCTATTCAATTGATGGCGACCGCTGCGCGGTCGAACGGGAGCAAGCTCCCTCACCACAATTAATCAGCGGCGGCTCAACACCGTCGTCCAGCGCTCGGAAAGAATCACCCCGCCCAACGTCAGCATCCCGCCCACCAAGTGATACATCGCCAACTGCTCATGCAGCACCACCGCCGCAATCAGCGCGGTGATCAACGGCAGCAGATTGAAAAACAGCGTGGTCCGGCTCGGTCCCAAACGCACCACGGCCTGCATCCACGCCCAGGGAGCGACCATCGAAGCCAACAGGCAGGCGTAAAGCACCAGTGGAATGTTATGCAGCGTCGGGCCGACTTTTTCCGAGGCGAGGAACAGCGGGAACAGCACCACTACGGCCACCAGTATCTGCAAGTACAGCAACACCAGCGGCGGCAGTTTCAGCTGCCATTTTTTCAGCAAGGTGCTGTAGATCGCATAAGCGAGTGTGGCAATCAGCATCATTGCGTCGCCCAGGTTCACGCCGTGTTCCAGCAGTGTGCCGAGGCTGCCGGACGACACCACCACCAGTACTCCGGCGAACGACAGTACCGCACCGGCCAAGGCGCCGAGGGTCAGGCGTTGACCGAGGCTGATGATCGCCATGGCCAACGACATCAGCGGCATCAGCGACAGGATGATGCCCATGTTGGTGGCGGAAGTCAGGGCGGCGGCGAAGTACGCCAGGCTTTGGTAGACGGCCATGCCGAGCACACCGAGGACAAAGATCTTGCCCAGGTTCGCGCGGATCTTCGGCCAATGGCTGAGCACTGGTTTAAGCATGAAAGGCGTGAACAGCAACCCGGCCAGCAGCCAGCGGTAGAAACCGATTTCGGCGGGGAAAATCGCCCCGGCCGACATTTTGGTGATCACGGTGTTGCCAGCCCAGATAAAAATGGCCAGCAGGGGATAAGCGTATTGCATCGGGGAAAACCAGAACGTTAATGAGGGGCAATTATCCCTTGTCTGGATACAAGCCTATACTTCAATCCAGACAACCCATCCCTGATTCCGGACAGCATGACCAGTAAACACATCGACTTGCTGGATTTCAGCGAATTGCCGGCCCCGGTGTACTTCCGTTACGCCGACTTCAACACCCACGAATACGCCGCGCCACACCGGCACCCTTGGGGCACGCTCGAGTATTCGGCCAATGGGGTCTTGCACATGCAGATCGGCAGCAGCCGTTTCATGTCGCCCCCGCAATACGCGGTGTGGGTGCCGCCTGAGACCGAGCACAGTTTCTACAGCAACCAGCCGATCAACTACCGCGCCGTCTGTCTCGCGCCGCCGTTGTGCCATGAGTTGCCGCAACAGGCCTGCACGTTGGCCATCAGCGATATTCTCAAGGCCATCCTCAAGGACTTCGCCGCGCGGGACGTGAAAATCCCCGAACAGGCGGCGGATAAACGTCTGGCTCAGGTGCTGGTGGATCAACTACAGCAGGCGCCGGTACATGAGTGCTATTTGCCCTACGCCAGCAGTTCCGGACTGTTCGCCATCCTTGAGGCGCTCCAGGCCGAACCTGGGGATAACCGGCCGTTGTCGGAATGGGCGGCGCGCATCCATGTCAGCGAGCGCACATTGGCGCGACAGTTTGTGCGGGAGTTGGGCATGAGTTTCGGTGAGTGGCGCCAACGTCTGCGGTTTCTCGCGGCCATCGAGTCCTTGGACAGCCAGCGCAGTATCCAGGAAATCGCTTTCGACATGGGCTACAGCACCGGCTCAGCATTCATCGCGATGTTCCAGCGTCAGGCCGGATGCACGCCGGAGCAATATCGACGCAGCCACCTGGAGAACAGGAAGGTGTGACGGGTGTTGTCTACACTCCAGTGCAAGGCCGTGTCTGTCGGTGCGGCAACAAGGAGAAATCTCCATGAAGATATTGCGTGCCCCGTTGTTGATCGTCGGTTTGCTGCTGTGCTCCCAGGGCTTCGCCGCCAACACGGCCCAACAGGAGAAGATGACCACCTGCAATGCCGACGCTACGGCCAAAAGCCTCAAGGGCGATGAGCGCAAAGCCTTCATGAGTAACTGTCTGAAAGCGGCCCCGGCGGCCAACGAGGCGGGAACAGCCTTGACGCCTCAGCAAGAGAAAATGAAAAACTGCAACGTGAACGCCACGGCCAAACTTCTCAAGGGCGATGAGCGCAAGGCGTTCATGAGTAATTGCCTGAAGCGGTAAAAAGGCTCAAGGATAGTGGCAGCTGTGCTGGCCTCATCGCTAGCCGGCGAGCTCCCACAATGTCCGGTGTTGTAGGAGCAAGCTTGCTCGCGATGAGGCCGGTTGAGGCACTACAAAGCTTTAACCCTCGACCAAGGTCGCCCCACACAATCCCTAGTGCTCACACCGGATCGCTGGCAGACTGCCAATCCTTTTACGCCGTTCGTTTTTGAGGCTGTATGCCAACGTTTTCTCAACGTCAAGTTTTGCTGGTTATCAGCTGGATCATTATTTTTGGTGGTTTGTTGTTGGTGCTGCCGTTGCGCCTGTTGCCCAGCCTGCTGGCCGGATTGCTGGTCTTCGAGCTGGTCAACATGCTCACCCCGCAACTGCAACGGCTGATCGAAGGCCGACGCGCGCGCTGGCTGGCGGTGGCCTTGCTGGGGACCCTGATTGTCAGCGTGCTGTCGCTGATCTTTGCCGGTGCCTTCAGCTTCCTGCTGCACGAGGCGGAAAACCCCGGCGCTTCCCTCGACAAGTTCATGGGAGTGGTCGACCGCGCGCGCGGGCAACTGCCGCCGTTCATCGACGCCTACCTGCCGGCCAGTGCCGCGGAGTTCCGCGTAGCGATTGGCGAGTGGGTCAGCAAGCACCTCAGCGATTTGCAACTGGTGGGCAAGGACGCGGCGCACATGTTCGTGACCTTGCTGATCGGCATGGTGCTCGGTGCGATCATTGCCTTGCAGCGTGTGCCGGACCTGACCAAGCGCAAACCGCTGGCGGCGGCGCTGTTCGAACGTCTGCACCTGCTGGTCCAGGCGTTTCGCAACATCGTGTTTGCGCAGATCAAGATTTCCCTGCTCAACACCGTATTCACCGGGATTTTCCTGGCGGTGATCCTGCCGATGTTCGGCATCAAGCTGCCACTGACCAAAACCCTGATCGTCCTGACGTTCCTGCTCGGCCTGTTGCCGGTGATCGGCAACCTGATGTCGAACACCCTGATCACCATCGTCGGCCTGTCGCTGTCGATCTGGGTGGCGGTGGCGGCCCTGGGTTACCTGATCGTTATCCACAAGCTCGAATACTTCCTCAACGCGCGCATCGTCGGCGGGCAGATCAGTGCCAAGTCGTGGGAGTTGCTGTTGGCGATGCTGGTGTTCGAGGCCGCGTTCGGCCTGCCGGGGGTGGTGGCGGGGCCGATTTACTACGCGTACCTGAAGAGTGAGTTGAAGCAGGTGGGGATGGTCTGACGGCAGCCACAAGCTTCAAGCTTCAAGCTGCAAGTAAAAGCCAAGAGCAAGCGCCGCCCTGCTTTTACTTGAAGCTTGCAGCTAGAGGCTTGCAGCTGCTCCTCAGCCGTATCGCTTGGCCGCTTCAATCGCCAAGCCACTGCCGATACTGCCAAAAATGTTCCCTTCCACATGCCGCGCCTTCGGCAGCATCGCCGAAACACTGTTGCGCAGCGCCGGAATCCCGCTCGAACCGCCGGTGAAGAACACCGTGTCCACCTGATCAACCCGCACGTCGGCGTCCGCCAGCAGTTGGGTGACACTGTTGCGCACGCGCTCGAGCAGGTTGTCGATGGCCGACTCGAACAGTGCACGGCTCAGGTCCACGCTAAGGCCCGCTTCAATGCGGTCCAGTGGCACGTGGCGGCTTTCGGCGTGGGTCAGCTGGATCTTGGTTTCTTCCACTTCCATCGCCAGCCAGTGCCCGGCGCGCTGGTCGATCAGCTTGAACAGGCGATCGATGCCGCCAGTGTCTTCGATGTCGTAGCGCATGCTGCCCAGGGCCAGCTGGGATTTCTGCGAGTACACCGAGTTGATGGTGTGCCAGGTCGCCAGGTTCATGTGATGACTGGTCGGCATGTAGGCGCCGCTCTTCATGCGGCTGCCGTAGCCGAACAGCGGCATCAGGCCTTGCAGGCTGAGCTGTTTGTCGAAGTCGGTTCCGCCGATGTGCACACCACCGGTCGCGAGGATGTCCTCGTGGCGGTTATCCACACCCCGACGCTCCGGCGACAGGCGCACCAGCGAGAAGTCAGAGGTACCACCGCCGATGTCGACGATCAGCACCAGCTCTTCTTTCTCGATGGTCGACTCGTAGTCGAACGCGGCGGCAATCGGTTCGTACTGGAACGAGACTTCCTTGAAGCCGATCTTGCGAGCCACGTCCACCAGAGTGTCTTCGGCTTCTTTGTCGGCCATCGGGTCATCGTCGACAAAGAACACCGGACGGCCCAGCACCACTTCTTCGAATTCCCGACCGGCGGCGGCTTCGGCGCGATTCTTGAGCTGGCCGATGAACAGCCCGAGCAGGTCCTTGAACGGCATCGCCGTGCCGAGGACGCTGGTGTCGTGCTTGATCAGCTTGGAACCCAGCAGGCTCTTGAGCGAGCGCATCAGGCGGCCTTCGTAGCCTTCCAGGTACTCGTGCAGGGCCAGTCGGCCGTATACCGGGCGGCGCTCTTCGATATTGAAGAAGACCACCGACGGCAGGGTGATCTTGTCGTCCTCCAGCGCGATCAGCGTTTCCACGCCGGGGCGCAGCCAGCCGACAGTAGAGTTGGACGTGCCAAAGTCGATACCCAAGGCACGGGCTGGAGATGCGTTGTTCATGTCTTTCAGGTTCCGGTTAAAAAACGGCCGCGCAGTGTATGTCAGTGCGCGACAGATTCGAAGGCCGGTTATCTGCTAAATCTCGCCTGATGATCCTTGAAAGACGACCGTTCACCCCCAAACTACCCTGCATCAACCGGTCAGCCGCTGGGCAGTCGCAAGAAGCCCCGTCTGCTGCCGATAAATTTTTGCTGCGCCGCCCGGTCACTACACTGAGATCGGTCAACCTCAAGGCTGCAAACAAGCGCATGCTGCGACGGTGGCGCGATTTTGATAACGGATGGTGATTCCCGCGATGGACTTCAAAGACTATTACAAGATTCTCGGTGTGGAACCGACCGCCGACGACAAGGCGATCAAGGCCGCCTATCGCAAGCTGGCGCGCAAGTACCACCCCGACGTCAGCAAGGAAAAGGACGCCGAGTCCAAGTTCAAGGACGCATCGGAAGCCTATGAAGCGCTGAAAAGCGCCGACAAGCGCGCCGAATACGACGACCTGCGCCGCTATGGCCAGCATGGCCAACCGTTCCAGGGACCACCGGGCTGGCAGAGCCGTGGCGGTTTCGGTGGCGGTGGCCAGGACACGGGCGATTTCTCGGACTTCTTCAGTTCGATCTTCGGTAACCGTGGGCCTGGTTTTGGTGGCGAACAGCCACGTCGCAGCACCGGACGTCGAGGACAGGACGTGGAAATGGAACTTGGGGTTTTTCTCGAAGAAACACTGTCGACCGAATCGAAGAAGGTCACGTTCCAGGTGCCGCAATACAATGCGGCCGGCCAGCATGTGAGCAACACCAGCAAAAGCCTGAACGTGAAGATCCCGGCCGGTGTGGCCGATGGCGAGCGTATTCGCCTCAAGGGGCAGGGCGCGCCGGGTGTCGGTGGCGGCGCCAATGGCGACCTGTACCTGACGATCCGTTTTGCGCCGCACCCGAAATTCGACGTCGAAGGCGAGAACCTGATCATCACCTTGCCGCTGGCACCGTGGGAGCTGGCGCTGGGCGCTGAAGTCGCCGTGCCGACCCTGACCGGCAAGATCAACCTCAAGGTCCCGGCCGGCAGCCAGAACGGCCAGCGCATGCGCGCCAAGGGCCATGGCTTGATGAACAAGGCCGGTGAGCGTGGTTACCTGTTCGTGCAGCTGAAGGCGGTCATGCCGAAGAAATCGGACGACGACATCAAGGCCCTGTGGCAGGAACTGGCGAAAAAAGCCGCGTTCGATCCGCGTGAGAACTTTTGATCCCATAGAACCAAGGAGTCGCTGACAATGAGCAGTCCCCTGATCGTTCAACTGGACCTGGCAGAATTCTGTGAGGCGACCGACCTGACGGACGTCTACGTGATCGAAATCGTCGAACACGGCATCCTCGAACCTCAGGGCGCTCAGCCCAAGGACTGGCGCTTCACCGACTACGAGCTGGCCCTGGCCAAACGCGCCGCCAAGCTGCGGCGCGATCTTGACCTGGAATGGGAAGGCGTCGCCCTGGCGCTGGACCTGCTCGAAGAGGTCCGGCAACTGCGGGCGGAGAACCGGATGTTGAGGCAGCGGTTAGGGCGGTTGTTGGTGTAGGAGCTGCCGAAGGCTGCGATCTTTTGATCTTTGGCCCCCTGGGTGGTCATGAAAAACAAGATCGCAACCTTCGGCAGCGCCTACGTGTGCTGTCGAGTTTGCACTTTGCGTGGCAGCACCACGGTAAACGTCGTCCCATCCGCCTCATTGGAACTGATTTCAATCGTTCCCTGATGCGCATCCACCACTTGCTTGACGATAAACAGCCCCAACCCGAGGCTGGTGGTCGGCTCGCCGAGTTCTTCGCTGGCGCTGCGCACCAACGGGTCGAAGAGGGTCGGGATCGCGTCGACGGGAATCGGCAGGCCGTGGTTGTGCACCGTCAGCCGCACGCTGCGTGCGTCGCCGCTGAGGGTCAGCGTCACTTCGCGTTTGTTCGAACCATGCTGCAGCGCGTTGCCGATCAGGTTTTGCAGCATTTGATCGAGCCGTCGCGGGTCCCACGCACCGTGGGTATCGCCCGTAATCGTCAGGGTCGGATCGCATTCCGGCTGTCCGGCACAGGCGCGGGCAATCGCTTCTTGTGCCACTTCGGCCAGGTCCATGGACGCCGGCTCGATCGGCAGGCTTTTGCCGAGGCGGCTGCGCACCAGTTCCAGTAAATCACTGACCATCATTGCCAGGTGTCCGGTGCCGCGCTTGATGTTGATTGCGCACTTGAGCGCATCCCCTTCCAGCGTTGCTTTGCGCAGCAGGATTTCGGTGGACATGCTCACCGCTTGCAGCGGTGCACGCAGGTCATGGCCGAGGATCGCCAGGAAGATGTCCCGCGAGCGATTGACCTGCTCGGCATAAGTGGCCGTGGATTCCGCCAGGGCTTCGTCGATGGCTTCGTTGAAGCGGATCATGTCTTGGAAGTAAGTCAGGTCCGGGGACTCGAGGCTGTCGACCCACAATCGGATCACACAGGCGCGCAGATGGCGGAATTCGCTGGTCATCTGCACCAAATCAAAACCCACGGTATGCCGAAGTTCGCCATGGCTGGCGCCGGCCTCGTCGAGGCTCGGGGTTTTCTCCGGCCCTTCACCTCTGGCCTTGGCGGCTTGTTCACTGGGCGTCTGCGGTTTGTTCATGTCCCGTGCCGAGGCCAACAGAATCGAACGTGCATGATCGCGCAAGGCAACGCTGTCCATGGTGTCAGCGGCCGGGGTGATGGTTTTGGCGAATTGCTCCCACTCATCGACGATGCGATCAACATTCAAGACGATGAACTCGGAAAGGCGCATGACGGTTACCTGGGCATGAAACAAGGGGACGAGTCGAAATAGTAGACCCTTTGGCGAGAAAAACATGACCGTGCGTTCGACGGCATAAGCAAGGGCCGGGCGGGCGGTACATATGTATTTTCGGCAGCGTGTTTTTCGAACGAAACGAGCCATTTGACGCGGTTGGATCCACGTTTTTTTTGACTTTTATTTGGGCGTACCGTGAATAAGCTGGTGGCTCCCAATTCGTTATAAAAGTGAACCAACAATGGCCGATTTGCATGGAAGCAATTCGATAGAAAACGCCGAGTCCGTTTCGAACGACAACAAGGGAGTTCATTACAACCGCGTACTCGAAGCGATACCGTCGGCAATAAAAACGGCTCCGATTGCGCGTTTGAAAACGCTGGTCGAAACCAAACCGGCGATGCCGGATTGGTATGCAGGCGCGTCAGAAGTCGATCGCCGAGAACTCAAAGCGTTGATGGACGAGCGCTGGCGCCTGCAAGGGCAACTGGACAAGACGCTCGGCGACTTGCAGCACGACATCAGCGCGTTTGCCAAGCCTTTGCTGAGCAAGGGGTTGCAGTCGACATTCAATACCTCTTGGAACGTTGATGACCTGACCGTCCAACTTGAAGTGCCGAGCACAATCATCTTCGGCATCGATACCGGCGCCAGTCGTGTGCGCACCTCAACGATTGTGGAAGCCGCGCTGCACAACTTCGAAGCGTCCGAAACCGAACAGAGCGCCTATCGAAACAGTTCCGGTGTATACAGCAAGGATGCGTGCGGCAATCTCGTGCGCGAGGCGGCGATCACGTTGCCAGGTTTCGCGACGTTATGTCGGGAGCTGGATATCGGTGGGCAATATCAGAAACACATCCAATCCATCTTGTTGCCAACTTCTGCCCAGGCCAAACAGAGGTTGCAGCAGGAGTCGGTGGCCAGTGAAAAGTCTGCTTTCCATGTGGCTGCGCGGATTGCGCTATTGAAAGGCGACGTCAGCTCACAGGCGTATGGAAAATTGCTGGAGCTGCATAGCGGCCACACCAATGTCTCGCTGCATGATCGGCCGTTGCTCAGTCATCGCCTGTCGCTGATGGGATTCCGACTGACCGGCATTGTGCTGTTCAGTGCTGTCGCCGAGCCTTTGCAGATCAAGCGGGCAATCGATGCGTTGACCCCTGCGCAATGGAAGTTCTGGACTGACTGGTCTGAACGTATCCCGGGCCTGAGTGGTAACGCCTACGATAAATTCAAGCTTTTGCAAGCGTACTTCGCCAATGGGCCAAAGGGTGTGGTCAATGAGCTCAATCGCAACGATGACCTTCATCAGCAGAGTCGCTTGACCGGTCCGCTGATCGCCTACGTGCCGGATGACCCGGACCATCCGTTGAAGGAATACGCATCGCTGACCGACTTCATGAAGGCGCTCATCAGCCAGTTGCGAGACTCGAACTATCAAGCGTTCTTCAGCCGGTTTGTCGCGCACAGGGACAAAGGGCATTTCTTCGCTCGGGTCAACGAACGCCTCAAGACCTTCACATGGGCACAGCGCGAACCCCTCGACATGGGCCCCTGGTGGCGAGAAACGGCGGTCGAGAATCCCGATGCCGAGCCCATCACCAACGTCATTGTCGGGGATTTATGGTTGCGCCTGTTCATCGACCGACGCGACAAGGCCATCGCCGATGTGCGCAGCATTGCCGTGCCGACCGGCGATGAAGACGCAACGACGCGGTTCAAACGCCTGACCAGCTATTTCGACATCGGTTGGAACATTTTCAATTTCGGCGCAATGCTCGTCCCCGGTTTAGGCGAGGTCGTGCTGGGCATCATGGTCGCGCAAATGCTGGCAGAGTTGGCCGAGGGGATCGAAGACTGGAGCAAAGGTGATACGGAAGAAGGGGCCGCGTATATCAATGGCGTCTTGATCAACTTCGCTCAACTGGCACTCATGGGTGCCGGGCATGCTGTGCCGGGCGGGGTGGTGAGCCCGGTCAAAGTGTCGCCGTTTGTCGAGGGTCTTAAGCCGGTGGCATTCGGGGAGGGAGAAAAGCTCTGGAACCCTGACTTGAAACCTTACGAGCATCCGGCCGTCGTGCCCGAAAACACGGTGGCCAGTGACGATGGACTGTACCGGCATCAAGGGCAGGATCTGCTGCGGATCGACGATAAGCATTATGCGGTCAAGCAAGACCCGGCGACAGGACAGCAGCGACTTGCGCACCCGACCCGGCCTGATGCTTATCAGCCGTTGCTGGAGCATAACGGGGTCGGCACCTGGAAGACGGAACTCGACAAGCCGCTGGAATGGGACAAGGAGACAGTGCTCCGGCGTTTGGGAGCGCCTGTTGACGGATTCTCCGATGAAACCCTGGAGCAGATTCTGAGCGTCAGTGGCGTGGACGAAAGTGCGTTGCGCCGAATGCATGTCGAACAGGAAACCATACCTGCACTGTTGGGCGACACGATAAAACGCTTCAAGGCATACGCCGACGCCGAGGCGTGTGAAGCATACATTCTGGCCAATCGAGTCAATGCCGACTGGGCGGGATTGCTGCCCCGTTTCATGACTGAGTTATCCGGCTGGCTACAGGGTAAGGCCATTGAAGTGTTCGAAGGGGCCGACTTTTCCGGTGCCTCGACCAAGGAGGGATCTTTCGACGCAGTCCCGGCCGACACATTGAAGATAAGTCGTCAGGAACTCATCGCAGGAAAACTGCCTGAAGGGGTCATCGACTTCCTGAATGAAGAAGGCCAGCGTGAGCTGCTGGGGCAGTGGCTGTCGGGTGATCGGCAGGCGCGCGTCGAAGCGTTGCGCAAGCAACTTTCCGGGCAGGCAGCAAAGCGCAAAAAGTACCTGTTCGACAGCTTGTATGCGCAGCGTGAAGGCTCGACCAATCCGTTGGTCAATCGACTCAAGGGTGACACCTCGGGACTGTCGACCATCCTGTCCGAAGAGCTGCTGCGCAACGCGGACCCTGCCGACGTGCAACACATGAGCGACAAACAGCGGGTGCCTTTGGCGCTGTCTCGAAAGGCTGAACAGGCGCAACAGCAATTGCGTCTGAACCGTGCCTATGAGGGGCTTTACCTCACAGAACTGCATAATCCGGATACAACTCGATTGGCCCTGCACACCCTGGAAACATTGCCGGGTTGGTCAAGGGACCTGCGATTGGAAATTCGTGACTTTTCTGCGCAAGGAGCCTTGTTCGACAGCATTGGGTCAGAAAACGCGCCGACACGAAAAATATTGATCCGGGATCAAGAGGGCCGCTTCGAGGCGCGTGACGAGCGCGATCAGCACCTGCACGGTCAGGACAGTTTTTATGCTGCGGTGCTGCATGCCTTGCCCGACACGCAACGCACGGCGTTGGGTTTCGATACCCATGAAGCGACGAGGCTAGAGGAGGCCGTTCGAGGAAAACCGCTGAGTCACGAACGGCTTGAACCGATCCTGCTGGAGAACCCGATCCGCAAACCGCATTACGATCCCGACATCATGAAGTTGCGGGGCGGCATGCAAGGTTACGCGCGGCAAGCCATCGAGAGGGCAGGGTTTCAGCGGCGCGCCGGTTCGTTGTATCCGGGTTTTGCCCGCGAGCAGATTGAAACGCTGCTGACCGGGTTCGGGCAGGATAATGCGGCAGTTGAACTGCGGCTCAGGGCATTGGAAACCGAGTTCGATCAGTTGAACCGGACTCTGCAGCAATGGATCAATTCCCAAACGGTGTCGTTTCGGTTCAGCCCGGCGGGTGTGGCCGAGTGGGAGTCCAGAAATCGCCTGTACAAATTGATCAGGCAGTGCTGGCAGCGAGTCGGACCACAAGGGATCGAAGTGCCTGGAGTCATCCGCCCGCAAGCGCTTGTCCTGGATGATCTGCCGATGAGTCGGCATCTTGTGCAACTGCCGGAGTTACCGGGCAATTTTGATCATGTAACGCGATTAAGCCTGCGTAAAACCAACCTGCTGGCCAGCCAGTCTCGATTTCTTGCGTCCTTCGGTCGAGTGCGAAATCTGGACCTTACCGGCAACCTGCTTAATCGCCTGCCCCATGAAGTGGGTGAGATGCGGTTCCTCACGCACCTGTTTCTCAATGACAACCAGATCGAACTGACCCACAGCGCCGTTGCGCGTTTGAAAAGCCTGACGAGGCTCCAATGGCTGGAAATGAATGGCAATCCGTTGGGGTTGGTGCCGAATATCAGCCAGATGCCGAATCTGGAGATTCTGGCGTTGGTGGGAACCGAGATTGACCGCTGGCCTGTAGGGTTGTTCTCGAAGCCACGTCCCCGGCGTATCTACCTGGATCTGCGTTTCAATCGACTCCTTCAGATTCCCGAAGTTGCCCCCGGCTCATTTCGTGCCGAACTGCTCACGCGCACCCGGTTGAGTCGCGAACCGGCGTGGATTTCGTCGCAGGGCCTGGACACACTCAGGCTTTATGCCGAATCAGTTGGCCTGGAGCCTGATCGTCCGTATCCGCCACGTGAGCCGGTAGACAGTGCCTTGTGGGACGAGGGGTTGACCGAAGAGGAATGGAACGCAAGGCAACCCATATGGGACGCGATAGAGGATGAGTACCACTCCGTGAAGTTTTTCGATGAGATCAGGAGGTTGACGCAATCCGCTGACTTCACGGCTGGAGGTGCGTACCAGATCGACCTGACCGGCAAAGTCTGGCGAATGCTCGAAGCGATGGCTGAGAACACTGAGTTGCGTGAAAAACTGTTCAACGAAGCCATTGCCCCCACCCAGTGTGTAGACGGAGGGACTCAACTGTTCAATGCGATGGGCATCGAAGTGTTGGTCCATGAAGCTTACGCGCTGCTCAGCGAAGACCTGGTCGAAGCCGAACTGTTAAGCCTCGCCCGGGGTAAATCACGACTCGATGAGATTGGTGCCATTGCTCGTCATCGTGTCGCCGAACGTCTGGCGGCAGGCGAACGTTTCAGGCAGGTGAATGCGCACGGTGAAGTCACCGGGACAATCGATGAGGTGGAGGTTCATCTGGCTTACATGACGGATCTGGCGCAGCGACTGGACCTGCCGTGGCAGGCGCGCGGCATGCAGTTTCGCAAGATCGCCGGTGTGACGCCGCAGATGATCGAAGCGGCTGCGCAACGGATTCAGGCGCTGGAGGAAGGGGCGCTGTTACGCGACTCGATAGCGCAACAGCCCTTGTGGAGAACGTATGTTGAAGGATCCAACCGTGAGGCGTTCAGTCGTTTGCGTCGTCGAATCGATGCAACCACCGAATACAAGATAGCGCTGGACGAAAGGGCCGAAGCGGTCACTTTGTCGGTGGAGGAGACCACCCGGCTCAATGCAGACATCAAGGCGTTAGCCGCTGAGTTGGGGAAACCGGAAAGTGACTACGCACCGGGGCGTGTCATGGGTGAAGAGGACTATGTGGCGCAGCTTGCGCTTATTGATGCGGAAACAAACGCACTGGTGCTAAAACTGACGCAGGAAGCAATGGACCGGGCAAAACTGCAAAGGACTGAAATCCCTTTTACCGTCAAGCAAAGCAGCTGATTGCTTGAACCTGGCCCCGATGACAGTGATGTGTCATCGGGGCTTTTTCTGCGCGCAATCCTGCTTAAAACAGGAAATAACGCTGCGCCATCGGCAACGTTTCTGCGGGCTCACACCACAACAACACGCCGTCAGCCTTGACCTGGTAAGTCTGCGGATCAACGTCGATGCTCGGCAGGTAATCGTTGTGAATCAGGTCGGTTTTCTGCACATCGCGACAGCCTTTGACCACGGCGATTTTCTTCTTCAGCCCCAACGCTTCCGGTAATCCCGCCTCCTGTGCCGCCTGGCTGATGAAGGTCATGCTGGTGGCGTGCAGCGAGCCGCCGAAGCTGGCAAACATTGGACGGTAATGCACCGGTTGCGGCGTCGGGATCGAAGCGTTGGCATCGCCCATCAGGCTGGCCGCGATGGCACCACCCTTGAGAATCAGCGTCGGTTTCACGCCAAAAAATGCCGGACGCCAGAGCACCAGATCGGCCCATTTCCCGACTTCGACCGAGCCCACTTCATGGCTGATGCCATGGGTGATCGCCGGGTTGATGGTGTATTTGGCGATGTAGCGCTTGGCGCGGAAGTTGTCATTGCCTTCACCGTCCAGCGGCAGCGGACCGCGCTGTTTTTTCATCTTGTCGGCGGTCTGCCAGGTGCGTGTGATGACCTCGCCGACGCGGCCCATGGCCTGGCTGTCGGAGCTGATCATCGAGAACGCGCCGAGGTCGTGCAGGATGTCTTCGGCGGCAATCGTTTCGCGACGGATACGGCTTTCGGCGAAGGCCACGTCTTCGGCAATGCTCGGGTCCAGGTGATGGCAGACCATGAGCATGTCGAGGTGTTCATCGATGGTGTTGCGGGTGAAGGGTCGGGTCGGGTTGGTCGAACTCGGCAGCACGTTGGCAAAGCCGCAAGCCTTGATGATGTCCGGCGCGTGACCGCCACCGGCACCTTCGGTGTGGTACGTGTGGATGGTGCGGCCCTTGAAGGCGGCAAGGGTGGTTTCGACGAAACCGGACTCGTTAAGGGTGTCGGTGTGGATCGCGACTTGTACGTCGAACTGATCAGCCACCGTCAGGCAGTTGTCGATGCTCGCCGGCGTGGTGCCCCAATCTTCGTGCAGCTTGAGACCGATGGCACCGGCCCTGACCTGCTCGATGAGCGGTTCCGGCAGGCTGGCGTTGCCTTTGCCGGTGAGGCCGATGTTCATCGGGAACGCGTCGGCGGCCTGGAGCATGCGCGCCAGATGCCACGGTCCGGACGTGCAGGTCGTGGCGTTGGTGCCGGTGGCAGGGCCGGTGCCACCGCCGATCATGGTGGTGACGCCGCTCATCAGCGCTTCTTCGATCTGTTGCGGGCAGATGAAGTGAATGTGCGTGTCGATGCCGCCGGCGGTGAGGATCATGCCTTCACCGGCGATCACTTCGGTGCTGGCGCCGATGGCGATGTTGACGTTGGGCTGGATGTCCGGGTTGCCGGCCTTGCCAATCGCAGCGATGCGGCCGTCCTTGAGGCCAACGTCGGCTTTGACGATGCCCCAGTGGTCGATGATCAGTGCGTTGGTAATCACCGTGTCGACGACTTCGGCGGCCAGCAGTTGGCTTTGGCCCTGACCGTCGCGGATCACTTTGCCGCCGCCGAATTTCACTTCTTCGCCGTAGGTGGTGAAGTCCTTTTCGACTTCGATCCACAGCTCGGTGTCGGCCAGGCGCACCTTGTCACCGACGGTGGGACCGAACATGTCGGCGTAGGCTTGTCTTGAGATTTTCATGCGCATGCCTTGGGATTTAATTGAAATTCAAACCGCTCGCGTTGCTCGCTATCGCAGCCTCGCTGCGCTCGGCAGCTCCTACAGGTCATCGCAAAAGCGGTGTTGGAATACGATTCCCTGTAGGAGCCGGCTTGCTGGCGAAGGGGCCGGTACTGGCGCGGCATGGCTTAGAGATCACCCATGATCCTGCCGGCAAAACCGAACACCCGACGATGCCCCGCCAAATCCACCAACTCGACCTCGCGACTCTGCCCCGGCTCAAACCGCACGGCGGTTCCCGCAGGGATGTTCAAGCGCATGCCGCGACTGGCGGCGCGGTCGAACGTCAGCGCATCGTTGGTTTCAAAAAAGTGGTAGTGCGAGCCCACCTGGATCGGCCGGTCGCCGCTGTTGGCCACTTTCAGGCTGAGGGTGCGGCGGCCGACGTTGAGTTCGATCTCGCCGCTCTGGATCTGGTATTCACCGGGAATCATCAATGGGCTCCTTGGAGAATCTTGTAGTAGAGGGCGGTCGGCTTGTAGCAGCCATTCGGGTCGCAGGCGTAGTCGGGAATTTCCCCGGCGCGGGTGTAGCCCAAGGCCTTGTAGAAATCCTCGGCGGGCGAGCCTGCCTCGGTGTCGAGGTAGAGCAAGCCACGTTTGTGTTGCAGGGCCGCTTGTTCCAGAGCTGCCATCAATTGCTGGCCCAGACCGCGACGCCGTGCATGCTCGCGCACCAGCAGTTTCTGCACTTCGGCGCGGTTCAGGCCATTGGCTTTCTGGCACAAACCCAATTGCACGCTGGCCTGCACCTGTTCGTCCTTGACCACCACCCACAGCAGCACATTGCCCTTGTTGAGGTTGTCCTGGACCTCGTCGAAATAGGCGTGGGCCTGCATCGCATCCAGGTCAGCCATAAAGCCGACGCTGGCGCCGTAACCGACGGCATCGAGCAATAAGTCGATCAGGCCCTGACGATAATGCGCAAAGCTTTCAACGTTGACGCGTCGCAGTTGGGCAGCGTTCATCGGGCCTTACTCCTTGTTGATGCTGGGCGGCAGCGCGCCAGGATTGAGGGTCAATTGCATGAAGGTCAGGTCCAGCCAGCGACCGAATTTGGTGCCCACTTGCGGCATTTGTCCGGTGATCACGAAACCGGCACGCTCATGCAAGCGAATGGACGCGGTGTTGCCGCTTTCGATGGCCGCGACCATCACGTGTTTGTCGCAGCCTTTGGCGCGCTCGATCAGCACGTCCATCAGTTTCGGGCCGAGGCCGTTACCGCGCTGGTCGCTGCGCACGTAAACCGAGTGCTCGACGGTGTGACGGAAACCGTCGAACGGGCGCCAGTCGCCGAACGAGGCATAACCGAGCACGTTATTGTCTGCATCGACGACGACCAGAATCGGATAGCCCTGGGTTTGCCGGGCGCTGAACCAGGCTTGACGGTTGTTCAGGTCGACGGCTTGTTCATTCCAGATCGCGGTGGTGTTGAGCACGGCGTCGTTGTAGATGTCGCGGATTGCCGGGAGGTCGGCGTGCTCGGCATCGCGGATGGAGTAAGTCATGGCGCGACCTCAGGCGATGGGTTGGTGGACGGTGACCAGTTTGGTGCCGTCGGGGAAGGTGGCTTCGACCTGAATCTCGGGGATCATTTCCGGGATGCCCTCCATCACTTGTTCGCGGGTCAGCAGGGTGGTGCCGAAATGCATCAGCTCGGCGACGGTACGGCCGTCACGCGCTTCTTCGAGCAGCGCGGCGGAGATGTAGGCCATGGCTTCCGGGTAGTTGAGTTTCACACCGCGCGCCAAACGCCGCTCGGCCACCAGGCCTGCGGTGAAGATCAGCAGCTTGTCTTTTTCGCGTGGGGTCAGGTCCATCGTTGGAGTCCATTTTTGGCAGAATGAATATCGTGCGATCGGTGTTCAGGTGTTCCATATTCTGGGTGGTATGGCTTCGCGACCAAGCAATGCCGGGCGCAGCAACTTCCACAAATCAATCAGCCATCCCCGCGCCAACAACGCTTCACTGGCCAGGCACCGTGCAACCAGTAACCCCGGCAATTGCGTCAGGTCCCCGCGCACGTCGTTGGGCAGTGAACGGCAGGTCTCCAGCAAATCGCCATCGACTTCACCCGTCACCAGCAAGGTCGCGAACACGGGCTGCCCGTCCAGGCCAATCGGCGAATCGAGCAAACCGTCATTCCCGACAATGCGCTGGCGTTCGTGCCAGAGCAACTGGCCGTCACGGCGGATATCGAGTTGCGCCTGGAAGTGCCCAAGGTCGAAGCGCTCGCCACTGGCCGGTCGGCCCAGCGCAACAACGTCCCAGTAGAACAGCCGCGCATCGCCTTCAAGGTCGATGCGGGTGCTCAGTTCTGCCTGGGCGGCGCTGAAGATGATCGTCTCTTGCGGCACCCACTCCAGCGTCGCACCGGCCGCCACCTGCAACGTCAACTGCTGATAAGCGGCACCGGCCGCGCGATACCACTTGGCTGCGCCGGGGCTGGTGATCTGCGCCCAGGCGTCGGTGCCAACGCTGGCCGAGATGTCCAGCCGATCACCTCCGGCAATGCCACCGGGCGGATGGACGATGATGTGCTGGCAGACTTCAGGCCCTTCGGCATACAGATGCTTCTGCACCCGCAGCGGGCCTTGATGACGACGCAGAACCGGGCGGGTGCTGGCACCGAATCGGGCATAACCCAGCTCCAGTTCGGCGTGCCAACTGGGTGTGAACAAAACGCCGGAAGCTGGAAGAGTCATAGTCGGTGCTTACTGTGAGGTAAGCAGGTCTCTGCAAAGGCTGTGCCGGGGGGATTGCAGGCAGGAGGTCGCTAATGATCGTCGTCGCGCACCAACAGGAGGCGTCGCATGGATAAAGACGCAACATATTGGTGCTTCATGCTTCTTTGAACCGGCGAAGATCAGATCGTTACCAGCCCGCGCACACCCTCGGCCTCCATGTTTTCGCCACGGCCTTGTTGCACGATCTCACCCCGGGACATCACCACGTAGTGGTCAGCCAGTTCGGCGGCGAAATCGTAGAATTGCTCCACCAGCAAAATCGCCATGTCGCCCCGGGCCGCGAGTTTTTTGATCACCGCGCCGATTTCCTTTATCACCGACGGCTGAATGCCTTCGGTGGGTTCGTCGAGGATCAGCAGGCGAGGGCGGCTGGCCAAGGCGCGGCCGATAGCCAGTTGCTGTTGTTGGCCGCCGGACAGATCGCCGCCGCGGCGGTCTTTCATTTGCAGCAGAACCGGGAACAGCTCGTAGATGAACGCCGGGACTTCTTTGGCTTCGCTGCCGGGGAAGCGCGACAGGCCCATCAGCAGGTTTTCCTCGACGGTGAGGCGACCGAAGATTTCCCGGCCCTGCGGTACATAGGCGATTCCCGCGTGTACGCGCTGGTGCGGTTTGAACGTGGTGATCGGTTTGCCTTCCCAGTTCACGGAACCTTCCTTGGCCGGTAGCAGGCCCATCAGGCATTTGAGCAGGGTGGTCTTGCCCACGCCGTTACGGCCGAGCAGGCAGGTGACTTCGCCGACCTTCACGTCAAACGACAGGCCGCGCAGGATGTGGCTTCCGCCGTAGTACTGGTGCAGTTTTTCGACTTGCAGCATTCTCACGTTCTCCTCAAATCCCCTGTAGGAGCTGGCTTGCCAGCGATGAGGCCATGACATTCAACATCAATGTCGGCAGTTCCATCGCTATCGCTGGCAAGCCAGCTCCTACAGGTTTTGTATTCGAAAACTTCAGCGACCGAGGTAGACCTCGATGACGCGCTCGTTTTCCTGCACCTGCTCCAGCGACCCTTCGGCCAGCACGCTGCCCTGATGCAACACGGTGACGTGATCGGCAATCGAGCCGACGAAGCCCATGTCGTGCTCCACCACCATCAGCGAATGCTTGCCTGCCAGGCGCTTGAACAGCTCGGCGGTGAATTCGGTTTCGGCGTCGGTCATGCCCGCCACCGGCTCGTCGAGCAGCAGCAGTTGCGGGTCTTGCATCAGCAACATGCCAATCTCAAGAAATTGCTTCTGACCGTGGGACAGCAAGCCGGCGGGGCGATTGACCGACGTGGTCAGGCGAATGGTCTCCAGTACTTCGGCGATGCGGTCTTTTTGTTCGCCATTCAGACGAGCGTGCAAACTGGCCCATACCGATTTGTCGGTTTTCTGCGCCAGCTCAAGATTCTCGAACACGCTCAAGGCTTCGAACACCGTCGGTTTCTGGAACTTGCGACCGATGCCCGCCTGGGCGATCTGCACTTCACTCATTTGCGTCAGGTCCAGGGTTTCGCCGAACCAGGCCTTGCCGTGACTGGGCCGGGTCTTGCCGGTGATCACGTCCATCAGCGTGGTCTTGCCCGCGCCGTTGGGGCCGATGATGCAGCGCAACTCGCCGACGCCGATGTACAGGTTCAGATTGTTCAGTGCACGAAAACCGTCGAAGCTGACGCTGATGTCTTCCAGGGTCAGGATCGTGCCGTGACGGGTGTTCAGTCCGGGACCGACACGTTGACCGAGCCCGAGGGCGTCGCGGCTGGTGCCGGCATCGCGGTTGGGTTCCAGTGGTGGAAAGAACGCCGGTTCGAGCATGAATTCAGCCGTTGCCGTGACTCTCATTGTTCACCTCTTTTCTTCAGCAAACCGATCACGCCTTTGGGCAGGTACAGGGTCACGACGATGAACAGCGCACCGAGAAAGAACAGCCAGTACTCGGGAAATGCCACGGTGAACCAGCTCTTCATGCCGTTGACCACACCGGCGCCGAGCAAAGGGCCGATCAAAGTGCCGCGTCCACCGAGTGCGACCCACACCGCCGCTTCAATCGAGTTGGTCGGCGACATTTCGCTCGGGTTGATGATGCCGACCTGAGGCACGTACAACGCCCCCGCCAGGCCGCACAACACCGCGCTCAACACCCAGACAAACAGCTTGAAACCGCGCGGGTCATAGCCGCAGAACATCAGGCGGTTTTCCGCATCGCGCAGCGCGGTCAGGACCCGGCCGAACTTGCTTTGCGCCAGACGCCAACCGATGTACAGGCTCGCCACCAACAGCAGCACCGTGCAAAAAAACAGCACGGCACGAGTGCCCGGTTCAGTGATGCCGAAGCCGAGAATCGTGCGGAAATTGGTGAAGCCGTTGTTGCCGCCGAAACCGGTCTCGTTGCGGAAAAACAACAGCATGCCGGCGAAGGTCAGGGCCTGGGTCATGATCGAGAAATACACGCCCTTGATTCGCGAACGGAAGGCGAAAAAACCGAACACCAGCGCCAGCAATCCCGGCGCCAAGACCACCAGGCACAGGGTCCAGAGAAAGCTGCTGGTGCCGGTCCAGAACCACGGCAATTCAGTCCACGACAGGAACGTCATGAACGCCGGCAAGCCGTCGCCCGAGGCCTGGCGCATCAGGTACATGCCCATCGCATAACCGCCGAGGGCGAAGAACAGACCATGACCGAGGGACAGCAATCCGGCGTAACCCCAGACCAGATCCAGCGCCAGGGCGACGATGGCGTAGCAAAGGATCTTGCCCACCAGGGTCAGGGTGTAAGCCGAGACGTGCAGCGCGTTGTCGGGTGACAGCAACGACAGCAGCGGCAATGCCAACAGCAGAACGAGGATCACCACACCGACGGTAATCGAGACTTTAGGTCCGGCTTTTTGGGTCGCGGTAACGAGCAGGGGCTGGTTCATCAGTCGATCACCCGTCCTTTCAATGCGAAGAGGCCTTGCGGACGTTTCTGGATGAACAGAATGATCAGCGCGAGGATGAGGATCTTGCCGAGCACGGCACCGATCTGCGGTTCGAGAATCTTGTTGGCAATCCCGAGACCGAACGCGGCGAACACGCTACCGGCCAACTGCCCGACACCGCCGAGCACCACCACCAGGAACGAGTCGATGATGTAGCTCTGGCCGAGGTCCGGGCCGACGTTGCCGATCTGGCTCAGCGCCACACCGCCGAGGCCGGCGATGCCCGAGCCGAGGCCGAAGGCGAGCATGTCCACGCGTCCGGTGGGCACGCCGCAGCAGGCCGCCATGTTGCGGTTCTGCGTGACAGCGCGCACGTTCAGGCCCAGGCGTGTCTTGTTCAACAGAAGCCAGGTCAGCACCACCACGGACAAGGCGAAGGCGATGATGACGATGCGGTTGTACGGCAACACCAGGTTCGGCAGCACCTGAATCCCACCCGACAACCACGCCGGGTTGGCCACTTCGACGTTTTGCGCACCGAACACCAGACGCACCAGTTGAATCAGCATCAGGCTGATGCCCCAGGTGGCGAGCAGGGTTTCCAGCGGACGGCCGTAGAGGTGGCGAATCACCGTGCGCTCCAGCGCCATGCCGATGGCGGCGGTGACGAAAAACGCCACCGGCAACGCAATCAATGGATAGAACTCGATGGCCTGCGGTGCGTAGCGCTGGAACATCAACTGCACGACATAGGTAGAGTAGGCGCCGAGCATCAGCATTTCGCCGTGGGCCATGTTGATCACGCCGAGCAGGCCGAAGGTGATCGCCAGTCCCAATGCGGCGAGCAGCAAAATCGAGCCCAGCGACATACCACTGAAGGCCTGACCCAAGAGTTCGCCGATCAGCAGTTTGCGTTTGACTTGAGCGAGGCTGGTTTCGGCGGCGGTATGCACGGTGGCGTCGGTTTCAACGCCGGGTTCGAGCAAGCCTTCGAGGCGGGTGCGGGCCAGCGGGTCGCCGGTTTCACCGAGCAAGCGCACGGCGGCGAGGCGCACGGCGGGATCGCTGTCGACCAATTGCAGATTGGCCAGGGCAAGGCTCAGGGCGCTGTGAACGCCTTCGTCCTGTTCGCCCGCCAGTTGCCGGTCGAGGAATTTCAGTTGCGCCGGTTTGGCGCTTTTCTGCAATTGTTGCGCGGCGCTCAGGCGGATTTTGGCGTCGGCGGCGAGCAACTGGTGACTGGCCAGGGCGGTGTCGATCAGACCGCGCAGGCGGTTGTTCAGGCGCAAGGTTTTTGGCTGGCCGTCGACGGTCAATTCGCCTTGTTGCAGGGCGTTGATCAGTTCGATGCGGGCTGGATCTGGCTGCGCGGCCCAGGCTTCCAGCAGCTTGGCTTGCTGTACGGGATTGGCGGCGATGAAGTCTTCGGCGTCGCCGGCGTGAGTGGCCATTGGCAACAAGAGCGCAATGGCGAGGATCAAGCGATAAAGGGCGGTGGGCATGTCGAACGTCCTGGTCATGCACGGACCCTGTAGGAGCTGGCTTGCCAGCGATGGCATCACCTCGGAGCATCAAATACGACCGAGTCGTCTGCATCGCTGGCAAGCCAGCTCCTACAGGTGTTGTGTCAGACCCGAGCTCAAAGCTCGGGCCCGGCATCCAGTGGCTTTAGTTGCTCTTCATCGCATAGTCCGGCTTCTTGTCGTTGCCCTGAATGAACGGGCTCCACGGCTGGGCGCGGATTGGCCCATCGGTCTGCCACACCACGTTGAACTGACCGTCGGCCTGGATCTCGCCGATCATCACCGGCTTGTGCAGGTGGTGGTTGGTCTTGTCCATGGTCAGGGTGTAGCCGGACGGTGCGGCAAAGGTCTGGCCGGCGAGGGCTTCGCGGACTTTGTCGACGTCGGTGGACTTGGCTTTTTCAGCAGCCTGCGCCCACATATGGATGCCGACATAAGTGGCCTCCATCGGGTCGTTGGTCACCGCTTTGTCAGCACCCGGCAGGTTGTGTTTCTTGGCGTAGGCTTTCCAGTCGGCGACGAATTTCTTGTTCGCCGGGTTCTCCACCGACTCGAAGTAGTTCCACGCTGCGAGGTTGCCCACCAACGGTTTGGTGTCGATGCCGCGCAGTTCTTCTTCACCGACCGAGAACGCCACGACCGGAACGTCGGTGGCTTTCAGGCCCTGGTTGGCCAGTTCTTTGTAGAACGGCACGTTGGAGTCGCCGTTGACCGTCGAGATAACGGCTGTCTTGCCGCCGGCCGAGAATTTCTTGATGTTGGCGACGATGGTTTGATAGTCGCTGTGGCCGAACGGGGTGTAGACCTCTTCGATGTCCTTGTCGGCCACGCCTTTGGAATGCAGGAACGAACGCAGAATCTTGTTGGTGGTGCGCGGGTAGACGTAGTCGGTGCCGAGCAGGAAGTAGCGCTTGGCGCTGCCGCCTTCTTCGCTCATCAGGTATTCAACGGCGGGAATCGCTTGCTGGTTCGGCGCGGCACCGGTGTAGAACACGTTTGGCGACATCTCTTCGCCTTCGTATTGCACCGGGTAGAACAGCAGGCCATTGAGCTCTTCGAACACCGGCAATACCGATTTGCGCGACACGGAGGTCCAGCAGCCGAACACCACGGCGACCTTGTCCTGGGTCAGCAGCTGACGGCCCTTCTCGGCGAACAGTGGCCAGTTCGATGCAGGGTCCACCACCACCGGTTCCAGCATCTTGCCGTTCACGCCGCCCTTGGCGTTGATCTCGTCGATGGTCATCAGCGCCATGTCCTTGAGCGATGTCTCGGAGATCGCCATGGTCCCGGACAGGGAATGCAGAATGCCGACCTTGATGGTCTCTGCGGCCTGGACGGTCCAGGTCATACCCATCGCGGCAATGGATGCCGTGAGTGTGAAAGCCTTGATCAAGCTGCGACGCTTCATTGTGCGATCTCCATGAACTTATGAATTTTCTGGGTGGCAGATGCGGACTACTGAAGGGTCTATAGCAAGGGTTGTGCCCGGTCGGAGAAAGGCATGAAAATGTCGTGCTAGAGGGGTTGCGCGATTTTGCATCGCACCATGAAGGATCGGGTCTGGCGCATTGGTGCGTTGTGCTGCGCCAGATTGGCGCACGGACAAGTTCGCAATGGGTAGGAGCTGTCGAGCGAAGCGAGGCTGTGATCTTTTGACCTTGATCTGCAAAAAGATCGCAGCCTCGCTTCGCTCGACAGCTCCTACAGGGAATGTGGCGGTCGGGTGCCTACAGGCAGCGCACCAGACTTATGAGGATGATGAGGCACTCTCTGACTGCCGGGTGAAGCGCGACAGCAGCACACGATCAAGCACCCAGACGACCACCAGCGAAGCACCCACCAACGGGAAGGCCACCGCCAACGCGAACATGATGACCATCGCGGTTTTCCATTTCGGCAGGTCGTGGCGCAGCGGCGGTACGCCCAATTTGCCTTGCGGGCGACGCTTCCACCAGATCACCACGCCGCTGACGGCGCTGAGCAGGATCATCAGGCAGATGATCAGCACGATGATCTGGTTGACCACCCCGAACATCTTGCCTTCGTGCAGCATCACGCCGATTTCCGTGGCGCGGGCGACAGTGCCGTATTGCTCGAAACGCACATCGGCGAGGACGTCGCCGGTGTACTGGTCGACGTGCAGCGTGGCGTCGTTGCGAGGGTCGTCGGCGAACACGGCGATGGTGAAGACACCCGTGGCGGTGGTCGGGAAGGTGATGCTGTAACCGGGTTCGACCTTGCGCTGCACGGCGATGTTCTGCACATCTTGCAAACTGATGGTCGGCGCGGCCGGACTGGCCTGTGCACCACCGTGGGCCATGTGTTCGGCATGGTCACCGGACATTGGCATCGGCGTGTTTTCCATGGCCCACGGCACGGTCTGGCGGGTGGCGCTGTTGAGGCTGCGCGCTTCGACGTCGGACTTCGGCACGTCATCCCACATCGCTGCGGGGAACACGTTCCACACCGCCGCGTATTGCTTTCCCCAGAACCCGGTCCAGGTCATGCCGCTGAGCAGCATCACCAGCAGCAAGGACGCGCCCCAGAACCCGGTGACCGCGTGCAGATCGCGCCACAAAACGCGGCCTCGACTGTTCAAACGTGGCCACAGAATGCCCGCCGCCTGACCGCGCGGCCACCACAGAAACACCCCGGAAACCACCAGCACCACGCCCCAGCCAGCGGCCAGTTCGATCAGACGGTCGCCGACGGTGCCGATCATCAGCTCACCGTGTATCGCCCGGGCGATGGCTTGCAGGTTCTGCTTGGCATCCTGTTCACCGAGGATGTCGCCGTGGTACGGATCGACGAACACATTCAGCTCGTTGCCGCCATTGAGCACCACAAACTGCGCGCTGCGCTCGGCGCTGACCGGTGGCAGGTATTGCTTGATGGTCGCCTGTGGATAGGCGTCTTTCACGCGCTTGAGCAAGTCGTCGGCCGAGACCGTGTGATGGCCGGCCGGGACGTTGAGCAGGCTGCTGTACATCAACGAATCGAGTTGCGGTTTGAACAGGTAGATCGTGCCGGTCAGGGCCAGCATCACCATGAAGGGCGCAACGAATAATCCGGCATAGAAATGCCAACGCCAGGCCAGGTTGTAGAAATTCACTTTGGGCTGTTTCATCGCGTGTGCTCCGCGTGGCTGGATCTTTTAGTTGTTTGTTTTGCGGTTGCTGCGCAACCGATCGCGAGCAAGCTCGCTCCTACAAAAGAGCGGCTTGCCTGCGCTGTTGTCAGAAGCTCATGTCCACCTTGGTCCAGAGCGTTCGCCCCGGTTCCTTGATGGCTTGCGGGTCGTTGGCGGGGTAGCCGAACCCGGCGTTGCCGGCCAGGTTCAGGTGTTCGGCGTAAGCCTTGCCGAACAGGTTGTCCACGCCGCTGCTGACCTTCCAGTGCTTGTTGATCCGATAGGCGCCGTTGAGGGAGAACACGCCGAAGCCCGGTGTCTTGTCGTAGTCCTTGCCGACCACGTTGCCCTTGTTCTGGTCGATACGGTTTTGCGCGGCGACCACTCGCCACAGTGCGCCGGCGCTCCAGTTGTCTTCGCTGTAGGTCAGACCGAAACGCGCATCCAGCGGCGGCATTTGCGGCAACGCATTGCCATCGCTGCTGTTCTTGCCCCAGGCGTAAGCCAGGGTCGCGTCGGCTTTCCAGTTTTCGGTCAGCTTGTAGGCCGCGCCCAATTCGCCGCCCATGATCCGTGCGTCGATGTTCTCGGCTTGCGAGGTTGTGCCCATCATTGTCGGGGTGTAGTTGAACAAAATGTAATCGCGCACCTGGCCGACGTAACCCGAAGCCCAGGCTTCGAGGTCTTCGGTTTTGTATTGCAGGCCGAAGTCGAGCTGAGTGGTTTTTTCAGGCTTGATCGAATCGAACGCGTTCACCGATCCGGCGGGCCCGGATTTTGGCGAAAACAACTCCCAGTAATCCGGGAAACGCTGGGTGTGACCGAGGCCCGCGTACAGCGTGGTCGGGCTGTCGGCCAAGTCATGCTCGTAGCGAACGAAGCCGCTGGGCAGCGTATCGGCGCGGGTGTCGTCGGCGGTCGGATTCGGGCGGGTCATCATTCCCGAGCCGGTGGTCTGCCGGTAATCCTTGGCCGAAGCACGGTCCAGGCGCGCGCCACTGATCAAGCGATCACGGTCGGCGGCGTACCAGGTCAGTTCGCCGAACACACCGTAGTTATGGAAGTCGGCGTCCTTGGTGTAGGGCACGTCCTTGTAGGTGTCGATGCCCATGGCGCTGCGTTGGCGATGTTCGTTGGTCTGCGCGTCGATGCCGCTGATCAACTGCACATCGGCCCAGCGCCATGTCGCCTTGACCCGTGCGCCGAGGGTCCGACGGTCGACGTTGGACGCCATGGGGCCGGCCATCATCCCGGTGCCGGACGGCGTGCGCAGGGTGTAGTTGTCCATCACGTGGTCGGCGTAGTTGTAGTAGACCTGCGCTTCGATCTTGTCGAGCACGTCGCCGATGTTGGACTGTTCGAAACGCAGGCCAAGGCTCTCGCGCAAGAACTGCGTACCGTCCATGCCGCGTCCGGCGTATCGGGCCTCGCCATCGCCCTTGCCGGCAGTCAGTTCCAGCAGCGTGTCGGCGTTCGGCGTCCAGCCGACGGCAACGTCGCCGTTCCATTTGTCATAGCGCGACGGCACGGTGTCGTTATTGCCGTCCTGGTAGTCGTCCGCCTGGGCGGTGTTGCCTATGACGCGCACATAACCCAATGGCCCGCCGGCAGCGGCGTCCACGACTTTGTCGAAACGTCCGTTGGAGCCGGTCAGCACACTGGCGTTTACCCGTGTGCCGAGTTCACCAAAGCTTTCCGGCTCACGGTCGAACAGGATCGTGCCGGCCGAAGCCCCCGGGCCCCAGAGCACGGTTTGCGGGCCTTTGATCACGGTCAGTTTGTCGTAGGTTTCCGGTGAGATGTACGAGGTTGGCGCGTCCATGCGACCCGGGCAGGCGCCCAGCAGCATGCTGCCGTTGGTGAGGATGTTCAGCCGCGAACCGAACATGCCACGCAATACCGGATCGCCGTTGGTGCCGCCGTTGCGTACTTGAGCGAAGCCCGGAATGGTTTTCAGATAATCAGAACCGTCGCTGGCCGGCACCGGCTGGCGTGGTTCTTTGGGGTTGGTGACGATGGTCAGCGGTGAACTTGGAGCAATGGCGGTGATGACCGTCGGGCTCAGTTCCTCACTGTGACCGGCGTGTTCATCGGCCAGCGCGCAAGGCGCCAGCAAGGCACCGCACAGAATCGCGGTGGCGTGCCTGAAGCGAATGCTGGATTCGCTCAGGGAGAAGGCGGCTTGAGCAGTGCTCAAGCACGGGACAGCAGAAAACCTGGACATGACAATTTCCATCGAACAGTCGTAAACCACACGGCCGACAACCTGCACAATCCCTGTAGGAGCGAGCTTGCGGACCGTGTGAAATCAGAGTTGAGTGTTTACGCGACGACAGGCGGGGCGCGGGTGCGGGCGCCGGGGAAGAAGGTTTGCCGGGCATGACCCAGGCGTGGGGAAGGGGTGGTGAAGGTGTTGACGGGTGGGATGTCGAATGTGGCGAATGAACCGCCACCGGTCAGCGCCGGGCAATTGAACAGCAGGCTGCAATAGCCGCACTTTTCCCACAGCGCATGGTGGCCCGCTTCTGGCGGGCAATGTTCGGCAGCAGGTTGCGCGCCGTGCCCGGCGTGCTCCATTGCCGACATGTCCATGATCATGTCCATCGACATTTCCATGGACATCGGGGTGCGCTGATCCATCGGCATCGACTGAGAAATCAGTGGACCGATAAAGATCATCAGCATGGCGAACAGGCTGATCCAGCTGCCGCGTGTCAGGTTCAATGACTGACCGTGTGACCTGGATGCCCTGGCGCTAAGCGGGCGCATGGCGAATGCAGCTCAGGTGCTTACTGGGCGTGCACGTGCTGCGGCATGCTGTCTGGCGCTTTTTTCTGCACCGCCACTTCGACGGTTACATCACCGGCTTTCTCGAAGTGCAGGGTCATGGGAAAACGCTTGCCGTCAGTGAGCAGGCTGCGGTCTTTCAGGTTTACCAGCATGACGTGGTAGGCCATGGGGGCGAAGGTGACGTTGCCGCCGGCGGGAATGTCCACGCTCGGTACGGGCTGCATTTTCATCAGGTCGTTTTTCATCACGTGCTCGTGCAATTGCGCTTCGCCCGAAATCGGCGAATCGACGCTGAGCAGTCGATCAGCGGAGTTGCCGCTGTTGTGGATGATGAAATACGCAGCGACGGTCGGCGCATTGGGCGGCAGCTCTTGCGACCAGGGATGTGCGACTTCCAGTGCGCCGACCTTGTATTCGTGGGCATTGGCAAAGCAGGCAGGCAGCAGCAATGCGGCCAGAACGATGAATTTTTTCAGCATGGCAGTTCTCCAGAACGATTCAAAACGCAGGTTGAATGCGAGAAGGAATCACACCAGAGGGGATGCGCGGGGATTGAGACTTGGCCATTGCTGGCGCGGTGTCGGGGTGTTCAGGGATGGAGGCGGCAGGCTCCGATTGGACTCGAAGTGCGCGAAATACAGTTGCGGCTGATGGCCTGGCAACGCCACCAACGGCGCGGAGCCGGAGCAACACCAGCAATGCTGCATGTTGGAGTGGTCGTCGTTCTGCGGGGATTTCTGTTCGATATCCCCCAGGGAGATCGCCATCATTTTGGTGCCGCCGGAAGAGCAGAAACTGCCCCACAACAATTGTTCGGCAGGCGTTTTCGCCGACTGCGCCATCGCACCGGTCATCGGCATGGCGAGCATGTTGAACAGCACTGCGAAGCAGGCGATCCAGGCAATTGCGAGCCGTTGTCGGGACATGGGACAAATCCGGTGGGTGGGCGATCAGACGCGGCTATTTAGCCTGATCAGGGCCGATAAGTAAAAAAGCGCTGTGCGGTTTGGTGTCGCAGTGCAATCAGACAGCGATTGCATGTAATCGCAGGCCTAAAGCCTTCATCACCTTCATGATAGTCGCGAACTCCGGATTGCCACTACTGCTCAGTGCTTTGTATAGGCTTTCGCGACCAAGTCCTGCATCACGAGCAATTTGCGTCATGCCTTTCGCTCGGGCGATATCGTTGAGTGCTGCGCGTATCAATACGCCGTCACCAGCATCTTCTTCAAAGCACGCATCCAGATAAGCCGCCATTTCTTGCGGTGTTTTAAGAAACTCCGCAGCATCAAAACGGGTAAATTGTTCGGCCATGATTTACTCCTCACTACCGATTTTGTGTGCCATTTGAATTGCTTTGCCGATGGAGTCCTTAAGTGAATTGAGCCATTGAGCAAATACTCGGGATCGTTCGAATTCGACAATATTTATCGTATTCCATGGGATACGAAGGGGCAAGCGACAAGTTTTCTGGGGATTGCCATTTTTTCGAGAATGGCGGCAGCGCTTGATCCATCCCGGGAGGCGGGAACGATAGAGGGTCGGTTGTAGAGTGGACAGCCAGCTTTCTCCGAGTGTGCTGTCAGAAAATTCGCAATCTCTAGCGGATGCCAGGCATTGATAACGCTTCCAGCACATCTGCCACCGACCCAAACTCCCTATCAACCCCCGGCAACACCGGCCGCGTCAACACAATCACCGGTACCCTGCGCTCCCGTGCCACCTCCAGTTTCGGTTCAGTAGCGCTGCTGCCGCTGTTCTTGCTGATCAGCACGTCGATATGGCGCCGTTCGAACAGCGCACGTTCATCGTCGATCAGGAACGGACCACGTGCACCGATCACTTCGCAGCGTTCGTTGCCCGGGTAAACGTCCAGTGCGCGCAGGGTCCAGAATTGCTCCGCAGGGATTTCGTCCAGATGTTGCAACGGCTCGCGGCCGAGGGTGAACAGGGGGCGGCGGAAGGGTTTCAGGGTTTCGATCAGTTCGGCCCAGTCGCTGACTTCCCGCCAGTCATCGCCAGGTTGTGGTTGCCACGCCGGACGTCGCAGCGCCCAACAGGCAATGCCGCTCAAGCGGGCGGCGGTCGCGACGTTCTGGCTGATCTGGGCGGCGTAAGGATGGGTGGCGTCGAGGAGGAGATCGACGCCTTGCTCGCGGATGTATTGCGCCAGGCCTTCCGCGCCGCCAAAACCGCCGACACGAACCTGGCACCGCAGATCTGTCGGCACCCGACCGATACCGGCCAGGCTATAGATGTGTTGTGGCCCCAGTGTGCGGGCGATGGCCAAGGCTTCGGTCACACCGCCGAGCAGCAGGATTCGTTTCATTCAAACGCTCCAGCATGACCGACGATCCCACCCTGACGGTCGATGGCAAACACCTCGACCTGAACCTGTGCCGGCACGACGCTGCGGGCGAAGTTCAGGGCGTGTCGGCACACCTCATCACCGAGGGCGACCCCGGCGGCGCTGGCCATGGCCAAGGCTTGTTGACTGGTATTGGCCTCGCGAATGCTGTGCTGCAAAGCCGTATCGGCACCGATTGCAGCCGCCCATTCGGCCAGTTGCGGCAGATCGATGCTCGAGTGGCGGCTGTGCAAATCCATGTGTCCGGCGGCCAGTTTGCTGATCTTGCCGAAGCCGCCGCAAAGGCTGAGTTTATCCACAGGCACTTTGCGCAGGTGCTTGAGCACGGCGCCGACGAAGTCGCCCATTTCGATCAGGGCGATCTCCGGCAAGTTGTAGACCCTGCGCATGGTGTCTTCGCTGGCGTTGCCGGTGCAGGCGGCGATGTGCAGGTAACCGTTGGTCTTGGCGACATCGATGCCTTGATGGATCGAGGCGATGTAGGCCGCACAGGAGAACGGCCGAACGATGCCACTGGTGCCCAGGATCGACAGACCGCCCAGAATCCCCAGGCGGGGGTTCATGGTTTTCAACGCCAGGACCTCGCCGTCCTCGACGTTGATCGTGACGTCAAAACCGCCGCCATAACTGAATTCGTCAGCCAGCCGCGCCAGATGATCACCGATCATTTTGCGTGGCACCGGGTTGATCGCCGGTTCACCGACACCCAGCACCAGACCCGGCCGGGTAACCGTGCCGACACCGCGACCAGCGATGAAGCGAACGCCCGGCTCGGCGCTCAACCGAACCTCGCAGAAGAGCAGTGCGCCGTGGGTCACGTCCGGATCGTCACCGGCGTCCTTGATGGTTCCCGCCTCCGCGCCGTGTTCGGTCAGGCGGCAGAATTCCAGGCGCATCTGCACCTGTTTGCCCTTGGGCAGAATGATTTCGACCGCGTCGGCAGACAGGCCGCCGAGCAACAGTCGTGCAGCGGCGAGGCTGGTGGCGGTGGCGCAGCTGCCGGTGGTCAGGCCACTGCGCAGGGGCGCCGGTTGTTCGGCGGTTTCATCACGCATCGAAAGGCTTCGTCACGTCCAGCAGGGTAATCGGCAAGGCCTGACGCCAGGTGTCGAAGTCTCCCAGTGGTTGTGCCTGGGCGATATGGATGCGCGTCAGCTCACCGCCATACCGTTCGCGCCAGTTCATCAGGGTCATTTCACTTTGCAGGGTGACGGCGTTGGCGATCAATCGGCCGCCAGGTTTGAGTGCGCTCCAGCACTGTTCGAGCATGCCCTCGCGAGTGACCCCGCCACCGATGAAAATGGCGTCGGGCCGCTCCAGCCCGGTCAGCGCTTGCGGAGCGCTGCCGCGAACCAGCTGCAAACCTGGAACGCCGAGCGCATCGCGGTTGTGCTCGATCAGTGTTTGCCGGCCGTCATCGGCTTCGATCGCAATCGCACGACAACTGGGGTGGGCGCGCATCCATTCGATGCCGATCGAGCCGCAGCCTGCACCGACATCCCACAGCAGTTCACCGGGGACCGGGGCCAGGCGCGCGAGCGTGATCGCACGTACATCGCGCTTGGTCAGTTGGCCGTCGTGCTGGAAGGCCGAGTCCGGCAGCCCAGCCAGTCGCGACAGGCGCGGCGTGTTCGGTTCGGCGATGCAGTCGATGGCGATCAGGTTCAGGTCGGCGATGGCGGGATCGGTCCAGTCGTTGGCGACACCGTCGATGCGTCGTTCGGTTTCACCGCCCAAATGTTCCAACACACTCAGGCGACTCGGCCCGAATCCGCGCTCGCGCAGCAATTCGGCAATCAGAGACGGGGTTTTGCCGTCGTTGCTGAGAACCAGCAGGCGAATGCCGCTGAAGAGCTGCGCATTAAGCGCCGCGATTGGGCGGGCGACCACGGATAGGGTGACCACTTCCTGTAACGGCCAGCCCATTCGTGCGGCGGCCAGAGAGCATGACGAAGGCGCTGGCAGTATCAGCATTTCATCGTTGGGCAGCTGCCGGGCGAGGCTGGCGCCGACACCGAAAAACATCGGATCGCCACTGGCGAGCACGCAGACCGGCTCACCGCGCATGGCCAGCAGCGCATCGAGGGAGAATGGGATCGGCCAGCATTGGCGTTCACCGCGAATGCAGGGCGGTAGCAGGTCCAATTGGCGCTGGCTGCCGAAGACCTTCGACGCGGCCAGCAACGCATGCCGGGCATTTCTGCCCAAACCTTTGAAGCCGTCCTCACCAATGCCTGTCACGGTCAACCAGCGCGTCATGGATATTCTCATTTCATCTGTATAAAGCGGCACATGATACGCGTCGAAGGCAAAGGCGAGTAATGGAATGTTTTAAGTTTGCCACTCCGCACGATGGTTGGGGGTTGTGAAGTTGTATAGGCTGGATGTTCAATCATTAACTTTAAAAGGATTTAAAGATGCATTGTTCGGAAAAGGAACTCCTGGACTTGTTGGCTTATCCCGAAAACTTTGAACGAGATTTCGTGCCTGTCAAAAAACGGTCTGCTCAAGGGTTTTCCTCACTCGATCAGCAAGGGGCTGCCGGGTCGTTGTTGGGCGGCAATTTGATTGCCACGGCGCGAGGCCTGTCACGTCAGGACAAACGCGACGTCAACGCTTCCGTACGCTATGCGCAGTGGTATGCGAGTCAGACCCGTGATCGTGAAACGGATTCCCAAGGCTGGTTTTCAGCTTTTGCAATTACGCTGTGGGGAATGGGCTGGGAATATGAAGATAAAAACGTTGTTGAGGAAAGTTACAGTAGCTTTTCTGGTCGGCTGAGTTCGGCTTATTTGAACATGATTGCGGGTGTTAATAGTCGAATGGCGAAAATCACAAGCGATATGTTTGAGGCTCTTATGGTTAATTCGTCTGCCCTTGTTTCATTGTCTAAAGAAAGTCGCTACGGCAGGGAGTTTGCGATTGCCCCGGCTGAATATGACAGCGGGGGGCGGTTGGTGGTGGGGTTGAATGATTACTCGTTAAGGGCAAAGGTCCAGCGTGAGGAGTTTCTGTTTTGGGATTGGCGCGTGGGCGATGTGACGCTCACGCATCGTGCTGTGCCGTTAACTCTGAACAGAGCCAGGTTTGAAGAGGTCCGTCAGGAGTTGAATCACCGGCTCGACCTGATTGCCGATGCGATTTTCGAGTTTTACGCGGAACGTCGGTGAGAGCGACTGTATGTCGGTTTGAGGGGCGGACCCTTTACGACACGCGGTCTTATGATGACGCGCGCCAATGCAGGCATAATATGGCGCGCTTCCGGTTGGAGGCGCTTTCATTTTTTGATCTGGTAGCCCTTTGAACAACCTTCCTCTTCCCCGCGCATTACGCCCCTCGGCTTGTCCGGGGTTACTGCGAATTGTGCAGGCCAGAGACGGTGGTATCTGCCGCATAAAACTCACCGGAGGTGTGTTGAGCGCGATGCAGGCGAACGCCATTGCCGATGGTGCGCAGCGTTATGCCAGTTCGGTGATCGAGGCCACCAACAGGGCAAATGTGCAGATTCGAGGCATTGGCAAGGACGAAGCTGCATTGATCGAAGGTCTGATCACGGCGGGCCTCGGCCCATCGAAGGCGGCGGGCGACGATGTGCGCAACCTTATGTTGAGTCCGAGTGCGGGCATTGATTCGCAGATGCTGTTCGATACGCGAAACCTGGCTCAGCAAATCCTTGCGACACTCCAGGAACATGAGCGCTTTCACGAGCTCAGCGCTAAATTCGCCGTGCAACTCGACGGCGGCGAAACTTTGGCGATGCTCGAACACGCCCATGATCTGTGGTTGTCGGCTGTCCATTGTGATGGTGAACTGCGGTTGGCATTCGGGCTTGCGGGATGTCCCACCGAATTGCCGGCCGGTACTGTCGGGTTGGATGACGGACACGGCCTGATGGTCGCAGTGCTTGAGCTGTTCCTGGAACTGGCGGGCCCCGACCAAACGCGCATGCGCCACTTGCTGGCCAATGTTTCGACCGCGGTGTTCCTCGGTCGACTGGCCGAGCGCGTGCCCTTCAGCCCTATTGCAGATTGGCAGCGATCATCGAAACCAAACGTCCTGCACATTGGCGCGAATCCGCAGGCGCAATCCGGTTATGTCCATGTTGGCGCTGTGCCGCCGCTGGGGCGGCTCGATGGCACCATGCTGCGTGGCGTAGCTCAATTGGCACAGGATTACGGCGATGCAACATTGCGGTTCACACCCTGGCAAAGCTTGTTGCTGCCGAATATTCGCGATGAGGACGCCGCTGAAGTCATGCGTCGCCTGCGCGCGTTGGGCCTGTTATGTGACGCTGATCAAGCATTGTCACGGTTGATCGCTTGTACCGGTTCGACGGGCTGCGGCAAAGGTCTAGCCGATACCAAGGGTGATGCCTTGCAATTGGCTGCGCTGCTGCAAGGACAGGGGCAGGTACTGAATGTGCACCTGAGCGGTTGCTCGCGATCCTGTGCCGCCGCACACACTGCGCCAGTCACCCTGCTGGCCGTTTCCGCCGGTCATTATGACCTCTATTTTCGCGATGCAGCGCAACCGGGTTTCGGCACGCTGCACGCACACAACCTGACTATTGAAGCGGTCGCAGCCCTGCTCGACGCCCGCTCACGGAGCCCCCTTGATGCTTGATTACATCCGCGACGGTCAGGAGATCTATCGCAACTCCTTCGCGATCATTCGCGCCGAGGCCAACCTCGACCGCATCCCGGCCGATCTGGAGAAACTCGCGGTCCGTGTGATTCACGCGTGCGGCATGGTCGAGGCCATCGACGGTTTGCAGTTTTCCGAAGGCGCGGGTAAGGCCGGGCGTGATGCGCTGGCTGCTGGTGCGCCGATCCTCTGTGATGCGCGGATGGTTTCCGAAGGTGTGACCCGTGCGCGCTTGCCGGCGAACAATCCAGTGATCTGCACCCTGCGCGATGAAAGCGTTCCCGAGCTAGCCCGCGAGCTGGGCAACACTCGCTCCGCCGCCGCGCTGGAACTGTGGCGGCCGCATATGGAAGGCAGTGTGGTGGTGATCGGCAACGCGCCGACCGCGCTGTTCTATCTGTTGGAAATGCTCGATGCCGGCGCACCGAAACCGGCGCTGATCCTCGGCTTCCCGGTAGGTTTCGTCGGTGCCGCCGAATCCAAGGCAGCGCTGGCGGCGGACAGCCGTGGCGTGCCGTTTGTCATCATGCAAGGTCGCCTGGGCGGAAGCGCCATGGCCGCCGCCGCTGTCAATGCCCTCGCCACGGAGATCGAATGATGCAGCAACCTGGACGTTTGATCGGCCTTGGCGTGGGCCCTGGTGATCCGGAACTGATTACCGTCAAGGCCTTGCGCCTGCTGCGCGAATCGCCGGTGGTGGCGTACTTCGTGGCCAAGGGCAAGAAGGGCAACGCTTTCGGCATCATCGAAGCGCATCTGCAAGACGCGCAGAATCTGCTGCCGCTGGTTTATCCGGTGACTACCGAAGTGCTGCCGGCACCGCTGTCCTATGAGCAAGTCATCAGTGATTTCTACGATGAGGCCGCCCAGGCGGTGGCCGCGCATCTGGATGCCGGTCGCGATGTGGCGGTGATCTGCGAAGGTGATCCGTTCTTCTACGGTTCCTACATGTACCTGCACGACCGCCTCGCCGAGCGTTATCAAGCGGAAGTGGTGCCGGGTGTGTGTTCGATGCTGGGTGGCGCATCGGTGCTCGGCGCGCCGCTGGTGTATCGCAATCAGAGTTTGTCGGTGCTTTCCGGTGTGCTGCCGCACGATGAGCTCAAGCGTCGCCTGGCCGATGCCGATGCGGCGGTGATCATGAAGTTGGGACGTAACTTTCCCAAGGTGCGCCAGGTGCTGGAAGAACTCGGCCTTGCCGAACGTGCGTTGTACGTCGAGCGCGCGACCATGGCCAATCAGAAGATCGTGCCGCTGGATCAGGTCGAGCCGATGTCTTCGCCGTACTTCTCGTTGATCATCGTTCCCGGCGAAAGGTGGCAAGGCTGATGACCCGTCCAGTTCCGGCGATTGTCATTCTCGGCAATGGCAGCCTCGCCACCGCGCGCAGGATTCAACAGGTCTACCCCGACGCCCTGATCCACGGATTGGCCGAACGGGTGGACGGTGCTGATCATGTCTATCGTGAATTCGGTTCGACCTTGCGCGAGTTGTATCAACAAGGTACGCCGATCATTGCTCTGTGCGCTGCCGGGATTGTGATCCGCACGCTGGCGCCGCTGTTGCTGGAAAAAGGTGCCGAGCCTCCAGTACTGGCGGTGGCCGAAGATGGCAGCGCCGTAGTTCCGCTGTTGGGCGGTCTCGGCGGGGTGAATGTGATGGCGCGTGAGATTGCCGCCGCACTGGACGTTTCGGCGGCGATCACCACCAGCGGTGAGTTGCGTTTCGGAACGTGTCTGCTCAACCCGCCCAGCGGCTATGTCCTTGGCGATCTGGAATTGGGTAAGCGTTTTGTTTCCGACCTGCTGGCCGGTGAAACGGTGCGCATCGAAGGTTCTGCACCGTGGCTGGCCCAAGCGCAATTGCCTGAGGATGCTCAGGCGCGACTGGCGCTACATGTCGGCCATGCCGAACGGACGCCGCAGGCTAACGAACTGCTGATCTATCCACGTAGCGTCGTGGTGGCGGTCAGTGGTGCGGTTTCAGATCTGTCGAACGCCATTCGCCAGGTTTTGCATCAGGCCGCAATTGCCGTGCAATCGCTGGCTTGCCTGTTGGCCCCCGATACCGAAATGACCCACCCGGCGCTGCGAGAAACTGCGCGTGAACTGGGTGTGCCCTTGCGGTTTGCCAAGGCTGAAACCGATATGGGTGAACTGGCGCGCAACGCTGTCGGCCAGCCTGTTTCCATTCTTGGCGATGACGCGATTGCCATCGCTGTTGCCGATAACCCACTGGATCCGTTGCTGATCGGTCGCCCTCGCGGACGCTTGGCGGTGATTGGTCTGGGGCCGGGCGCCGCCGAACTGATGGTGCCAGCGGTCAAGTCGGAGCTGGCTCGCGCCAATGATGTGCTGGGTTACGAGACTTACGTACGCATGGCCGGGCCGTTTCGCGCGGATCAGGTGCTGCACTGCACTGACAACCGCGAAGAGATGCAGCGCGCCCGTCACGCCTTCGAACTCGCCGCTCAGGGGCGCTCTGTCGTGGTGGTGTCCTCGGGTGACCCGGGCGTTTTCGCCATGGCCGCGGCGGTGCTGGAGGCGTTGCACGAATCCACTGATGTCCATTGGCACAATGTCGATCTCGAGATTCTGCCCGGGGTTTCCGCCTCGCTGGCGACGGCTGCCCAGGCCGGTGCGCCGCTGGGGCATGATTTCTGTGTGCTGTCGCTGTCGGATAACCTCAAACCCTGGGCCATTATCGAGAAGCGCCTGGACCTGGCGGCTCAAGCCGATCTGGCGCTGGCCTTTTACAACCCGATCTCGCGCTCTCGACCATGGCAATTGGGTCGGGCATTGGAAATTGTCGCCGGACATCGCTCCCCTGAAACCCCGATAGTGCTGGGGCGAGATATTGGTCGTCCGGGTCAGACGCTGCGAGTGACAACACTTGGCCAGTTGACTCCAGACCAGGTGGATATGCGCACCATGGTCCTGGTGGGCTCATCCACTACTAGTGCATTTACGCGTGCAGGTGGCGGTAGTTGGGTATACACGCCACGCTGGTACGGAGAAAAACCCGCCTCTTGAAGTCTTGACCTTCGACAAAAAAGCCACGGCAGCTGAGTATTTATTCGTGCTGCTGTGGCTTTTTTGTTCTCTTGACCAATGCGTCAGAGAATGTAGGTTAATGCTGGCATGTGCAGCAGATATTGACTTGCCTAATTATGTATTGAGTCGGAGTGTTTGCCTTTGCCTTTGCCTTTGCCTTTGCCTTTGCCTTTGCCTTTGCGTGAAGCGTGAGTTGTTGTGTGTGATTTTGTATGTTCATTTGCGTGCTTTTTTTCAAAAATTATTTAATGCCGTTTCAGTGGTATTTTTTAGTTGCTTTTTAAGGCCTTGAAGTTACTTGGTGGTTGCGATAGGTTTTGTTGGGTGATTTATTGAAGTTATCGTCAGTATTAAATAAAAAAGGAATTTTAAATGAACAAGATGAATGATGCAGAAGCTCACGCATACTTAGATCAATGCCTTGAGCAATGTAGGATGAAGTTGGCGCTGGCCGGTCCGAAGAGTCGGATGCGTATGGCAATGCAGCTGCCGATTGATCGGGATGAACTGAACGCCGCAATCATGGGCGATGGCATTGTTGGTTTTTTGGAGGGGATGAGCAGGCGTAACAAACGTATTGTAAAAAATACCTACGCGTATGCTTCGATCTCTGCAAAGATCCTGTTCCCGAGTAAAACGCAGAGGGCCGCCCGTTACGAGGCTTTCAAAAATCTGATGTTCGCCCTTGGGTGGACCAATTATCATGCAGCTTTAACTCGCTACAAGTCGAGCAGCGCTAAATTGACGATGGACAATGTAGCTCTGGACATTGTTCATTCGGCAGCCGGTGGGCTGGCTGGCACCGCCGCTAATGCGCTTAAAGTCGTGGCGGACAAAACCATTGATGCACTCAAGAAACAACCCGATGCGGTAAATTTATTCGAGAGGAATACTGCAGATGCCGATGGTATTAACTTCGGCGTTTCTGTTTGCAAGCAAGATGACGATGCGGAAGTGTCGATGGTCGTGGGTACGGTGAGTTGCATTCCATCGATGCAGCACACTAGAGTGCTGTTCGTGGAATGGAATAGCTCCGATCTGGATATTTATCAAGGTAAAGCGTATTTCACTATTCACGAAGAGGATCTGAGGAAAGAGGCTGAGACCATCAAGTTTCTTGACGAGCTCCGAGAGGCTCTTTTTTACGAGTATTCGCCGACTTAAGTACAACTCGGTTGCCAGAGGCATTTACCTCTGGCTTTACGTCGCGGCTATCCCTAAGGCACCAGATACCCCTTCACCCCGGTGAAAATAATCTGCGCCGCCAACGCACACACAAACAACCCCATCAACCGGCTGACAATCTGCAAGCCCTGGTCGCCGAGAATGCGTTCGATGCGGCCGGACAGATACAGCACCACTCCTACGGTGAAGCTGGCTAACGCAATACCCACGATGGCCGTGAGCTTGTCGTCCCAGTGCGGCTGGCCCACGCCCATCACCAGCAAGGCGCCGATGGTGCCGGGCCCAACCGTCAGGGGAATGGTCAGCGGGACGATGGTCACGTCCTGCTGCACGTTGTCGGTCTGTACCGCTGACTTGCCTTGCGCCATGGCCAGTGCCGAGATGAACAGCACGCTACCGGCACCAATGCGGAATGCGTCCACAGTAATGCCGAAGACGCTGAAAATCACCCGTCCGAACAAGTACAGCAACACGCTGGAGATCAGTGTGGCGAGGGCCACTTTCCAGGCCAGGCGGCGCTGTTCCTTGCGTGAATAACCGCGAGTCAGGCTGATGAAGCAGGACAACACGAAGAAGGGGCTGTAGAGCACCAGCATCTTCAGGTAAACACTGAACAACACATGGAGCATGGTGCAAGCTCACTGGCGAGGGAAGTCGAGGGGGAGTCTATCAGGCGCTGCGGGGTCTGTCGGCTCAGGACGTGGGTGTCGCCGCCCGATTTAGCTGATCACGTTGGGTGACCCAGTGTTCGATCAATTCGCGCAATTGCGAAAGCTCGACCGGTTTGGCCATGTGCCCATCCATGCCGGCCTGGCGTGCACGCTCTTTATGCTCAGCGAGAATGTGGGCGGTCAATGCCACCACCGGAGTACGAGTCCGTTGGTTGCCAACTTCCCATGCGCGCAATTGCTGGGTGGCGGAGAAGCCATCGAGGATCGGCATTTCGCAGTCCATCAGGACGAGGTCGTAACGTTGGGCTTTCATCGCCTGCAAGGCTTCTTCGCCATTGCTGGCAGTGTCCGGTTGCAGGTTGAGCTTGCCCAGCATGCCGCGGATGACCTTGGTCGAAATGCTGTTGTCTTCCGCGACCAGAATACGGAAATCACTCGGAACCTTGACCGGCAGGGTAGGGACGTTTTGCGGTAGCTGAGTGAAGGCGAGACCCTTGTTGCGCTGCGTCAACTCGTCGGCGAGGGTCGTTTTAAGCGTGTACCCGGCGACCGGTTTGGCGAGGATGCGTTTGATCCCCGAGTTGCGGGCGATGATCTTGCTGGGCGCATTGCTGATGCCGGTCAGCATGATCAACAGGATGTCGTGGTTCAGGCTTGGGTCTTCCTTGATCTTGGCCGCCAGTTGCATGCCAGTCATGCCGGGCATGTTCTGGTCGAGCAGGACCACATCGAAGTAATCGCGCAGGTGTGCCTTGGTGCGCAACAGCGCCAGCGCTTCCTTGCCGGAAGGCGCGGCGCTGACGTTCAGCCCCCAGGCCGTGCACTGTTGCACCAGCACCTTGCGACAGGTGTCGTTGTCATCCACCACCAGCACGCGTGCGCCTTGCAGCGGGCCATCGAGGTCGGAGGTCGGGTGTTCGAGGCGGTCGGGGTCCAGCGGCAAGGTCAGCCATAGCGTGCTGCCTTGATTGGTGCCGCTCTTGATGCCGAATTCCCCTTGCATCAGGCGAATCAGTTGGCGAGCGATCACCAGCCCCAGGTTGCCGCCCAGATGCGTGGCCGAGAGGAAGTGCCTGCTGTGCAGTTCGGCGTGCATCAGCGCATCGCGCTCTTCGGCGTTCATGGGTTCGCCGCTGTCCTGTACGGCGATGCGCAGGCGCGGTTTGGCGGTGCGCTCATCGAGAGCGACGACGATCAGGATTTCGCCTTCGTCGGTTTTCTTCAGGGCGTTTTCAAGCAGGCTCAGGAGGGTCTGGCGCAGACGCGTCGGGTCTCCGCTGATGACCCGTGGGACCTGCGGCTGAATAAAGCTGATCAGCTCGACGTTCTGCTGTTCGGCCTTGGCACGGAAGATACTCAGGCAATCTTCGATCAGCGCGTTGAGATCGAACTGCACATCATCGAGTTCGATCTGCCCGGATTCGAGCTTGGAAATGTCGAGAATTTCGTTGATCAATGTCAGCAGTTCGTTGCCGGCACTGTGGATGGTCTGCACATAGTCGCGCTGCTTGACCGAGAGCGGCGTGCCCAGCAGCAGCTCGGTCATGCCCAGTACGCCGTTCATCGGCGTGCGGATTTCATGGCTGATTTTCGCCAGGAACTCCGCCTTGGCATTGATCTCGGCATTGCTGGCGGCCAGATCGCGACTGATGCTGAAACGGCTTTCGGTGATGCTGCGCTGTCGCTCACTCAGGGCAATGCTCATCAGCAAACCACTGAGGCAGATGAGTGCCAGCAAGATAGTGATCAACCCGTGGGGCTCGATCAGGGTCAACCCCAACAGGGCTGGGAGAATAATCAGCGTCCCAAGGTTGAACACAACCATCGCCGCCACGAAAAAGCGTGCCGGGCGATAGTTTTTTTGCCAGTGATAGGCGCTGATGAACAACATGGTCAGCCCCGCCAGGGCCACCAAGCCGTAGGTGATGAAGTTCAGTGGCAAGGTGTTGACGAACAACAACATCAGGCCACAGGAGGAGATGAGCAGCACTTCTCCCATGATCAGCTTGTTCAGGGGGTGCGGACCCAGAGGAGCGAAGAACCGGTTAGTCAGCATCAGGCCGCAAGGCGCTGTCAGCAGCAACGCCAGGTACGCTCCTGGCGTTTGCAGTGCACGCCAGTCCGGCAGCCAGGCCCCGGCGATGTTCAGAAACAACAGCAGGCTGAGCATCAGCAAGCCCTCGCATGCCGCTACCCAGAGGCTGCTGCGAGAACGGGTGTAGGTATAGCGCAGGAGGTTGTGCAGGATCAGCATCGTGATGCAGCCGAACAGCAGTCCGTAGATCAGCGTCTGGCCCTGATTGGCGGCGGTCATGACGGCCGCTTGCAGGGTGACGTAGGGCCTCAACTGATGGTCGGAGTTAAGCCGCAGGTAGACGTCGAGTGGCTTGTCGCTTTGGGGTAGCGGCAACATGAAATCACTGCTGGGCAGTGGCCGCGCCGCCTGGGGCTGTTCGTTGCCCGTGTTGGCTTGATCGACCAGCTTGTCGCCGTCCAGCACATACAGGTCGAGTTGGCGCAGATCGGGAGCGAACACCCGCAGCAATTGTTCATGCTTGCCGGGCGAGAGTCTGAATCGCAGCCATAAGGCGCCATCGGGCTCGGCTGCCGTGAGGCGGTCGAGTTCGATGGGGCTGAATTGATTGGTGTAGCGGGCAGAGCGGATGTCGCTGAGTTGCAGGTCGCCCTGTTCGTCGAGCAATACTGCCCAGCCACTGCCTTGCTCGGCCTGGGCCGGTAGCATGCAGAGCAAGGTCAGCAGCGTGACGGTTAAACTTATGGCAATCCTGAGCCAGCGCACGGCGAAATCCCTTCTTAGGTTAATGCCAGAATATAACGATGCGCGGCGCCGGAATAGCCAGGCAAGGAATCGAGTCCGTTGCCTGGCGCGGTGTTGACCTTATTCCTGATTTTCGCCACGCTCGCGGGCAATGGCGCGGTAGCCAATGTCCTTGCGATAGAAACAGCCTTCCCAATCAATGCTGGCCGCCAGCTTGTAAGCCTGCTGTTGGGCAGCGTCGACGCTGACGCCCATGGCAGTGGCGCAAAGCACCCGACCACCGGCCGTTACAACCTGACCGTCCTTGAGCGCCGTACCAGCGTGGAAAACTTTGCCTTCCAATGCTGCCGCAGCGTCCAGGCCGTTGATAGCCACGCCTTTGGCGTAGTCACCAGGATAGCCGCCTGCGGCCAATACGATACCGACGCTCGGGCGTGGATCCCATTGCGCTTCGACCTTGTCCAGCGCCTGCGCCAGGGCCGCTTCGACCAGCAGCACCAGGCTCGACTGCAAACGCAGCATGACCGGTTGGGTCTCAGGGTCGCCGAAACGGCAGTTAAATTCGATAACTTTTGGGTTACCAGCCTTGTCAATCATCAGGCCTGCATACAGGAAGCCAGTGTAGACGTTACCTTCCTCGGCCATGCCGCGCACGGTCGGCCAGATCACCAGGTCCATGACGCGCTTGTGCACGTCGGCGGTGACGACCGGGGCAGGGGAGTAAGCACCCATGCCGCCAGTGTTCGGGCCAGTATCGCCGTCGCCAACGCGTTTGTGGTCCTGGCTGGTGGCCATCGGCAAGACGTTCTTGCCATCGACCATGACGATGAAGCTGGCTTCTTCGCCGTCCAGGAACTCTTCGATGACGACGCGCGAACCGGCTTCGCCAAAGGCATTGCCTGCCAACATGTCGCGTACCGCGTCTTCGGCTTCAGTCAGGGTCATGGCGACGATCACGCCTTTACCGGCGGCCAGGCCGTCGGCCTTGATTACGATCGGCGCACCTTTTTCACGCAGATAAGCCAGGGCAGGCTCGATCTCGGTGAAGTTCTGGTAGTCGGCAGTCGGGATCTTGTGGCGCGCCAGGAAGTCCTTGGTGAACGCTTTCGAACCTTCCAGCTGCGCAGCGCCAGCGGTCGGACCGAAGCAGTCCAGGCCACGGCTGCGGAACAGGTCTACAACGCCGGCAACCAATGGCACTTCAGGGCCAACGATGGTCAGGGAAACGTTTTTCTCGGCGAAGTCTGCCAGTTGCTCCAGGGCCAGCACGTCGATGGCGACGTTCTCGCACTTGGCTTCGATGGCGGTGCCGGCGTTACCCGGTGCCACGAACACTTTCTGCACGCGAGGATCCTGAGCCACTTTCCAGGCCAGTGCGTGTTCACGGCCACCGCTGCCAATGATCAAAACATTCATTTCAAAAACCTCGGATGACGCTAATTCGGGGATGCATCCTGCTGGATGCTGACTGTAGGAGCCGGCTTGCTGGCGATCGGGTCATCGCTGTTTACCTGCCAGACCGCTATCGCCAGCAAGCCGGCTCCTACAGTGGGTGTGTTATCAGTGACGGAAGTGACGCATGCCGGTGAGCACCATGGCGATGCCGGCTTCGTCGGCAGCAGCAATCACTTCGTTGTCACGCATCGAGCCGCCTGGCTGGATCACCGCAGTGATACCGACCTTGGCCGCGTTGTCGATGCCGTCGCGGAACGGGAAGAATGCGTCGGATGCCATGACCGCACCTTGAACCTGCAGGCCAGCATGCTCTGCCTTGATGGCAGCAATGCGTGCGGAGTTCACGCGGCTCATCTGGCCAGCGCCGACACCGATGGTCTGGCGGTTCTTGGCGTAGACGATGGCGTTGGACTTCACGTACTTGGCGACTTTCCAGGCGAAGATCAGGTCATTGATTTCCTGTTCGCTCGGGGCGCGCTTGGTCACCACTTTCAGGTCGTCGGCGCCGATCATGCCGATGTCGCGGCTCTGCACCAGCAGGCCACCGTTGACGCGTTTGTAATCCCAGGCAGCGGCGCGATCAGCCGCCCACTCGCCGCAGGCCAGCAGGCGCACGTTGGCTTTGGCGGCAACGATGGCGCGGGCCTCTTCGCTGACGCTCGGGGCGATGATCACTTCGACGAACTGACGCTCGACGATGGCCTTGGCGGTCTCGGCATCGAGTTCGCGGTTGAAGGCGATGATGCCGCCGAAAGCCGATTCGGTATCGGTGGCGTAGGCCAGTTCGTAAGCCTGACGGATGCCGCCTTCGGCGTCCGGGCTCACCGCCACGCCGCACGGGTTGGCGTGCTTGACGATCACGCAGGCTGGCTTGACGAAGCTCTTCACGCATTCCAGCGCGGCATCGGTGTCAGCCACGTTGTTGTACGACAGCTCTTTGCCTTGCAGTTGGGTCGCGGTGGCGATGCCGACTTCGGCAGGCTTGGCTTCCACGTAGAACGCCGCGCTCTGGTGCGGGTTCTCGCCGTAGCGCATTTCCTGAGCCTTGATGAACTGGCTGTTGAAGGTGCGTGGGAACTCGCTGCGACCGGAGGTCGAGAGTGTCTCGGCAGCCTGATTCACGGTGCCCATGTAGTTGGCGATCATGCCGTCGTAGGCCGCGGTGTGTTCGAATGCCTTGAGCATCAGGTCGAAACGCTGAGCGTAGGTCAGGCCGCCGGCCTTGAGGCCTTCCAGGACGCTGGCGTAGTCGCCGGCATTGACCACGATGGCCACGTCTTTATGGTTTTTTGCTGCCGAACGGACCATGGTCGGGCCGCCGATGTCGATGTTCTCGATAGCGGTCGGCAGGTCGCAGTCAGGCTTGTTGATGGTGGCTTCGAACGGGTACAGGTTGACCGCGACCAGATCGATCGGCTTGATGCCGTGCTCGTTCATGATGGCGTCGTCGATGCCGCGACGACCGAGGATGCCGCCGTGGATTTTCGGGTGCAGGGTTTTCACCCGGCCGTCCATCATTTCCGCGAAACCGGTGTAATCCGCGACTTCCACTGCGGCAACGCCGTTGTCCTGCAGCAGCTTGAACGTTCCGCCGGTGGAGAGAATCTCGACGCCCAGGGCTTCAAGCTCTTTGGCGAATTCGAGGATCCCGGTCTTGTCGGAAACACTGATCAAGGCGCGGCGGATCGGCAGGCGGGTAGTCTGGTCGGTCATTTCAATTTCCATCAAAAGCAAAGGAGTCAGCAAAAAAGGCGACCGGTTTTACGCGGGCGCCTTTCTGGTTTGATTGAATGCTTACAGCAAATCGTACTGCTTGAGTTTCTTGCGCAGCGTGCCCCGGTTCAGTCCGAGCATCTCGCTGGCCTTGGTCTGGTTGCCCTTGACGTAGTTCATCACGCACTCGAGCAGGGGGGCCTCGACTTCGGAGAGCACCAGGTTGTACACATCCGTGACGGCAGCGCCCTCAAGGTGGGCGAAATAATTGTGCAGCGCCTTCTCGACACTCCCGCGAAGGGTCTGACCTTCTTCGCTCGGCGTATTGAGGTGCTGTTTCAAATTCACGTTGTCGCTCACGGGTGTTGTTCCACTCACTAAAGTCTCGGTCATCATCGTCATGCGGCCACCCCTTCTCCGTCCCCTGTCAGGCTCTTGTAACGCTCGGCAAAAAACTCCCGAACGTTGGCGCATTGTGTTTCCGTACCATCCAAACGATTGAAGTGGGCGCGAAATTCCCTGGCGCCCGGCAAGGTTGCGAGATACCAGCCCACATGCTTTCGAGCGATACGGACGCCCATGACATCGCCATAGAAGACGTGCAGGGCAGCCAGATGCTCTAGCAGAATGCGTTCCACCTCGATCAGCTCCAGCGCCGGGAGTTTCTCGCCGGTACGCAGGAAATGATCGATCTCACGAAAAATCCACGGCCGCCCCTGGGCCGCCCGGCCAATCAACAGGCCGTCAACACCGGTCGCATCGAGCACGTACCGGGCTTTCTCCGGCGAATCGATATCGCCGTTGGCGAAAACCGGTATCGACACGGCCTGCTTGATCGCGGCAATCGTGTCGTACTCGGCTTCACCGGTGTACAGGTCGGCTCGGGTGCGGCCATGCACCGCCAGTGCCGTAATGCCTGCCTGTTCAGCGATCTTCGCCACCGTCAGGCCGTTCTTGTTGTCCCGGTCCCATCCGGTCCGGATCTTCAGGGTCACCGGCACATCAACCGCAGCCACGACGGCCTGCAGGATCTCGGTAACCAAGGCTTCATCCTTCAACAGCGCGGAACCGGCAGCCTTGTTGCAGACCTTCTTCGCCGGACAGCCCATGTTGATGTCAATAATCTGTGCGCCCAGTTCGACGTTGGCCCGGGCCGCGTCCGCCAGCATCTGTGCGTCACCACCGGCGATCTGTACCGAGCGTGGCTCGGGATCACCTTCGTGGATCATGCGCATGCGCGATTTGCGGGTATTCCACAAACTCATGTCGCTGGTGACCATTTCCGAGACGACTAGCCCTGCACCCAAGCGCTTGCAGAGCTGACGAAAGGGTTGGTCAGTGACGCCCGCCATCGGGGCGAGAATCAAGCTGTTTTGTAATGTGTATGGACCGATGCGTACCGCCGACATAGGACTTCCCTGTTGTGGGGCCGGATCATGAGAGTTCGAAAAAGGGTTGGCATGATACCCGCTCTCGATGACTGGATAAAGGCTGAATTGAACAAAATCTGAACAGTTATTCTGTTATTACCAGCGGTTTGGTTCGGTGGGAGGCAGTCAGAAAGTCGACGTCAATCCCGGCGCGGGGAAGCTTTTCACTCCGGCGAGTGAAAGCTCAGGCTGTAGTTCACCGCTTTGGCGCCTGGATCGAGAATGTCCAGTGCGATGTGGATAGGCGTTTGTGGTGGCATTTCCACCATGCCTTCGAGATCGCCGTTGAGGTACTCGCCGGGTTTGAAGCGTCGACTGGCGATCAGGTGGCCGTTGAGGTCTGCAAAGCGCAGTTCCAGCAGTGGGAAGGGTTGGGAGAAAGGGGCGCGATTATAGATGATGGCATCGACCACCAGCGCGCCGTTGAACTCCGGATGGCTGCGCACAACCAGGTTGCTGCTTTTGATTTTCGCGATGTCGACCCTGGACGGAACGTCGCAACCGATTTGCGGGCACAGTTGCTGGAACCATGGACGGTATTGGTCTTGTCGCGCCAGGTTGTCGAAGTCGTAGGCGATGTACTGGCCGACGAGGGCGCCAGCGGCGAGCAGGGTCAACAACAACCAGAACAGGCGGCGGCCCCAGGGAGAGCGGCGCTTTTGCCAGTCCAGTTGCAGCGGATCGTCGGTCAGGTCCTGCAGTACTTCAGCGCGCACGCCGGGTTCGCTGCGTTCGCGTCGCTGGCGCAGCGGTTCGACCGGCGGCAGTTCATCGTCGATCTCGTGCTCGTCGGCTGCCGACAGGCGTTCATGGTTGAGCGGTGTGTCGAGCGGATCGTGCAGTCGCAGTTGTGGCGGCTGCGATTCGTCGTCCAGCTCCACCGGCTCCAGAGACAGGGAAGGTTCGGTGCGCGAGCCTTTGTCCGATTCAATCGTCGGCTCGGGTGTCTCGAAACTGTCGAACGGGGGCTCGGTTTTTGCGCGATCGGCGGCCGACTCGCTGAACAGACTGTCGGACCACGGCTCATCGTCCTGTTCGACGGAATCGCGACGGGCACTCAGCGAGTCGTCGCGATGGCGACCAAGTTCGGTGGCGGGCTGGATTTCCCGCTGTTCAAGCCGGGCAAGCTCTTCGTCGAGATCCAGGCTGTCCAGATCCAGCGCGGTCGCGCTCCATTGCTTTTGGCTGATGGCGCGGGGCTCTTGCGGCGTTTCGGCTGCCGGTGGGATTGGCGCCTCCTTGCCGGCCTGCTCAAGCAGTTGCTTGGCGGCATTGAACACCTGCAGGCACGAGCCGCAACGAACCACGCCCCGCGCCACGCTCAACTGAGCATGGCTGACGCGGAAGCTGGTTTGGCAATGCGGGCACTGGGTGACGAAACTGTCGGTCATGCGGCGATCCGGTATAGGCAGGCGGTCATTCTAGCGCCGACGACCAGTGATGCGCACCCAGCCGTCGCGATTGGCGATCGGGTCCAGATCGAAGTCCTTCGCGTAGGCGGCAGCGACGTCATCGCCTTGCTCGGCGAGGATGCCCGACAGCGCCAGGCGGCCGCCTGATTTCACCAGGCGGGTCAACTGTGGCGCCAGGGACACCAGCGGGCCGGCGAGAATGTTGGCCACCAGCACGTCGGCCTGAACCTGCGGCAGATCTTCCGGCAGGTACAGCGGGAACAGGTGTTCGGCGATGTTGTTGCGCCCGGCATTGTCGCGGGAAGCTTCCAGCGCCTGCACGTCGATGTCGGTGCCCACGGCTTCCTTGGCGCCCAGCAGCAGGGCGGCAATCGCCAGAATCCCCGAGCCGCAGCCAAAGTCCAGCACGTTGCAGTCTTTCAGGTCCTGGCCGTCGAGCCATTCCAGGCACAGTGCGGTGGTCGGGTGGGTGCCGGTGCCGAATGCGAGGCCCGGGTCTAGCAGCAGGTTCACTGCATCGGGTTCCGGTGCGGCGTGCCAGCTCGGCACGATCCACAGGCGCTGGCCGAATTGCATCGGCTGGAAACCGTCCATCCAGCTGCGTTCCCAGTCCTGGTCTTCGATCACTTCGCTGTGGTGCTCGGGCAGCGGGCTGCCGGTCAGCAGCTCAAGATGGGCCAATACCGGGCCTGGCTCGGTGCCGCCTTCGAACAGCGCCAGCAGGTGCGTGTGGGACCACAGCGGGGTGGTGTTGAGTTCCGGTTCGAAGATCGGTTGATCCTCGGCATCCATGAAGGTCACCGACACGGCGCCCACTTCAAGGAAAGCGTCTTCGTAGGTTTCGGCTTGTTCTGGGCTGATGGCGAGACGGACTTGCAGCCAAGGCATGGCGGGCACCTTTGAAAAATATTGATTGCAGCCTAGCGGGCTGCGAGAAGCGCGCAAGTTTACGCGAGCGCGACGTCGATGACGACCATGGAGAAAAATCAAAAGATCGCAGGGTAGGAGCTGCCGCAGGCTGCGATCTTTTGATCTTTCTTTTTCCGCAAACAACAAAGCCGCCCGAAGGCGGCTTTGTCGATAGGGTCGAAGCTTAGTGCTTCTCGCCAGCCAGCTTGTGCTCGAGGTAGTGAATGTTCACGCCCCCTTTGCAGAAGCCTTCGTCGCGGGTCAGGTCGCGGTGCAGCGGGATGTTGGTCTTGATCCCGTCTACCACGATCTCGTCCAGCGCATTGCGCATGCGCGCCATGGCTTCGTCACGGGTTGCGCCGTAGGTGATCAGCTTGCCGATCAACGAATCGTAGTTCGGCGGAACGGCATAGCCACTGTACAGGTGGGAATCGACGCGAACGCCGTTGCCGCCTGGAGCGTGGAAATGCTTGACCGTGCCAGGGCTTGGCATGAAGGTTTTCGGGTCTTCGGCGTTGATCCGGCATTCCAGCGAGTGACCGCGGATGACCACGTCATCCTGGGTGAACGACAGCTTGTTGCCGGCGGCGATGCTGAGCATCTCCTTGACGATGTCGATACCGGTGACCATTTCCGAAACCGGGTGCTCTACCTGGACACGAGTGTTCATCTCGATGAAGTAGAAGCGACCGTTCTCGTACAGGAACTCGAAAGTACCGGCGCCACGGTAACCGATGTCGATGCACGCCTTGACGCAGCGGGCGAAGACTTCCTGGCGAGCCTGCTCGTCGATGCCCGGTGCCGGCGCTTCTTCGAGGACTTTCTGGTGGCGACGTTGCAGCGAGCAATCGCGGTCACCCAGGTGGATGGCGTGGCCCTGGCCGTCGGAGAGAACCTGAACTTCCACGTGACGTGGGTTGGTCAGGAATTTTTCCAGGTAGACCATCGGGTTGCCGAACGCCGCGCCTGCTTCAGAGCGGGTCAGTTGTGCCGAGGAAATCAGGTCTTCTTCCTTGTGCACAACGCGCATGCCGCGACCACCGCCGCCGCCAGCGGCCTTGATGATCACCGGATAACCCACTTCGCGACCAATGCGCAGAGCGGTTTCTTCGTCTTCCGGCAGCGGGCCGTCGGAACCCGGAACGGTTGGAACGCCGGCGGCGATCATGGCGTGCTTGGCCGATACCTTGTCGCCCATCAGGCGAATGGTGTCGGCTTTCGGGCCAATGAACGCGAAGCCTGAGTTCTCGACCTGCTCGGCGAAGTCGGCGTTTTCCGCAAGGAAGCCGTAGCCCGGGTGAATGGCGGTGGCGCCAGTCACTTCAGCCGCGGCGATGATTGCCGGAATGTGCAGGTAAGAGTGGGCGGCCGATGCCGGACCGATGCAGACGGATTCGTCTGCCAGGCCCAGGTGCATCAGTTCCTTGTCAGCCTTGGAGTAAACGGCGACGGTCTTGATGCCCATCTCTTTGCAGGCGCGCAGGATCCGCAGGGCGATCTCACCGCGGTTGGCGATCAGAACTTTTTCCAACTTCGCAGTCATCAAAGGCTCTCCGCGGTTCAAACGATGGTGAACAGCGGTTGGTCGTACTCAACCGGCTGGCCGTCTTCAACGAGGATGGATTCGATCACACCGCTGGTTTCAGCTTCGATGTGGTTCATCATCTTCATGGCTTCAACGATGCACAGGGTGTCGCCTTTCTTCACGGTCTGGCCGACTTCAACGAAGGACGGCGAGCTTGGCGAAGATTTGCGATAGAACGTACCGACCATCGGCGAACGGGCAACGGTGCCGTTCAGCACTGGAGCGGCCGGAGCAGCTGGTGCGGCAGCGGCAGCCGGAGCGGCGGCAGCGACAGGCGCAGGGGCCGGAGCATGCATTGGAGCTGGCGCGTAGTACTGCTGAGCCGGGGTCTTGCTATGACGGCTGATGCGTACGGACTCTTCGCCTTCCTTGATCTCGAGCTCGTCGATGCCGGACTCTTCCAGCAATTCGATCAGTTTCTTAACTTTACGGATATCCATGAATCATCAACTCCCAAGGGTCGGTCAGGGGCGGTTAACTTGTTGTTCAAGCTGTTCCAGGGCGGCCTCCAGGGCCAGTCGGTAACCGCTGGCGCCAAGGCCGCAGATCACTCCCACCGCTACGTCGGAGAAGTAAGAGTGATGGCGAAAAGGTTCGCGTTTGTGCACGTTAGACAAATGCACTTCGATGAATGGGATGCTCACTGCCAGCAGCGCGTCACGTAAAGCGACACTTGTATGCGTAAAAGCTGCCGGATTGATCAAAATGAAGTCCACGCCTTCGCTGCGCGCGGCGTGGATGCGGTCGATCAATTCGTACTCGGCATTGCTTTGCAGGTGCAGCAAATGGTGACCGGCTTCGCGGGCACGGCGTTCCAGGTCCTGGTTGATCTGCGCCAGTGTCGTGGCGCCATAGGTGCCCGGTTCGCGGGTGCCGAGCAAATTCAGGTTGGGTCCGTGCAGTACGAGTAGCGTCGCCATCGGCTGTTCCTTGTTATCAGCGTGCAATTGTCAGAACCCGGCGACTATGCCGCAAAGGGTTTGTGACTGTCCAGTTCTCTGCAATAGCCAGCACGTTGCCCGATGTTTGCGCAAAATATATGACTGCTTGGTTAAATCTGGTCATTCGCCTTCACAACACGTTCAGCGAAGTCTTTGGCGCTGATCTCGCCGATCACCCGAACATCGGCGCGTTCGACGCCATCCTTGCCGAAAAACATCAGTGCCGGTGGCCCGAACAGTTGATAGCGGTCGAGCAGGGCGCGTTGCTCGGCGTTGCTGGCGGTGATGTCGAAGCGGATCAGACGATAGCCCTTGAGACGTTCGACGACGATCGGGTCTTTGAGCACTTCATGTTCGATGACTTTGCAGCTGATGCACCAGTCGGCGTACCAGTCGAGCAGCAACGGGGTGCCGGAGGATCGTGCCTCGGCGAGCACACGGTCCAGGTCGGCCGGGGTGCTGACGGTTTGCCAGGCGCTGATGCTTGGCGCTTGACCGGCTGCCTCGACGAGACGCGGCTGGCCAATCGGGTTGAACGGGTCGGTCTGGCCACTGAACGCGCCGTACCAGCAAGCCAGGGCATAAAACAGCAAAAACATCCCGAGCAACTGGCCCAGGCGTTTTCTCGGCGGTTTGTAGACGAACTCCAGCGCTCCCAAGAACAATCCGACGCCACCGGCCAGCAAGCCGATCAGCAGCAAGGTAATTTGGCCGGGCAGGACACGGCTGAGGAGGCCGATCGCCAGCCCCAGCAACAACACGCCAATCGCATTCTTCACATAGATCAGCCATGGCCCGCTTTTCGGTAGCCACGCCGCGCCGCCTGTAGCCACCAGCAGCAGCGGGGTGCCCATGCCGAGGCCGAGCATGAACAGTTTCAATCCGCCACCCAAAGCATCGCCGCTGGCGCTGATGTACAGCAAGGCCCCGGCCAATGGCGCCGAAACGCAGGGCGAAACCAGCAGGCTGGAAACCACGCCCAGCACCGCTGCGCCCCACAGGGAGCCGCCCTCGGTACGACCGGCGATACGGTCCAGGCGACTGCTGATGGCCTGCGGCAGCTTGAGTTCAAATACGCCGAACATCGCCAGGGCAAACACGGCAAAAAACATCGCGAAGGGCACCAGCACCCAGACGGATTGAAGGCGTGCCTGAAGATTCAGCTGCGCGCCGAACATCCCCATCAACGCACCGAGCAGGGCGAAACAGGCAGCCATTGGCAGCACGTACGCCAGCGAAAGATTGAACCCGCGCAAGCCGCCCACCTGACCGCGCAAGACAACACCCGACAGGATCGGCAGCATCGGCAGCACGCAGGGCGTGAAGGTCAGGCCCAGGCCGGCGAGGAAGAACAGCGCCAGTTCTCGCCAGCTCCAGTTGTAGGGCGTCGCTGCGGCGCTACTGTCACTGATGCTCAGGCGCTCGGTTTCGGGCGGGTAGCACAGGCCTTTGTCGGCGCAGCCTTGATACGTCACGGCCAGGGTGAAAGCGCGTGAGTCCGTGCGCGGTAGCTCGACGTCGAGAATGCCGTGATAGACCTCGACATCGCCGAAGTACTCATCGTGTTTTTTTTGCCCGTCGGGCAGGCGTGCCGTGCCGAGCAGGGCGTCGGCCGGATCGGCACGAAATTGAAATCGATGGCGATAGAGGTAGTAACCCTCGGTGGCGACAAAACGCAGCTTGATCGATTGCGGCGTGCTGTCGACCAGACTCAACTGAAAGGCTTCGCGTACCGGCAAAAAGTCTGCGCTGTTGTTGATCGAACCCAGAGTGGAACTGGGTCGGCTCTCCAGCAACCCGGTGGCGGCGACCGGCAAGGCGAAGACAAACAGCAGCAGGCAGAGCAAACGGCGCATGACAATCTCGCGTATCGGAATTGGGGGGATGATAGCGGACAGTCGCAGTGTATGCAGACACGCTTTTGTGGCGAGGGGGCTTGCCCCCGTTGGACCGCGAAGCGGACCCAAACCCTGCCCTTCATTTCAATTGGCGGACCGCGAAGCATCGGATTCGGTTGCTGCGCAACCGGACGGGGGCAAGCCCCCTCGTCACAAAGGTACGTCAGACGCGAAAGGCCTGAACGGCAGTATGCAATCGCCCACCCAGTACCAGCAGGTTTTCCCCTTGCTCACGCCCCTCGCCGATACGCAGCAAGTTATCCCCACCCAGCTGGTGAATCCGCTCGCTGTGATCGCGGATTTCGCTGACGGCGCCGCTCTGTTGTGCGGTGACATCGGCGATGCGCACAGCGGTGTCGGAAATGGTCTGGATCGCCCCGACGATTTTATCCAGCGCGCCGTCAGCCGCCTGAGCCTGGCTGGCGGTGGCTTGGGCGTGTTCGACCTGGGCGCGCATGCCTTCCACCGATTGCCGGGCGGCGGTTTGCAGGCCGGCGATCAAGGTTTGGATCTCGGCCGTGGCCCCGGCGGTGCGTTGTGCCAGTGAGCGCACTTCTTCCGCCACCACGGCAAACCCCCGGCCCATTTCCCCGGCACGAGCGGCTTCGATAGCGGCGTTGAGGGCCAGCAGGTTGGTCTGGTCGGCAATCGAGCGAATGACAGTCAACACGCCGCCGATCGTGGCGGACTCCTCGGCCAGGTGCTCGATCATCTGCGCATTGCCTTGCACTTCGTCCACCAACGCATGCAGGCCTGTGAGGCTCAGGCCGATGACTTTCTGTCCGTGCTCGACCGCCAGCCCCGCATGACGACTGGCGTCGGCAGCCTGGCTGGCATCGCCGGCCACTTGCTGGATGGTGGCTTCCAGCTCACTGAGCGAGTCGCGGATCAGTGCCGTATCACCGGCCTGATGTTCCGCTCCGTCGTGCAGGTCGTTACTGAGGTCAGCCAGGGTTCGGCTGCTGCCGGCGACCTGTTCGGCGTTGCGGCGAATGGTCCCCACCAGGTCCACCAGATAGGCACGCAGGCGATTGAGCGACGCTTCGATGTCATGCAGTTCACGGTTGGTGTTGCCCAGTTGAATGTCGCGGCTGAAGTCGCCTTCGGCCCAGGTCGACAGGGCCGGGGCGAGGTTGGTCAGGGTCCGGGCGAGTTTGCGTTGCAGCGTGTCGATTAGCAGGGCAATCAGCAAGATCAGGCCGATCATGATGCCTTGAATCAATCGCACTTCGCTCTGGATCTGCCCGTGCTGGGCCCGCACCACGGGCTCCAGCCCGGCGATAGCCTGTTGCACATCGGCGATTTTCAGGTGTGTTGCCGCGCTGAGGTCGGCGCGCTTCTGGATTTGATCACGAGTGCGTGCGAGTTCGGCCGGGTAGCGGGTGAGCAGGCTGTTGAGTTCGCGTTTGAGTCCGACGCCGGCATCTTCGGCAGCGGCTTTTTCGGTGTTCTCCAAACCCATCATCGAGGCGAAATCATCGGTGTTCGATTCGCTGCTGGCTGTTACGCCGAGCAACGGCAGGGCGTCCAGCTTTTCCGCTTGAGCGCGAATGTTGCCGACTTCGCGTTCGACATCGGCGGCCAGCTCACTGCGACCGCTGCTGACCAGCTTGTCCCGGGCCAGCGACAACTTGCCCAGATGTTGCGAGGCGGCCAGCAATGGCGCCAGGTAGGCCGCGTTGCCGCTGGCGTATTGGTTGAGCTGATCAAGGTTGGCGCCGAGCTCCCGTTCAGCTTGCAGCAACAGCGCTTGTGGGTCGCCGGCGAGCTTGCCGGCCGCCAGCAGGTCGGTTTTGCTGAACTCACTCAGGTTCGACAGGCTCGGACGCAGGGTCTCGGCCAGTGTCGGCGGCAACTCATCGAGTTCTTTTTGAACGCCCTCAATGGCCTGGCTGGCGCTGCTCAGGCGCAAGGCATCGCCGCTGCCGAGATAATCCTCAACGCTACGCGCGACTTCATTCTGGAAAGTCTGCGACAGGCCCAGGTAGCGCTCCATTAACAGGTATGGACGCTCAAGGGCTTTTTGTGACCACCACAGCGTGGCGCCGAGGGCGACACAAACGGCCACCAACAGAAGGGTATTGAGATTGGTCAGCAGCTTCAGGCGCATTACGGGACTACCAACGGCAGAAATGGTAAGGGCCTGAAGTTATTGCGTTTCTATTACAAAGTTATGACCGTATCGGTTGATTCCGATAAAAAAGTGGCACTTTGCTTTGACACCCGTGCAGCTTGCACGCGGTTGCGTCCGCCATGTTTGGCGCGGTACAGGGCTTCGTCTGCCTGACTGGCCATCGTCAGGCTGTCCGAGCTTTCGCACAGCTCGACCACCCCGGCGCTGAACGTGCACCAGAGGTCATGGGGCTGCGCCGGGTAGTGAATTTCGGCAAAGCGCTGTCGGATTTCGTCGAGCACGCTGTAGGCCGCTTCGATATCGGTGTCCGGCATCACAATCGCGAATTCCTCGCCGCCGTAACGGCCGATGAAGTCGGTTTTGCGCAACCGTTGCTTGAGGAACAGTGCCAGGCTCTTGATCACTCGGTCGCCCATGGGGTGGCCGTGGCTGTCGTTGACCCGTTTGAAGTGGTCGATGTCGAGCATGGCAAAGCTCAGCGGCTTGTTCTCGCGACGGGCGCGGAACGAGCAATCTTCGAGCAATTGCAAAATGTGGGTGTGGTTGTACAGGCCGGTGAGGCTGTCGCGGACCATTCGCGCCTTGAGGTTGCGCGCACGCGCCGCACGGTTGCGCACGGTGGTGATCAAGTGCCGCGGCTTGATCGGTTTGGTCAGGAAGTCGTCGCCGCCTTCGCTCATGGCGTCGAGTTGTTTGTCCAGGTCGTCTTCGGCGGACAAGTAGATGATCGGCACGCTGACATAACGGTCGTTGTGGCGGATCACCTTGGCCAGTTCCGTCCCGGTGCAGGCCGGCATGTACATGTCGAGGATGATCAGGTCGGGTTGGAAGTCCGCCAGTTCGGCCATGGCCTGGATCGGCTCGATCAACGTCCGGGTGACGATCCCGGCGCTGTTGAGCAGGCGCTCGGTGTGCAAGGCCTGGGCGCGGGAGTCGTCGATGATCAGCACTTTATAAGGTTCGTACTGGGCAACGCAGGTCAGGACTTCGATTTTTTCCAGCAGACTCGACGCTTCGAGGGTGCCGGTCAGAAACTCCTGGCCACCGGCACGCACGGCGGCGAGACGGGTGGGTGTGTCGGTTTCGTGCAGGCTGAAGAACAACAGCGGCAACTGATGATCCAGGCCTTCCTGGGCTTCGGCGGCCAGTTTCAGGCCGATGCCGGGACCACTGAAGTCGACGTCCATGACAATGGCCGCCGGCAGGCGCTCGATCATCGAGGCGCGAAACGCAGCGACACTGTCCAGGCATTGGGCACTGAGCCCGAAGAATTCCAGTTGTTTGGCCAGGCGCTCGGCGCGGTCGTGATCCTGAAGCATGACGTAGATCGGTTTGCGCAGAGGCGGCAGGAACGTCTGATCGAGCTGATCGCCTTGGCGCAGGCCGGTGCGCGACAGGCGTTGCATCAAGCGATTGAGGTCGGTGATCAGGCCACTGCTCAGGCGTCCGCGATTGGCGTCCACAGCCTCCAGCGACTGACCGATATGCAGCGCCAGTTGCGAGTGTTCCGGTTGTTCGAAGCGCTCGGCAAAGCGCAACAGGCGCAGGTTGGCTTCGCTCAATTCCGCAAGGTCGGCGGTGGACCACTCACTGCGCTGCAGGCGCTGCCATATCTCAAGAATCTGACGTGCCTGATGAATTACCCGCTGGGCAAAGTGGTGCTTGAGGCGCTCGCGGCTGGGATCTTCTGGCTCGGTCATATCCTGACTACTGATTAGGGGGCGCGCTGAGGTCGAGTGGTGGCTCTATGCTAGCACCACTTTTCGGTTACATGAGCGCTATACGTCAATAATCTGCAATGTAATCTCATTCAGTTTCTGACCGGTCAGTCTGCTTTTGGCCCGTAAAGTCTGGGTGGAAGGTGGCGGGGAGCTTTGTTCATGGACGTTTGGTGCTGACCGTTGCGTTTCGCGGGGATGAGCGACGGTGCAGGCATCCGGTTTTCTCCCCAGAGTCGTTTCGGGCTAAAAGGGCATCAGGGATTCCCTTAGTGGGTGCGATCCCATCCATTAGCCGTATTTGCGTTGCGCAGCGCTGCCGTTCAGGGCGGAGTTTTTTGTCCGCAGGTGCGGCAATTTCTGCCATCAGCACAATGGGCGCGTGCCGGGCGAAGGCACGTTGTTGTATGGTTGTGGTCGAACCGTGAACTCAAGTGATTGAAAGGATATCGCCATGCTGGACTGGAAAAACCGCGCAGGCAGTGCGCCCGAACGTGCCGCTGAGCCGAAATCGGACACCCGCAGTTATCTGGGCGGCCTGTTGTTCAGCCGGGCGCTGGCCACTCTGATTGCTCTTTACCTGCTGGTGGCGAGTGTTTTGGGATGGTACTGGAGCCAGGAACCCGCGCTGTTCCCGGTCCAGCAAACGGCCCAGCAAGCGGCCGAAAAAGAAGGTAAGCAGATGGTCGTCGGCTACACCACGGTCGAAACCCTCAAGACCGTCGCCGGCACTTTGCTGACCAAGCCGGGCGGCTACATTTCCAATGACCGGTTCCCGCCGGGCTTGTGGATGGACAACATGCCGAGTTGGGAATACGGCGTGCTGGTGCAGGTCCGCGACCTGAGCCGTGCGTTGCGCAAAGACTTCGCCCGTTCGCAGTCGCAGTCCGCCGAAGACGCCGATCTGGCCAAGGCCGAGCCGCGTTTCAACTTCGACAATAAAAGCTGGGTGCTGCCATCCAGTGAGTCCGAGTACCAGGAAGGCATCAATTCCCTGAGCCGCTATCAGGCGCGCCTGTCCGATCCGAACCAGAAGAGCGCGCTGTTCTATGCCCGCGCCGACAACCTCAACAATTGGCTGGGTGATGTCGGGACTCGTCTGGGTTCGCTGTCGCAACGGCTGTCGGCCAGCGTTGGCCGAGTCAAGCTCAATACCGCTTTGAAGACCGAAGTCGTGGTACCGGGTGTGGCGCCGCAGGTCGACGAAGAAGTCGTCGAGACGCCGTGGATGCAGATCGATAACGTGTTCTATGAAGCCCGTGGTCAGGCGTGGGCCTTGTCTCACCTGCTGCGCGCCATCGAAGTCGACTTCGCCGATGTATTGGCCAAGAAGAACGCTACCGTCAGCGTGCGTCAGATCATTCGCGAACTGGAAGCCTCGCAGGAGCCAGTCTGGAGCCCGATGATTCTCAATGGCAGCGGCTTCGGCGTGCTGGCCAACCACTCGCTGGTCATGGCCAACTACATTTCCCGGGCCAACGCGGCGGTGATCGATTTGCGTCAACTGCTCAATCAGGGCTGAGTCATGGTCGATAGCTCCATCGATAACCTGCGAGAGGCCGCGCACCGTGCGGCCTCGGATGCCGAGCAAATCGCCTGGGTCGACGAGCAGGACAACCTGCTCGGCGCCCTGGTCCGTTCCGATTTGCGCGAGCGCGGGTTGATCGGGCGCGGCACCTACATCATGTTGTTCAATTCTGCCGGTGAGCTGTGTGTGCATCGGCGCACGCTCAGCAAGGCGATTTATCCCGGCTACTGGGACGTGGCGGCAGGTGGCATGGTGCTCGCCAGTGAAACTTACGCCGAATCGGCGGCCCGGGAGCTTGAAGAAGAGTTGGGCGTGAGTGGCGTGGAACTGATCGCCCATGACCACTTTTTCTTTGAAGACACCGGCAATCGTCTCTGGTGTTCGGCCTTTTCGGCGGTGTGGGACGGCCCGTTGATCCTGCAACCTGAAGAGGTGCTGGAAGCGCGCTTTATCCCCATCGATCAGGTCATGCTGGAAATCGAGCAAAAGCCTTATTGCCCGGACTCTTTGGCCGCGTTGAAGCGCTATCTGCGTTCACGACAAACCGACGTCGCAAAACCGCTATAAATTGGCGCCGATTGGCTCTTAGCAATCGGCGTTTTTGCCGTTACACTGCGCGACCTTTTAAAGCTGAACCGGTATTGCTTGTTGTTGCTGTAGGAGCGAGCTTGCTCGCGATGGACGTCAACGATAACGCGGGCATCCAGAATGAACGCGTCGCCTTTGAGTTCATCGCGAGCAAGCTCGCTCCTACAGTGACGTGAATGTTGTGCCGTTTCAGTAGCGCTGCCCCTGCCTGAGTGGGGCTTCGCGGTCGATAGCCCTGCCCAGGTGCTGCGACCAGTCTTTGTCCTCCAAAGAGGATTGCCGGTGGCCAAAAAAGCCGCATCCTTCGCCGCCCTCGGTGGCTTGGTATTTTCCACCGACGCAGGTCGTCATTGCCCGGAATGCAGTAAGCCGGTGGACGCCTGTATCTGCAAACAAAGCGTTATCCCGGCCGGCGACGGCATCGCTCGCGTGCGTCGCGAAAGCAAGGGCCGTGGCGGCAAGACGGTGACTACCATCACCGGCGTGCCGTTGGCAGAAGACGCGCTCAGGGAGCTGGCCACGACGTTGAAGAAACGCTGTGGGACCGGTGGGGCGTTGAAAGACGGGATCATTGAAATCCAGGGCGATCATGTCGAGCTACTCTTGGCTGAACTGATCAAGTACGGTTTCAAGGCAAAGAAGTCCGGCGGCTAGCAGCCTCTGTGAAAACCACCCCCGGCTTGATCCGGTCCTGATGACATTCAGGTCCGGCATCGTCTACATGGTTTTCACAGAGCCTGTTCATGACCGGTATCTAAACTCACTGCGGTCGGCGGGGTCTATTGCCCCGTTGACGAACCGTCATTTTCATTCTTTAGACTGCGCCGGCCTGAACCCAGGCGACGCACTATGACTTCTTTATAGGGGACTTCGATGTCCGTACGACGCACACGCAAAGACGATGGCAGCCAATGGACAGTTGCGGACAGCCGCAGTGTTTACGGGATTCGCCATTGGGGGGCCGGGTATTTCGCGATCAATGACGCCGGTCGCGTCGAAGTTCGTCCGAACGGGCCGAGCAGTTCGCCTATCGACCTGTTCGAGCAAGTCGACCAGCTGCGCAAAAGCGGCCTGTCCTTGCCGTTGCTGGTGCGCTTCCCCGACATTCTGCAAGACCGCGTGCGTCAGCTGACCGGCGCATTCGACGCCAACATCGAGCGTCTGGAATACCAGAGCAAGTACACCGCGCTGTACCCGATCAAGGTGAATCAGCAGGAGGCGGTGATCGAAAACATCATCGCTACCCAGAACGTGTCCATCGGTCTGGAAGCGGGCTCCAAGCCTGAACTGCTGGCGGTGCTGGCACTGGCGCCGAAGGGCGGCACCATCGTCTGCAACGGCTACAAGGACCGCGAGTTCATTCGTCTGGCGCTGATGGGCCAGAAGCTCGGCCACAACGTGTTCATCGTGATCGAGAAAGAATCCGAAGTCGGCCTGGTGATCGAAGAAGCGGCCTCGCTCAAGGTCAAGCCACAGGTCGGTCTGCGCGTGCGTCTGTCGTCCCTGGCCTCGAGCAAGTGGGCGGACACCGGCGGCGAGAAATCCAAGTTCGGTCTGTCGGCGGCGCAACTGCTGTCGGTGGTCGAGCGTTTCCGCGCAGCCGGTCTGGACCAGGGCATTCGCCTGCTGCACTTCCACATGGGTTCGCAAATTGCCAACCTGGCGGACTACCAGCACGGCTTCAAGGAAGCGATCCGTTACTACGGCGAACTGCGCAACCTCGGTCTGCCGGTGGATCACATCGACGTCGGCGGTGGCCTGGGCGTGGACTACGACGGCACGCATTCGCGTAACGCCAGTTCGATCAACTACGACATGGACGATTACGCCGGTGTCGTAGTCGGGATGCTCAAGGAGTTCTGTGATGCACAGAGCCTGCCGCACCCGAACATCTTCTCCGAAAGCGGCCGCTCGCTGACCGCGCACCACGCGATGCTGGTGATCCAGGTGACCGACGTCGAGAAACACAACGACGACGTGCCGCAGATCGAGAACAAGGAGTCGCTGCCGGAAACCGTGCAGTGGCTGGTAGACCTGCTGGGTCCGACCGACATCGAGATGGTCACCGAAACCTACTGGCGCGCCACGCACTACATGAGTGACATTGCTTCCCAGTACGCCGACGGCAAGCTGACCCTGGCCGAGAAAGCCCTGGCCGAGCAGTGCTACTTCGCCGTGTGCCGTCGCCTGCACAACTCGTTGAAGGCGCGTCAGCGTTCCCACCGTCAGGTGCTGGACGAACTCAACGACAAGCTGGCCGACAAGTACATCTGCAACTTCTCGGTGTTCCAGAGCCTGCCGGACACCTGGGCCATCGACCAGGTCCTGCCGATCATCCCGCTGCACCGTCTCGACGAAGAGCCGCTGCGTCGTGCGGTGCTGCAAGACCTGACCTGCGACTCCGACGGCAAGATCAACCAGTACGTCGACGAGCAGAGCATCGAAACCAGTTTGCCGGTGCATGCCCTGAAGGACGGCGAGGACTACCTGTTGGGTGTGTTCCTGGTCGGCGCCTATCAGGAAATTCTCGGTGACATGCACAACCTGTTCGGTGACACCGATTCGGTGAACATCTACCAGAACGCCGACGGCAGCGTGTACCACGCCGGTATCGAAACCCACGACACCATCGAAGACATGCTGCGTTACGTGCACTTGTCGCCGGAAGAGCTGATGACCCACTACCGCGACAAGTGCGCCAGCGCCCGCATCAGTGCCTCCGAGCGCACCCAGTTCCTCGATGCTTTGCGTCTGGGCCTGACCCGCTCGTCTTACCTGTCTTCCTGAGGTAAGTCTCACGCTCATCAGGTCGTCTGAAAATTTACCGTTTGCTGCGGAAATTTCAGATGACCTGGTGCGGCGATTCTCTTATCCATCTCGAAATTTCCCACGTCCTCGGCGATCCAGGCCATTTGGTCTTCTTTTCGCGTAGGTCATTTCCTAAGTTGTGTTTCAGCTCTCTACTCGGCCATGCCTCTCGGCGAGAATCCCCGGCCGCCCCTCCTGTAGAGAAACGCGATGTTCGATCCAGTCAGCGAGCCTTCATTTCGTCTGGATGTAGCAGGACTGCCCGACGCCTTCGAAGTCTTGGCCTTTACCGGTAGCGAAGCCATCAGCGAACCGTTTGTGTTCGACATGGAACTGCTGATCGATGACCCGACGCTTGACCTCGCCAGCCTGTTGTACCGTTCGGCCACTTTGCATGTCGGGCCTGCGGATAGTTGTATCCATGGTCAATTGCACGAAATCGTCCAGCGCGATCACGGCGCAGGGAGCAGGCTTTGTCAGGTGCGTCTGGGCCCCAGGTTGACCTGTCTGGCCCAGCGCTTCAGTCAGCGAATTTTCAGTGGTCGGCCAGTGCCGGAGATTCTCGATCAGGTCCTCAGGGAGCACGGTATCGTCGGCGCCTCACGGCGTTTCGAATTGAGCGATGATTACCCGCCCCGGGATTTCTGCACGCAGTTTCGGGAGTCGGATCTGCAGTTTCTCCAACGGCTGTGCGCCGAAGAACGGCTGCATTACCGTTTCGAACATCAGGCTTGTCGGCATTGCATGGTGTTCAGCGATGATCAGCGGCATTTCCCATTGGGCGAGCCTGTGATGTTCCGGGTCGAAGGTGGGCCACCGGCCGTGCGTCAGTTCGAGCATCAGCGATGCGCTCAGTCGGCGGTGCAATCGGCAGAGTGTCTTACGGACCTGACAACCTTGCGCAGCGGCCAGTTGATGCCGCTGTCGGGTCACCCGGACTCGGAGTGTAATCACCTTTGGTTGCTGACTGATATCAGCCATCAGGGCAGTCAGGATCTGGCAATGCCTTATCACAATCAGGTCCGGGCCCTTCACTGGACGGCGTCCTTCGAGCCGCCGTGTCCGGCCGTCAAACCGCGGATGCACAGCCTGCATCGCGCGTGGGTGGTCGATGTCGATGAGCCGCTCCCCGACCCGGGCAGGCCGGTGCCGGTGCAGTTCGACTGGCTCTATCAGGGAGAGGGCGCGGTGCCCAGCCATTGCTGGCTGGCGCTGGACGCACAACTTCAGGCCAGCACTGTTGCGCCGTTGCGAGAGGGCACTGAACTGGTCGTGAGTTTTATCGAAGGTGATCCGGATCAACCCCTGATCACCGGACTGCTGCATATACCAAACGCTACGGAAGAAATAGTCGATTGCGTGTCATCCCCGGACGCTGCAGATGAGGTGGGACTGCCGCAATGGTTACGCTCCGGTGAACCATTGATGTTGCTGTGTCTGCTGCCCGGTGGCGGCAGCTTCAATCATTGTGCGCAGGTGCTCTGTACCTGCCGGGCGGCGACACGGTTCGGCCAGAGCGGTGGCGTATGATCGCGGCCCCGTCCACGCCTGACTCGCCTGCGCAATGGTTGTTGCTTGAGGCAATGGCCGCGTCAGCGGCGGTAGAAGTGTTGCAACAGGCGTTCGGGCAGGCGCGTTGGTTCTGGTTGTTCGAGGGCACGGAATGGCAGGCGCAAAAGGCGCAGGGACCGATCCTCGTCGATCTGCGGACATGCCCGGCCCTGGCTGATTTGTACCGCGTGGATGGGCGGCGCTGGCGCGGCTTGCTGATTGCCAGTGAAACATCGACCACGTCATTGCTGGCCCATCTGCGGCGCATGCTGACCGTCACGTTCGGCCTGCACCGGGCCATGCTGAGCTACTTCAACCCGAACACCGCAAGCTACTTTTTCGACGCTTGTGATGCCGCAGAGCTGAGTCGCTGGCTGGGGCCGATCAGCCAGTTGCGCTGGTTCGGCGGAACCTGGGCTGACCGCGCAATGGGCTGTGACGGTTGGCAACGCTTGCAAAACCCCGGATTGACGGTGAGGCAGTTGGCCGTTGAAGAAGACCTCAGCGCCGGGCAACAGGAAAAACTTCAACTGTGCCTGCTCGAACAACATGCCTGGTGCTGGAGCCGATCCACCGCCACTGAGTATCCCGATCTGTGGGCCAAACTGCAGGAGGGGTTGGTGTTGGGTTTCAGCGAGCGTGCGGTGCTCGATGACTGGTTATGGCTACGATTGCAGCATCCCGACGCCGTGCCTGAGCCGCCGCTGTCGGGGCTGACTCAGCAGGAACGACTCGATAATCTGCGCCGCCTGTGGCAGCGCGATCAGTGAGTGGCGCGGGTGAACCAGCCATCGTTGCGACGCAGGCGCCAGGCGATCACGCCGAGCGTCAGGCTGCGCAGTAACATGAACAACAGGAAGGTTATCCACAGGCCGTGGTTGCCCCGGTCTTGCAGCAACCAGCCGAACGGCACCACCAGCGCCACCGTCAGCAGCATGCCGTTGCGCATTTCCCGGGCGCGGGTGGCGCCGATGAACAGGCCGTCGAGCAGGTAACTCCAGACCGCAATCAATGGCAGTGCCGCGAGATAGGGCAGGTAGATGAACGCGGTGTCGCGCACGCTTTGAATGTCGGTCTGCATCTCGATGAACAGATGCCCCGCGAACAGAAACAGCACTGCAAACCCCAGGCTCGCCAATAACGACCAACCGCACGCCACCACCAATGAACGGCGCAGGGCATCGCGATCGCGGGCGCCGATGGCGTGCCCGCACAGGGCTTCCACAGCATGGGCCAGACCATCGAGGGCGTGGGCGGTCAGCAGCAGGCCATTGAGCAAAAGGGCGTTGGCGGCGACCGTGGCATCGCCCAGTCGCGCGCCTTGCACGGTGATCAGGAAAAACACAGATTGCAGCGCCAGGCTACGAATGAAAATGTCGCGGTTGACCGCCAGCAGTGGACGCCAACTCTGCCACACCGCCAATGCCGCCCAGACGATATGCCCGGGGTAGGCGCGCAAGGCCTTGCGGGTCATCAACAGGCCGATCAGTGCACCGGTCCATTCGGCAATCACCGAGGCCCAGGCGGCGCCGACCACACCCCATTCCAGGTCAAGGACGAACCACAGGTTCAGGGCAATGTTGACCAGGTTGGTGCTCAGCAAAATCGCCAGCGGTGCCCGGGCATTCTGGGTGCCGAGGAACCAGCCGACCAGCGCGTAACTGGCCAGTGCCGCCGGCAGGCCAAACAGTCGGGTGTGGAAAAACTCGCGGGTGAGCTGATCGAGTTCTGCCGAAGGTTGCATGAAGTGCAACGCGACCCCGCTCAACGGCACGCCCACCGCGCCCAATACAATTGCCAGTCCCATGGCCAGCAGCAACCCCTGCAACAGGATCTGTCGCAGCGCCGCACCATCCCCGCGCCCGGCGGCTTGCGCCGCGAATCCGGTGGAACCCATGCGCAGAAAGCCCATGGCCCAGGCGAGGAAGGTGTACAGGCTGGCGCCAACCGCCACGGCGCCAAGTTGATGGGCGTGGGGCAGGTGACCGATGACGGTACTGTCGACCAGCGCCACCAGCGGTACGGAAATGTTCGAGAGAATCATCGGCGCGGCCAGCGCCCAGACCCGGCGATGGGTAGGGCGGTCGCGCCAGTCGGCGGTCAGGTTGGACATGCAGGCTCCTTGGGGGAGCGGGCATTGTAGCGACACATCGAGAGCATACTGCGATCTATTGTGGTGAGGGAGCTTGCTCCCGTTGGGGCGCGAAGCGGCCCTTTTTGTCATCAGACCGCAGGCGACTGCTTCGCAGCCGAGCGGGAGCAAGCTCCCTCGCCACAGGTAATTGTGCAGGGCTAGTGGATGATCCAGCTGAGCAACCAAAGCCCCAGCATCAACCAGATGATGCCCATGATGAACGACGCATTGAGAAATGCGCGGATGGCCGACCACAGCAGGATCAGCCCGAGGATCAAGGTAATGATGCTGACAATCGAGGTATCCATGCCCAGCGCGCTGGACAGACCTTCGACAAAGTTGCTGCTGGCATTGCTCAGCAGGTTGAACAGCCCACTGAGGCCATCAACGATGAAACGGATGATCGAGCCAAGTGCCTGGCCGAGCCATTCGGAAAAACCTTCTACCTGCATGGAGTGAGCGTCCTGATTAAAAGAGAGTGAGTCTTGGGCTGTCGATCATGCTGCCGAGTTCCCACAAGCATAGAGGGTTGCACCGTACCTGTGGGAGGGAGCCTGCTCGTGAAAGCGACGGATCATCCGGCATTAAACGTTGTCACTTGCCATCCTCGGTCATCCCCCCGAAGCTATACGCCTTCAGGAGAGCCCGATGAACCTTGTTGAACTGACCGAACGCCTGCACGCCATCCGTGATCGCAATGACTGGCGGCAATTTCACAGCCCGAAAAACCTGGCCATGGCCGCGAGCGTGGAGATGGCCGAGCTGGTAGAAATTTTCCAGTGGCTGAGCGAAGACCAGTCACGCCAGTTGCCGGCAGACAAGCTCGCACACGCAGGGCAGGAAGTCGGCGATATCGTCCTGTATCTGCTGTTGCTGTGCAGCGAGTTAGGTCTGGACATGGAACAAGTGGTGCGCAGCAAACTGGCGGACAGCGAGCGGAGGTTTACCTGATGAGCGACCGTCACTTCGATCAGTTGGCGACCCGTTTCGCCGAAAAAATCTACGGCGGCGCCAAAGGTGCAATCCGTCTTGCGGTGTTGCAGGCCGACCTGTCCGAAACCTTGCCGGATCGACCGCTGCGGGTGCTGGATATCGGCGCCGGCCTGGGTCACATGTCGTTGTGGCTGGCCGAGCGCGGGCATCAGGTGACCCTCGCCGAGCCCGCCGAACCGATGCTCGAAGGCGCTCGCCAACGCTTCGCCGACGCAGGGCAGACGGCGACGTTTATCCAGGCGCCATGGCAAGACCTGCTGGGCCAGCTCACCGAACCTTACGATCTGGTGCTGTGCCACGCGGTGCTGGAATGGCTGGCCGAACCCCATGCGATTTTGCCGGTGCTGCATCAGCTGACCAAGTCGGACGGCTGGCTGTCCCTCGCGTTCTACAACCGTGATGCTTTGATTTACCGCAACTTGCTCAAGGGCCATTTCCGCAAGATGCGCAAGAACGACATGGCCGGTGAAAAGCAGAGCCTGACCCCGCAACAGCCCCTTGATCCACGCGAGCTGGCGGCGCAACTTGAGGGTCTGTGGCAGGTCGAGACCCAGAGTGGCGTGCGGGTTTTTCACGATTACATGCCGGTGGAATTCCAGGCCCGCGCCGAGTTGGTGGACTTGCTGGAAATGGAACTGGCCCACCGTCGTCACCCGAGCTTTGCCGGGCTCGGGCGTTACTTGCACTGGATTTGCCGGCCGGTCTGATCGGAGTACAAAATGAAAACTCGTTCAGGGTTGTTGGTGATCTGTCTGGGGTTGATCGCTTGCCAGGGCAGCAACCCTTACGTGGCCACGTCCAACCCCTTGCCTCCGGCGCCGGCCCAAGCCGCCAAAACCTTCGACCGCAGTGCCTACCCGGCGGCGCCCCGTGACTACGGACGCTACCGCAGCTGGGCCTGGCTCGACGGGCAACTGCCAGCTGGCACGGCCTGGGCGGACTCGGCGCAGGTGGCCGAAGCGGTCAGCAGTGCGCTGGATCAACGTGGCTTGCGCCCGTTGCACGATAATCGCCCGGCCGACCTGTTCGTCAGTGCCGACCTGCGCATGGAAACCCGCTTGCGCCAGGCTCAGGACGATTATTACGGCGGCGCCTATTACGGCGGTTATGGCGGTTACAACCGCTATGGCAATGGTTACGGTGCGTACACCGCGGTGCCGATCATCCGTACGTATTCGGAAGAGGTCGTCGTGGTGCAAGTGGACATGTATGACGCCCAGAGCGGTCAGCCGGTCTGGAGTTCCAGTGCCGAAACCAGCAACCGGGGCAGCGAAAGCCAGCGCACCGATGCCATTCGGGAGGCTGTGGAAAAGGCCATGTCGGCGTATCCTCCCAGTTAGCTTCTGTAGATAAGAAGCATTTCGCAGGTTTCTGCTTTCCACCGGAGAATCATCATGCTTCGCCGTTTCGTTTTACTGGCAGTGGCTGCGCTGCTCAGTGCCTGCGCCGCCAACCAGGTCAATCACGACTATGACGCCAGCCGTGACTTCGCGGCTTATCACAGCTGGAGCTGGAAAGAGCCCGCCCTGCAATACCGTCCCGATGATCCACGGATCAAGAGCGACCTGACCGAGCAACGCGTGCGCGAGGCGGTGACCGATCAACTGGATCAGCGTGGTCTGCGTCCAGCCGCCACGGACGCCAAGGCTGACTTGAATGTGCAGACCTACCTGATTGTCGAAGAGCGCCAGCAACAGGTGACCACCAATTATGGCGGTGGCTGGGGTAACCCATGGTATGGCTACTATGGCGCGCCGATGTACAACGAAACCCGCCTGGTTTCCTACAAGGTCGCGACCATCCAGATCGACCTGCTCGACGGCAAGGACGGCAAACTGGTGTGGCGCGGCAGCGATGAGCAAATGCTCAGTGGCAGTCCGAATCCGTCAGATCGCAGCACGGCCATCCATGAAACGGTCACGCGGATCCTGGCCAACTATCCTCCGCGCAGACCCTAGCCTAACGCCTCTTGACCCCCTGTTTCGCCGCAGGGGGTTTTTTATTGCCGGAAGTGGCGAGTTGCCAGCAACCTCGATCACCCTTGACTACACTCCTTGTCACCCACGGAGGTTGCGCCCGGCTGTGCGCCGGCAAAGGAGTGCGCCATGTCTTCCCGTATGCAGTTTCGCGGTCCGGCCCGGCAACAGGGCGCGATTGGCCTGATGGCCGCGTTGACCCTGACCACGGCCCTGGGCTTCATGTTGTTGGTGGTCGATAGCGGCAGGCTTTATCTGGAGCAGCGCAGTTTGCAACGGCTGGCGGATGTCGCGGCACTTGAGGCAGTCAGCCGCAATGGCGATTGCCAGTCAGCGGGATTAAGTGCTGCGGCTTACGCTCTAGAAAGCGCTACCCGGAACGGTTACAGCGCCAATGATGACATGACCCTGAATACGGCCTGCGGCTCGCTGCAAACAGGGACCAAGAACCTTCGCGCTTTTGTAGTCGATGCGAGTAAAAAAGAAGCGATTCGCGTAGTCGTCACCCATACGGTAACGACCAGTGTCGCAGCGGGCATTTATGCGTTGATGGGGTCAGGGCCTTTGAATCTGACCACTCAACTCTCCGCAACGGCCGTCAGCGCGCCGGCAGTATTGCCGCCCCTGGCCATGTTGACCATCGGCAGTACGGCGTTGACTGTCGACTCCAGCAAGTCGGCAGCGTTGAACCTGTTGTGGGGGCAGATGCTCGACGGTAGCCTTAACTTGAGTGTCGCTGGGTGGCAGGGGTTGGTCGACAGCCAAATCAACCTCCTGGATTACCTGAACCAATTGGCGCTCGACGTGAATGTCAGCGCGGGCAACTACACCCAGTTGTTGAACACAAGTATCGGCATGACCCAATTGCTCGACACAGCTATTACTGTACTTCAGGCCAGTGGTCCAACCACCAGTGTGGCGGTCAGCGGGCTGACAGGGCTGAAGGCGGCGGCGGGCGGAACTTCAATTGTTCTGGGGCAAATGTTGCAAGTGCAAACCGGTACGGTTTCATCGGCACTCAACACCAATTTGCAGCTGTTTCAATTGGTCGAGGCCTTTATACAATTGGCCAACAGCAAAAATGCGGCCGTGGCCAGCATTCCTTTGAACGTCCCGGGACTGGGCAATGTCGACGTCAAAGTCAAAGTCATCGAACCGCCGCAGTTGTCGGCCATTGGTAATCCGGCGCTGGTCACAGGACAGCTCAATGATCCCAATCGGATCTTTGTGCGCACAGCTCAGGTGCGTACTTTGCTGTCGCTTGATTTGCCTGTGCTGGGTTTGATCTCCGGGCTGCCCAATGCAATCAAAAGCTCTTCCTTGGTGGGCGGACTGACCGATGTGTTGAATGATGTACTGGGCCTGGATCTGGCGAAGGCACTGAATTCGGCTTTTTGTGCCTTGGGCGGTACCTGTGAGCGTACAGACCTGGAAATCCTTGCTACTTCATCCATCGATATCGCGTTGGATGTGGCAAGCGCCAATAGTTTTGTCACGGGGTACAACTGTGCCAGCGATGCCACCAAAACCCTTACCACCCAAATCAACACTTCGTTGGTCAAGTTGAAAGTCGGAGATATCGATATGGCCAACGCTTTTTCATCGTCAGCCGATGTCAGCGTGCAGCCATTGGCCCTGATTGATGTCGGCGCGATCACCTGCACCATTCCGTTGTTGGGCCTCGGTCAGGAGCATTGCGATCCTGCGAGTCGTAAACCTTTTTACGGCGGAGGCCTGGGGGTGAAAATCGAAACATCTGTCGCCGGTAATCAGAGCACCCATGTCTACCATCAACCACCGGAAATCAAGCAACCGCCGCAGTTATACAGCCTGAGTACAACCGGTATTGTCAGTAGCCTGAACGCGACTTTGAGCGGTGTGCAAGTAAAGGCCTATGAACCCACCGGTTCAAGTTTGCTGGGCAACTTGCTGAGCGTCGCGGCCAGTACTCTCAGCGGCGTGCAAAGTACGTTGGGAAGTGTGATCAAATCCTTGCTCAGCCCCATACTCGACCCCATTCTTGATGGCCTGCTGTCCAACCTTGGCATCAACCTCAACCAAGTCGATGTGGGTGCCAATCTCAGTTGCAAGCCGCCCGGACGCCCTTCGCTGGTGATCTAGTCCAGCACCACAATCGGCAACTCAATACAAAACCGTGCACCCTCGGTGGCGTTTATCACGCTCAGTTTGCCGCCCATGTTTTCGACGATGCCGTAACTGACCGACAGCCCCAAACCGGTACCGACCCCCACCGGTTTGGTCGTGAAGAATGGCTCGAAAATCCTTTCCAGCAGGCGTGGATCGATACCGCCACCGTTGTCCTCGACCCATAACCGCACAACCTGGGCATCGCGTTCGGCATTGACCGAGATCCAGGGTTTGAACGCCGGGTTGCCTTCGCGTTTGCCGAGCAAGGCATCCCGAGCGTTGACCATCAGGTTGATCAGCACCTGTTCCAGTTGATCGACGTGGCCACGCACCTGCACGTCAAAACCGGCCTCGCTGATCCGCAGGTCGACGCCTTTGCCACGCATGCCCTCGGCCAGCAGTGCCAGCGTGCCTTCGATGGCCAGGGCCGGATTGAACGGATGCTGCTCGATTTCCGAACGGCGGCCGAACACCCGCATGTGATCCACCACCCGCGCGGCACGCTGCACTTGTGAGTCGATGCGATTGAGTTTGTCGGTCAGGTAATCGACCTGCACCTCACCAGTGCTCAGGCGCTTGAGCACGTTGACGACGGCCATGCGCATCACGTTCAACGGCTGATTGATCTCATGGGCCAGGCCGGTGGCCATTTCGCCCAGCGTGGCCATTTTCGCGCTTTGAGTAAGTTGCTGCTGCGAGCGCCGTACTTCCGTGTTGTCACGACCCACGGCCTGGATTTCCAGCAATTGACCTTGCTCGTCGAACACCCCGCGGTCGGACCAGACCCACCACGCGTGTTCACGTCCGGGCAGTTGCAGGTTGATTTCGGCGGTGCTGATCGGGAACTCGGGGCTCAGCTGATTCAGCCGTTGGGTGAAGGCATCGCGCTGCGCCTGAGACATCCAGTTGCCCAGATTCATCCCCGGCAATTGCTCGGGCGTCAGTTCCAGGTACATGGCCAGCGGCCGGTTGCCGAACGTCAGGGTCAAGTCCGGGCGGTAGCGGCAGATCATCGCCGGTGAGTCTTCCACCAGAATCCGGTAGCGCTCTTCACTTTGCTTGACCTGTTCCGCGGCCAGGGTCGCTTCGGTGACATCCAGCCACAGCCCCACGGCTTCGACCGGCAAGCCGAGGTCATCACGCAGTAATTTGGCTTCGTCGAGCAGCCAGTGATAATCGCCACGGCTGTCGCGCAGGCGATAGCGGGCACGCACGGAACCTTCGCGCAGCAACAGTCGGGTGCGTTCGAAGTACTGCGAGCGGTCGTCGGGGTGAACCCGGTCCACCAGCGTATCGGGTGCGCAATCGGCGAGGCTCCAGCCCAATAGTGGCAGCAGGCTGTCGCTGAAGAACGTCGGTTGCAACGCGCCTTCGACGTAACGCTGCACGTAGATCACCGCCGGAGAACTGGCGATCAGGTTGTCCAGCCGCGCATGGGCGGCGGCGGCGCGTTGCTCCTGATTCTTTATGTCGCTGATGTCGAGCATGAAACCCACCAGCCGACGGCTTTTACCCAACCCCAGCGCCTGGCCTTGCAGGCGATACCAGATCGGTTCGGGTCCATCGTCGGGACGATACAGGCGCACGCACAGCAGCATGGACAGGCCGTCATCCCGCAAGTCTTGCAGGCGACGGCGCAACGCTTCGCGGTCGGCGGGATACACCTGCTCAAGCCAGTCCTGCACCGATAAACGAGATGTTCCCAGGTTCAGCGTATTGGCCAGCGAAGGGGCCAGCTGCACCTCGTCGCTGTCGCTGAACATTTCCCACCAGCCGGTGCCCAGCAGGGCTTGCAGCGACTCAAGACGCTCGAGCTGCAACTGATGTCGATGTTCGCGCAGACGTTCAAGCAAAGGCGCGGCGAGCGCAGCTGTCAGCTGCTGCCAGTCGCGCTCGGTAGTATCCGGCGCGCGTTGTTGTACTGCATAGAAACCGCAGAGCAACCAGGCGACCACCCCGTTCGCATCGTGATAGGGCACCGCGAAGCCGTCAGCATTGCCGAAGGTGCCTTGCAGGCGCGGGTGTTCGCGCAGGGTCAGATACTGCGGCGCAGAACCGCTCAAACTGTCGAGGCCAGTGCCCAGGCGCTGACCGTTTTGCCAGAGCTGTGGGGCGTCGAACGCGGCGTACTGCTGTTGAATCTGCCAGCCGTGTTCCTGCTCATCCGGCAAGGCCAGGGCAAGGCATGGAATCTGAAAACGCTGTGCCAGGTTTTGCAGTTGCTCGGTCAGCACGTCCGGCAGGCGCGTCAGGCTGCACAGGCGCAACTGCTCAGCGATTTGCATGGCCAGCCGTTGGCACTGCTCGCGGTTGTGCGATTGCCGGCGCTCCAGCAACAGGTCACCGATGTCCAGCAGTTGCAACAACCAGGCATCGCCGAAGGGTTGTACCCAGCCGCGCAGATGCAGCGGGGCACCGTTCAGGGTGTAGAAGTCCAGGTCCAGGTTCTGGCCCTGCCAATCAGCGGGCGAGCCTTCGATGGCCAGGCTGCTGTGGGGTAAAAGCAAGTCGAGCAGATGAGGCGCGCGGGCGTTCGGGACCCGCTGTGCCAGCAGATGCCGCAATGGACCGGTCAACTGCATGACCCGGCCTTCGGCATTGAGTTGGACCTGCAAACCGAAACACTGCACCCGCTGCGTCTCGGGCGGCTCCTGCCGGGGCTGCGGATAGCGGTTGAGCAGACGGCCGAACAACTTGTCCCCAGCGCTCAAAATTGCAGGCTCGAACTGGCTGTCAGGGTGGCCGGCAGGTTGGGCACTTGACCGATAACCGGCAGGTTCAGAAACGGGATAACGGCGTTAATTTTACTGGTCGGGTAGTTGACGCTGACTTTCAATACGCCGCCCACGAATGTGGCGCTGGTGTCGGTGGCCGCATTGAATGCCAGCGCGGGGGGAATCCAGGACAATTGATTCTTCAGCTCCGCCGTGGCTAGCGCCGTCAGCGCGCTTGCGTAACCGGGTGTGGTCGGGTCCAGCGCGACGCTGCGCCTTACGGCTTCGGCGGTCGACTGGTTGAATGATTGCATCAGCAGCATCGGCAGGCTGTAACTGACAATGCCGTAGAACACGGAAAAAAAAACGATGAACACCAGGGCGAACTCAATCGCGGCGGCACCTTTTTGTTTGTGCGGGAGGCTGTTTCTCATGAGTGCGTCTACCCTGACCATCACTAGGTAATATCATCATAGAATCATTCAGCCAAAACGGACGTTTATTAGCAGATGCAGAGTGTTGTCCTACTGATCTGGCTGGCGCTCTGCGCAGCACAGGATGCTCGGGAACGTCACATCGCCAACAGCTTGACCCTGGGGGCCGGGATGTTGGCGTTGGCTTATTTGTTGTGGAGCGGCACAACCTGGCTGGGGGCCGGTGCAGAGCAGGGTGGCTGGGCATTGTTGTTGGCGCTGGCGTTCACCTTGCCGGGCTATGCCCTGGGGCGTTTGGGCGCCGGCGACGTAAAACTGATGGCTGCACTGGGTCTTGCGACGGACGGTACACATGTATTGGGCACGTTTATCGGCGCCGGATTGGCCAGTGTTTTTTGGCTGCTGCTGGCGCCAAGAGTCTGGCTTCATATGAGTCAAGGGCTTAGAAGCCATCTTCTTTACCTGGCACCGGGAATGTCAAAGAAGCAGCCATTTGCGCCCTTTGTGTTAGTGGGCCTGATGCTGACGTTCGCGTGGTTCCATTAGAGATGACTCGTATGTACATCGCCGGAAACTAAGTCTATTTTTCAGTCAGTAGTTGTACAGCCTGTGGCTGTCAGTGAAGACGGGTCAATGTTTGGCCTCACAGGGAGTTGCACGTGAACAAGTTTACTTCGGCAGTAAAAGTCCTTGTGGTCGACGATGCGCTAATGATCGTTGAAGAACTGTGTGAATTTCTGGAGAGCAAAGGTTACCGCTGTGTTCCTTGCGAGTCCGGCCATCAGGCCATCGAGCGTTTCAAGGAGGACCTCGATATCGGTCTGGTGCTGTGCGATCTGCACATGCCTGGCATGGACGGGATCCAGCTGGTGGAGGAGTTGCAACGACTGTCGGGCAAGCATCGTGCATTCGAAGCGATCATGCTCACCGGCTGCGCCGACAAGCAGGACGTGATCAAGGCGTTGCGCGCCGGGATTGCCGACTATTACCAGAAGCCGATTGATCTGGATGAGCTGCTCGAAGGGTTGCAGCGTCAGGAAATGGTCTTGCAGGAAAAGCACAAGAACCAGCAATTGGGTCACTTGAATCAGAAGCTTCAGTACTTGTCCGAGTCGATCGATGATCTGTATCAGGACCTGGACAAGGTGCGACGCGGCCCGCAATCGGTAGACCGACATGACCAGGGTGTTATGGAGACTGACTCGGTCGAGATGCCGGCGATTTTCAATCAGCTGTCGCCGCGGCAACTGGATGTGGCCCGGTTGGTGGGCAAGGGGAATACCAATTATCAGGTGGCCTGTGAGTTGGGGATTACCGAGAACACGGTGAAGTTGTATGTGTCGCAGGTTTTGCGGTTGACGCATATGCATAACCGGACGCAGTTGGCGTTGGCGTTGTCGCCCAGTAATTCCGGGTTGCGGCAGCGGGTTACGGCGCATTGATCCTTGGCGGCCTCTGGGCCGACCAGGCTGTTGGTTGATTGAGTACATATCCGTTTTTGCGGTAACGGCGGCTGGCGGTTTCGCCCTTACGGCGAGTCACTTTTGGCAAACGCCCCAAAAGTAACCAAAAGGTCTCGCCCCTTACGTACGGCCCCTCGCTGAGGCTCGGCGTTCCTTCGCTCCGGCATTCATCCGGGGGCATTGCCCTCCGGTCGGCTTCGCTTCGACCTACATGCAATGAGTTCGACTGCGTCGAACGGCGCTGCGCGCCAATCCCCGGATAAACACCTCCACTCAGCCTCCCGAGGGGGCGGGTGGATCAAAAGCGAAAGGCGAGCTAACGCTCGGCCTGGTGAGTGGTGAGAAGCGCGGGTGTACGCAGATCAATTGTAGGAGCTGGCTTGCCAGCGATGACGGCCTGCCAACCAACCTGATCTTGCTGCTGCACGCGGTCCAATTGTAGGAGCGAGCCTGCTCGCGATGGACTCAAACGCACCGCGAACATCCAGAAAGTACGCGTCATCGTTAACGACCATCGCGAGCAGGCTCGCTCCTACACTGTTTTTGAGGTGTACACAAAATCGGCGAGTAGCAAAAAGTCCCTGACCCACCATCTTGTTCCAAAAACGGCGCTCTCTAATGAGCAAACGCCCGGCTCAATGCGGTAAAGCCCGGGCCTGCCAGTACGATCAACAACGCCGGGAAGAGAAACACCATCATCACGATGGACATTTTGGCGGACATTTTGGAGATGTATTCCTGCAGGCGTGTCAGGCGGCGGTCATCGAGTAACTGTTTGAGTGCCAGCAGGGATTTCATCGCGCCACCGCCCTGGTAGATCAGCTGTTGCAAGATCACGCAGGTGTCAGTGAACTCCTGGACCGCCAACAAGTGGCTGGACTTGTTCAGTTCTTCGCCCAGTTCCAGGCCGGAGTCTACCCGCGCCAGCACCAGACGCAGTTCATGGGTCAGGGCGGGCAGCAGTTGCTTGCCTTCCTGGCTCAGGACGCGCAGGGATTGTTCCACCGCCATGCCCGATTCGAACAGGATGCGCAGCAGCGTAATGAAGGTTGAAGTCTCGACGACGAGCTGTTGTTGTCGACGTTGTGCTGCGGCAGCCAGAAAGCGTTTTGGCAGTAGATAACCGAAGCCGATGGCGATGATCGGGGCCACCCAGTGGTTTTTTACCGTCGGGTAAAACAGCTCCTGGCCGAGCAAGCACAAAACCAACGCCAGCAAGGGCACGCCCACTTGCAGCGCGGCGAACAGTGAACGCTGGCGGGCGCTGCGCCACCCCAGACGGTTGAGCAGCGTCAGGGTTTCGTTGTCCATTTTGACCGACAGTTGCCCGAGACGGCTGGCGCCCAGCATTTGCAGCCATTGGTTGAAACGGTTGTCGCCAGACAACTTGCCATCCAGTCGCAGGGTCACCTGGCGCGCTCGGCGTCGTTGTTCCAGCAAATTGTGCAGCAACAACAGACCCGCCCCGAGAAACAGCAGCGCGCAGATCAGTAATGAGATCTTCATAGGGTGCGCATCATGCGCCACAGCGCAAAGCAACCGACCACCTGCAGAGCGAACGCGCTCACCAGCATCATTTGCCCGGAACTGTCCCTCCACATGCTCTGAAGATAGGTCGGGTTGGTGGCCAGAAAGTAAGCTGCAACGCTGACCGGCAGCAGCGCCAGAACCAACGCAGTGATGCGGGTTTCACCGGTCATTGCGCGCAATTGACGCGCCGCCTGCTCCCGCTCGCGGATCATCTTGATCAGGTTTTCCAGCAACTCGCTGGCATTGCCGCCGTAACGGTGATTGACCTTCAAACCGAGTGCGAACAGACGCAGCTCATCTTTCTCGTACAGTTCGGCAAAGTCCGAAGTGGCCTCGGCCAGGCCAACGCCTAACTGCACGTTGCGCTGAACCCGGCCCATGGCATCTTTGAGCGGGTCTGCGGCGGTGTCGATGGCGCCCAGCACGGCATCGGACAGTGTCCGGCCGGATTTCAGGCTGCGCACGGCGTGATCGAGCAAGGTCGGCAGTTGTTCAATCATGCGTGTGAGGCGACGCTGATAACGCCAACTGACAAACAGCCGCACGATCACCGGGGGCATCACCAGCAACACCAACGCGCCGAGCCAGCCCGACACGACAAACCCCATCAGCACGCCCAACGCCCATAACGAAATCCACAGGCCCAGCCGTTCGGTGGGGCGCCCGAGCCCTGCGCGCAGGAACGCGCGTTCGAGGCCGCTCCAGGATGATTTCGGCAGCATCCGTTGCGGTTGCCCCTGGCTCAGACGGCCAAGAATTCGCTCGGTGCCGTTCTGGCGCAGCCCGCTATAGAGAAAGCGCAGCGACAGCCCGAACAGGATCAGACAAACAAGGATCAGCAGCGCGGGTCTGAGCATGTCGAGGCCTCAATACGCCGAAGGGGCGAGCGTCGTTTCGCGGCGCAATTTGTCGCCGGCGGGGTTGACCGCTTCGCGCAAAAAGCCAAAACCGGTACGACGGTCGAAACGGAACAGTGTGTTGGTGACATACACGTCATCGCGCACGCCAATCACCTCGACCACTTCGCTGACGCAGCGGCGGCCGTCGGGCAAGCGCGTCAGCTGGATGACGACGTCCAGTGCCGCGCAGATCATTTGTCGCAGGGTGCGTTCGGCGATGGTGCGGCCAGTCAGGCCGACCAGGGTTTCCAGGCGCAGCAACGCGTCCTGTGCGTTGTTGGCGTGCACGGTGCTCATGGAACCGTCGTGGCCGGTGTTCATGGCCGTGAGGACGTCGACCACTTCGACACCACGAATCTCGCCGAGGATGATCCGGTCCGGGCGCATCCGCAGGGCGTTGCGAATCAAGTCGCTGGATTTCACCTCGCCATGGCCCTCGGCATTCGGCGGACGGGTTTCCAGGCGCACGACGTGCGGGTGGCCGAGTTGCAACTCGGCGACGTCTTCGATGGTCACCAGTCGTTCATTGGGGTTGATCAGTTGACTGAGAATGTTCAGCAGCGTGGTCTTGCCGGTGCCGGTGCCGCCGCTGATCAGAATATTGCAGCGCTTGCCCACGGCTTCCTGAATGAAATCGTAAATCGCCTGATCGATGGTTTGCATGGCCATCAGGTCGGTGCTTTTGAGCATGTCCTGGCGAAACTTCCGGATCGACAGGCACGGGCCATCGAGGGCAATCGGCGGAATGATCGCGTTGACCCGGCTGCCATCGGGCAGGCGCGCATCGACCATCGGCGAGGACTCGTCGAGCCGTCGCCCCAATGGCGCGAGAATCCGTTGCATGACGCGTTCAACGTGGTGCGAGTCGATGAAACGCAAGTCGCTCAGGTGCAGCACGCCCTCGCGTTCAACGAACACCCGATGGGGGCCGTTGACCAGAATCTCGGTCACCGCCGTGTCACGCAGCAACACTTCCAGCGGTCCGAAACCGGTGAGTTCGTCGACGATCTCTTCGGCCAGGCGCTCCATTTCATAGCGGGAAATGGCCAGGTGCAGACGCGCGATGTACTCGGCCACTTTGTCGATCACAAATTGCGATAGCACTTGCCGCGAGCCTTCCAGCAGGTTTTTGCCGGACTCTTCGATGGCGTCGATGATGTAGCGGTGCAAGACCAGTTTCAGGCCGTCATGGTCAGTGTTGCCAATGGCGGCGCGTTGCGTGGCGCCGAAAAGTTTTTCGCTGCTCATTGCACACCTCGCAAGCGGTCGAACCAACCGGCCTTGGGTTTGGCCAGGCCTTCGGAGCGTTTGGCCAGGCGTTCGCCGAGGGCGCGCAGGCTTTGGGTGAGGCCTTCGCGAGGCGCCAGTTCGAACAGCGTCACGCCCTGGTTCTTGGCGTTGAGGCGGACCTCCGGGCTGTAGGCGAGCGTGGCGATGATTTCCAGATCGAAGGTTTTGCCGAGGGTTTCGGAGTCGGGCGCGACGTTGCGCAGGTAGCGGTCGATCAACAGCCTGGCGTGATCGAGCTTCATGCCTTTTTCACGCCATGCGTTGAGCACGGCGAGGTTGCGGCGACAGTCGAGCACGTTCTGATCGGTGTACCACAGCAGCTTGTCGCAATGGCTGACGAAGGTGCGCAGCGCTTCGCTGTCCGGCTGACCGGTGAGGTTCACGACGATGTGCTGGAAGTGTTGGCGCAGGGCGCTGAGCAACATATACAACTCGGCGGCGCTGGTGTGCTCCAGTGGTTCATCGCTGCTGGCATAGGCGAGAATGCGCAGCCCGGCTTCGCAACTGGTGAACGCGCTGTCGATCAGCGTGGCATCGAGGCGTCGCAAGTGGCGTAACGCATCGCCGAAGTGAAACGAACTCTCCAGACCGAGCAGGGCCAGGCTGTCGCCTCGGGGCAAGCCCAGATCAAGCAGCAGCGTGTGTTGTCCGCTCTTCTGCACCACTTGCGCCATGTGGGTCGCGAGCAAGGCACCGTCGGCGTTGCTCTGTACGCCATAGAGGACGGTCAGGCCGCCCAGGTGCGTGTTCGGCGTCACTTGCGGCAGACGTTTGCTCAGGCGCCGTACCAGGCCCGCGACCTCGCTGGAGCGCGAGCCATAGGCGACAAAATCCCGGGCACCGGCACGCATGGCATTGAGCACAAGCTGGTTGTCCATGCCGTCACCGAGCGCGACGATCGCCAGCATCGGCTTGGCTTCCAGCGCGCCCTCGATCAATGCGCTTTGGGCCACCACATGGTCGCGGTCCAGGCCGACGAACACCAGGCTGGCGAAGGTCACGTCGACCAGCGCGAGCAGTTCATCGAGGCTGCCGCCACCGGCGCTGACCACTTGACCCAAAGGCGCGAGGGCGCCTTGCAGCCATTCGAGGTCGGTGTTGTTACGCGTGATTGCGAGGAAGGTCTGATTCAGGTTCTGGCTCATTGCGATAACCCACTGCGTTTATCGATGTCGCCGTTTTCGAGGCGGTTGAACAACGGCGTAGAGCGTCTGCGCATGGAAAGGCGTCCTTGCTCGGCTCAGGGGGTCTGTTGGGTGATTTCGTTGCCACGAATGACTTCCACACTGGGCTTGCGCGGTGCGTTGCCATTGCTGACCGGGGCAGATTTCGGGGGAGGAGCGGTCATGGCCAGTTGGCTGAATTGCAGGAGTTCGCGGTTGGCATTGGCCAGCGTGGTTGCCGAAACACGCTCACCGGCCCAGTAGCGGGCCAGGCGTTGTTCATCGGCACTGCGGACCGCCAGGCGCAACACCCCGACCTGGGCTGCGAGCATCAGGCGGCTCACCAGTTGTTCGGGGACGGCGAGCAACACGGTCCGGGCCGCGGCGCGCTTCTGGTCTTGCTTGAGTTTTTCGTCTTGGTTGGCCGTCGGACTGGAAGGCTGGCCGTCGTTGGTCAACCCCATTTGTTCGCCCACGCCGAGCACCCGCAAGGCCGGTATCACAAGCTGCGACGACGGTTGAAGGTTGAGGGTGTCTTTACGCAGAAACAGCAGCACATCGACATAGTCGCCGGGCGTCAGTTGCCCGCCGACATTGATCACTTCGTCCACGGCGACCGCCAGGGCACGCTCATCGATGCGGATCATGCGTGACAGTTGGCTGCCGGCTTCGAAACTGGCGTCGTTGAGCCAGGTGCCGGCGCTGAGGGCTCGCCATGGCGTGCGTCCGATCACCTGGTCAAGGCGGGTCAGGCTGCCGGCCGGCACCGTGCGCAGTTTTTCCACGGTCACGTCGGCGGCGGTGATCGGCACAAAGGCCGCGACATTGTTGACCAGCACGACCACCGGATGTCGAGTGAGATCATCCGCAGGCATCGACGCCTGAGTGGCGATAACCGGTGGGGTGTCGGTGACCTGGACAACGGGTTCGGGGGCCGGTTGGCGGCTCAATGAGACGCCCCAATATCCGGCAATGATGGCGCCGATCAAAAACAAACCGGCGAGACCCAGGGTAATACGGCTGTTCATGACGGCTCTCCCTTTCCTGCTGCTACAGAACTCGTTCTATCTAACGAGAAAACTTCGCAATCAGGCAGCTATGAACATTGAACTATTTCGCTATTTGACCGTAGCGCAGGTAGAGCGAAATGCCATTACTGAGAGGAAAAAATAAGCCTCCAAACAGCGATGCCCGATGAAATGACACTGTTTTATGACGTCAACGAACCGACTAATACTTTTGTATTAATGCGTATTTACAGTTGTTGGGGTGGGTAATGCCGACAATGCTGATGCTGGCACTGGGGAATCATGTTGCGTCCGTGCAACACCCGTCGTCGTCCAGGAGAACGTTATGTCTATTTCCACACTGGTTCAGAAGGTCAAATTGGAAATCGTTTTCTTCAGTTACAGGAGACTGGTGAGGGATACCGAGGGTGCTTCGGGTATTGAATATGCGATTGTGGCAGCGATGGTTGCGGTGGTGATTGCTGGGCTCAGTAGCGACCTGGGGGACGACATCAAGACTATATTCGGTCAGATCGGAACGGCACTGGGTCGCAAAGCCGCTGCCCCCGAGTGAATCTTGGCTAAGACGATAATTTGCCGGATCCTAACGTCAGTGCTTAGTCCATTGCAGGTATTGCCTTATGAATGCGCTCGCTCAGCCACGCCAGCAGCTTCTTCTGGTCGATGACGAAGAGGATGCATTGCTTGAGTTGGCGGAGTTGCTGGAGGGTGAAGGGTTCAATTGCTACACGGCGACATCGGTCAAGATTGCGTTGCAGCATTTGACGCGTCATCCGGATATTGCGCTGGTCATCACGGACCTGCGCATGCCGGAGGAGAGTGGCATGTCGTTGATCAAGCGGCTGCGCGAGCATACGTCGCGTGAGCATTTGCCGGTGATTGTGATGTCCGGGCATGCGGGTATGGAGGATGTCAGTGACTTGCTTCGGTTGCAGGTACTCGATTTGTTTCGCAAGCCGATTTATCACGTGCGGTTGTTGGAGACGCTGAACAATTTGTTTCCTCAGCCGCAGATGTATTTGGTCAAGGGGTGACTTGGCGGCCTCTGGGCCGACCATGCTCCTGGTTGATTGAGTAACTATCCGTTTCGCAGTAATGGCGGCTTATGGTTTCGCCCTTACGGCGAGTCCCTTATGGCAAACGCCCGGAGTGCCGATACATCCAACATCGATGTTGGATGCACCGGCCTCATCGCGAGCAAGCTTGTCCTACAGGCTTGGTGCCGTTCGAATCATTCATGTCCGACGCAAACACTGTAGGCGCTGGCTTGCCAGCGATAGCGGTCTGTCAGTCAACATCGATGTTGGATGCACCGGCCTCATCGCGAGCAAGCTGGCCCCCACAGATTTGGTGCCGTTCGAATCATTCATGTCCGACGCAAACACTGTAGGAGCTGGCTTGCCAGCGATAGCGGTCTGTCAGCCAACATCAATGTTGGATGCACCGGCCTCATCGCGAGCAAGCTGGCCCCCACAGGTTTGGTGCCGTTCGAATACTTTGTGTTCGACGCAAAAACTGTAGGAGCTGGCTTGCCAGCGATGGCGGTATGACTGGCACCCGATCATCCGGATGCCACTCCCCCATTCCTACAACTGGTAACTGAAACTGATGCTGTATCGCGGCCGACGGTTGAAGGTGTCCAGCGCTTCATCGGACATCGGCTTGGCGGCTTCCAGGGAGACGTTGTAGTACTTGGCATCGCCAAATCTCAAACCCACGGCGACCGATGACATGTCGTTGCTCTTGACCGGCAATTCGTTGAACCAGGTCTTGGCACGGTCGAGCACGCCATAGGGTTGCAGAATGCGTACCCAGCTCCCCTCCCGATGAAAGCTGTAGTTCACTTCGTAAGCCGCGCCCCATCCTTTGTCGCCGGAGGCTTGATCGTCAGGGTAGCCGCGACCGAAGTTCTGCCCGCCGAACACTGCGCGCTCGCTGTCGGGGAGGCTGTCGTCGCTCCAGTACAGCGCCGCCGACATCACGCCTTGCCAGTTTTCGAAGAATTTGTCGCTCTGCACGCCCGATAACCGCAGGCGAAAAAAGTCCAGGTCGTAGGCGCTGCTGTTGGTTTCGGCGCCCATGCCGTCGATGCCTTGATACAACCCGCCACTGAGGATGCGCAGTTGTTTTTCATTGGCCTTGCGCCAGTCGCTTTCAGCGGCGAGGGCGCGGACGTCGGTGCGTTCTTCGAAGCTCAACGGATAGCCGACGACGGCGTATTCGGTTTTGTCGTTGACGGCGTACAGACGTGCACCGGCGTTGAGCAGTTCATTGGGCGAGGCCATCAACGGATGGTTGAAGCCGACGGAGTAACGGTCGTTTTCCCGATGCGGCTTAAGCTGCAAGCCGTTGTCCAGTTGCACATTGGTGCCGGGGTCGGCGCGATAGCGTGAGGCGGACAGGGCCAGTTGGGTGCCCTCGGTATTGAGGAACTGGTTGTAGTCCAGGCGGTAGTAATGTTCGTGATCGTCACCCGGGGGGAACAGGCCGCTCAGCGTGACCTGTTCACCCATGGACGTCTGGGAATTACTGCTCACCCCGAGCAAGGCCTGGAGGCTGTTGCGATTGGTTTCGGTGGTGCTCAAGGTACTGGTGAAGGGTTTTCGGCTGGCCTGGGCCTCAAGGTAGGCGGCGCCATCGGTGGTGCCTGGCGGTGGCACTTGGGCCTGCAAGGTGACGCCAGGAATGCGGCTCATCAGCGTGGTGTAGCGCTCGAAAGTCTTGCGGGTCAGAGGACGTTCGGCCTGGAGTTTGGCCACCAGTTTGTCGAGCAGGCCTTTGACCCGTCCGACGTCGCCCTGCAGTTGGTAATCCTTGATGTAACCCTCCACCAACACCACGCGCGCCACGCCATTGTCGAAGGTCTGTTGCGGCAGGAAAGCGTAGGACAGCAGGTAACCGTCCTGTTGATATCGACGGGTGATGCTGCGGGTGGCTTCGATCAGATCGGCGAGGCTGGTTTCATGGCCGATCAAGGGTTGGTAGAGCGCGGCGAGTTCGCTCAGGGGATAAATCGTCCCGCCTTCGATCTGCACGGTCTTGAGGTTGATTTTTGTGCCCATCAGCAACGGTTGGGTCTGGGTGGCACCGGGTTCTGGCACTTGCAGCGGTGCGGCACTCGGACGGTAAGCGTCGGCGGGCAGGTTGGGTGCGGGCAGGTTGCGAAGGGTTTCGTTGGTGTTGAGAAAACTGGGGAGGGTTTCGGCGAGAGCAGTGGAACTCAGAGTCAGCAACAGCAAGGACGTGGTGACGCGCATAGGACACTCCGTGTTCGAACAACAGCAGCGTCTGGATCTTTGTGATCCAAAGAAAAGGCGCAAGATCGATGAGAATCTTGCGCCATCAACCAAGCGTAGGCGCTGTAGGTGCGGCCGTCGAACGGCCAGGTGCAATTCAGCGATTGTTGCCGCCCAACGCGCCACCCAAGGCTCCGGTCAAGCCGCCGAGTACGCCGCCGACGCCACCGGTTGTAGAGGTGCCGCTCGTGGTACCCGTCACCAGCCCACCAACGGCTGCGACTGTGCCGCCTACGGTGGTGACGGTGTTGCCGACCGCTGTGACGACCGGGTTGGTCGTGCTGCCGGCGATCGCCCCGCCGAGGCTGGCGACGGCACCACCGGTTTGAGTGGTCAACCCGGCCAGGGGAGTACCGAGCCCGGTGGCGGCGCCGACGTTTTGGGTCACGTTCGTAACGGTGGCGGTCACCGGATTGATCGCGGCACCGACGGTCACGCCCAGCGTGCCCAGTGGTGCTGTTGGAGCGGTATTGGCAACGCCCGAGCCACCCAGCGCACCGCCGATTGTCGCAACAAGATTGCCGCCGGTAGCACCGGTCACGCCTGCCGAGCTGATGACGCCGTTAGTGTTACCCGCGTTCAGGCCACTGCTGACATTCACCACGGCGCCGCCCACCGTTTCCAGCAGACCCGTGCCGCCCAAGCCGCCGCCAGAACTTGTGCCGCTGGTGAGCAGACCACCCGACGTGCCGAGAGTTGTTCCGGTGTTGCTCAATGCGCCACCGACCGTGTTGGTCAGTGCGTTGCCCTCGCCGACCGTCGTGACGCGGGTGCCGAGACCGTCGACCGTGGTGCCGACTTTGCCGATGATGCCGTTCAATGGCGCACCGAGGCCGGTGCTGTCACCGATCTTGTTGGTGGTGGACTCTGCCAGGGCAATCACCGGCACCAGTTTGCTGCCCAATTGCTCTGTGACCGAGCCCAGAGGGCCGGTGGTGGTTGCAAGGCTCAGCGTGTCGCCGAGCATGGTGACTTTTTCGCCGAGGCCATCCAGCACGGGGGCCACTTTGGTCACCACGCCACCGACGACCGGAATGCTGTTGGTGGTCGTGGCCAATTTGCCGCTGAGATCCGAAACACCGTTGCCGACATCCTGCACCACACCGCCCACTGCCGAAGTGGTAACGCTGAGGCCGTCAGGGTTGGTGCTGAGTTTTCCGATGCCATTGGTCACACCGTCACCGAGCGTAGTGACGACATTGCCGGTGGTATTGATCACGCTTTGCACGACGCCACCCGCCACTGGAACACCGCTCAGCGAGTCGCCGGCCTGGCCTACGCCGTCGCCCACGCCACTGACGGTTTTACCGACGTCCTGTAGCAGCGTCGTGGTCACCAGAGAGGGCACCACGGGATTGGTTGGATTTGTTGGATTTGTAGGGTTGGTGGGATTCGTCGGGTCAGTAGTGCCGCCAGTACCGCCAGAACCACCAGTACCACCGGTGCCGCCAGTGCCTGTGCCGCCTGTGCCAGCCGTATCGCCGGTGCCACCGGTTCCGCCAGTGCCTGCCGTGCCACCCGTTCCGCCGGTGCCGGCCGTATCACCAGTGCCGCCCGTCCCGTCTGCTGCGGCAGTATCGTCGGAACCGCCGGAACTGCTGTGATGACCGCCACCGCCACTGCTGCAACCGCTGAGGCCGAGCGAGAGGATGAGCGCTAATGCGATTGCCGATTTGCACCACACTTGATTGTTCATGAGCGAGATTCCTTGCACCTGACACAACGTAGTTGTCTACGAAGGCTCGCCGGTTCTATTGCCGACAATGCCTTCGTCCGTTGTTCACATAACAATCGCAAGGGCTGCGCAGCGCCATTCTCAACTTGGTATTAACCCGTTTGATATCGGCGTGATGGCATTTCTTTAGGATTAGTTCGTTGGAGGGGGTATTTGTATTCTTGTGCCGGGAAACTTCTTATAAATCAAGGGAGTGCAGGGCGCGGCGCGGCGCGGCGTAATGATGCGGTGATGAAGCCGTAAAAACTTAAGTTATATATTCACAATTAACCATCTACTGCCGCATCAAGACCCTCGTCTTTGTCAGGCAACCGGGCGCCAATGCCCGACCATGTGTTCCAGATCCCCGGCGCCCAGCAACTGCAAGTCCCCGCTCGATCCCGGCGCGCTGGCCATCAATGTCACTTCGCTGGGCAGGCGCACCGGTTTCCTGAACTGCATGGCGATTTCGATGTTCGCCGCCGGCAGATACTCGGCGAGCGCCGCCAAGGTGCGCGCCTTGTTCCATAAGCCATGAGCAATGGCGGTCGGGAAACCAAAGAGTTTGGCGCTGGCCGCACTCAGGTGAATCGGGTTGTAGTCGCCGGACACTTTGGCGTACTGCCGCCCAATGTCCGAGGGCGCTGTCCAGCGTGCAATTTCGGTCATTGCCAGGGTCGATGCCAACACCTTATCGACCGGCTCGCCGTCGAGTTTGACGCCGCGACAGAGCATCTGACTTTGTTCTTCCCACAGCGACCCCAACTGATCGTCCAGGGTAGTGACCAGATCGAACGTCGCGCCCTTGGCGTGGGGTTGCAGGTTGTGCACTTGCACGCTGACTCGCACTCGGCTCACTCCGCCCATGGGGCGAAACACCTGGATGCGATTGCTCAAGTGAATCAGCCCCAGCAGCGGGAACGGAAACTCTCTGGCGGTGAGCAATTGCATCTGCAACGCGAAGCCGAGAATGTGCGGATACGTCGGTGGCAGCAGACCGTTGTCGACAAAACCGCAGACCTTGCGATAGGCCTCCAGTCGCTTGGGGTCGACATTCAGCCAACAGCGCAAACCCGAGCGGGGCGGGGTGGTGCCGGTGATTTTGCGGCGTGTCGCTGCCCGCGCATACAGGCCCGGAAGGCTGGGTTCGTGGTTGAGCGTGTGCCAGTCGGTGATCATCTCTATGCCCCCAGAACACTTTGTCCGCAAACCCGCAGCGCTTGACCGGTGAACGCGCCGGTACCCGGTTGCGCGAGCCAGGCAACGGCTTCGGCGACGTCTTGCGGCAGGCCACCCTGACCGAGTGAGCTCATGCGCCGCCCGGCTTCACGCAGGCCGAACGGAATGTGTGCGGTCATTTGCGTTTCGATGAAGCCCGGAGCCACCGCGTTGATGCTGATACCGCGCTCTTGAAGCAGCGGCGCCCACGCCTGCGCAAGACCCATCAACCCGGCCTTGCTCGCCGCGTAATTGGTTTGCCCGCGATTGCCGGCGATGCCGCTGATGGAGGCCAGCAGAATCACCCGGCCATTGTCGTGCAAGGTGCCGTTGTCGAGCAGGGCCTTGGTCAGCACTTGCGGAGCCTTGAGGTTGACCGCGAGCACCGCGTCCCAGAATTCCGGGGTCATGTTGGCCAGGGTTTTATCCCGGGTGATGCCCGCGTTGTGCACCACGATGTCGACGCCGTCGGGCAACTGTTCGATCAACTGTGCAGCGGCGTCTTCGGCGCAGATATCCAGGGTAATGCTGCGGCCACCGAGACGGGCGGCGAGGGCTTCGAGATCGGTCTTGGCCGGTGGTACGTCGAGCAGGATGACGTCGGCGCCGTCACGGGCCAGGGTTTCGGCAATCGAAGCGCCAATGCCTCGCGCTGCCCCGGTGATCAAGGCTTTGCGCCCGGCGAGCGGACGCGTCCAGTCCGTCACTTGAGTGGCGCACGGTGCCAGGCGAATGACCTGCCCGGACACGAAGGCACTTTTGGGCGAGAGGAAAAACCGCAACGGGCCTTCGAGTTGGTCTTCAGCACCCTCGCCAACGTAAATCAATTGCAACGTGCTGCCGCTGCGCAACTCCTTGGCCAACGAACGGCTGAAGCCTTCCAACGCACGTTGCGCACTGGCGGCGAACGGATCGCTCAGAGTTTCCGGTGCCCGCCCGAGCAGCACGAGATGCGCACATTGATCGAGGTTTTTCATCAGCGGCTGGAAGAATTCGCGCAGCTGTTTGAGCTGGTCGGTGTGCACCAGGTCACTGGCGTCGAACACCACGGCTTTGAGTTTCGGCCCGTGGCCGGGAATCCATGCTGTCGCCATCGAAGGCTCGGTGCCGTAGCTGTAGATCGCATCGGTCAGGCGGTGGGCGAGTGAGCTGATTTTTTCTGTCAGCGGGCCGCCACCGATCAGCAACGCTCCTTCCACCGGACGCAACCGGCCCGCTTGCCAGCGCTCCAGCCGCGTGGGTGAAGGCAGCCCCAGGGCGCCGACCAGACGATGGCCGATGGACGAATTGGCGAAGTCGATATAGCGGTCGGACATGGAACACGCTCCAGTGGCTGGGGTTCAAAGTGTGGACCATCAACGGCGATCAGTCGTTCGATCCGCGAGATAAGGCCTACGCTTGATCATTGTAGGATTTTGATTTTTCATCAGGAGCTTTTCATGACTCAGTTGCGTCGCGTCGCGATCATTGGCGGTAACCGCATTCCCTTCGCTCGCTCCAACGGCCAATACGCCACGGCCAGCAATCAGTCGATGCTCACCTCCGCCCTCGAAGGCCTGATCGAACGCTACAACCTGCATGGCCAGCGCGTTGGCGAAGTGGTCGCCGGCGCGGTGCTCAAATTGTCACGGGACATGAACCTGACGCGCGAATGCGTGCTCGGTTCGCGGTTGTCGCCAGCCACCCCAGCGTATGACATTCAGCAGGCCTGCGGCACCGGGCTGGAAGCGGCGTTGCTGGTGGCGAACAAGATTGCCTTGGGCCAGATCGAGTGCGGCATTGCCGGTGGCGTCGACACCACCTCCGATGCGCCGATCAGTGTCAGTGAAGGGCTGCGCAGGATTCTGCTGCAAGCCAATCGCGCCAAGACCACCGGCGACAAACTGAAGACCTTCCTGCAATTGCGCCCTAAACACCTGATCCCCGAATTCCCGCGCAACGGCGAACCGCGCACCGGTCTGTCCATGGGCGAGCATTGTGAATTGATGGCTCAGACCTGGAACATCCCCCGTGAAGCCCAGGATCAACTGGCACTGGAGAGCCATCAGAAGTTGGCGGCGTCCTATGCCGAAGGTTGGCACAACGATTTGATGACACCGTTCCTCGGCCTCACCCGCGACAACAACCTGCGTGCGGATTCGACGCTGGAAAAACTTGCCTCGCTTAAACCGGCCTACGAGAAAAGCGCCAAGGGCACGCTGACGGCGGGCAACTCGACGCCGCTGACCGATGGCGCATCGCTGGTGCTGCTGGGCAGCGAGGAATGGGCCAAGGCGCGTGGCTTGCCGATTCTCGCGTACCTGCGCGACGGCGAAGCAGCGGCGGTGGATTTCGTCAACGGAGCCGAAGGTTTGCTGATGGCGCCGGTCTATGCGGTCCCGCGCTTGCTGGCGCGCAACGGCCTGACCTTGCAAGACTTCGATTACTACGAAATCCACGAAGCCTTTGCCGCGCAAGTGTTATGCACCTTGAAAGCCTGGGAGGACCCCGACTACTGCAAAACCCGCCTCGGCCTCGACGCCGCACTCGGATCGATCGACCGCCGCCGGCTCAACGTCAAGGGCAGCTCGTTGGCGGCGGGGCATCCGTTTGCGGCAACCGGCGGGCGCATCGTGGCCAATCTGGCGAAGTTGCTGGATGCGGCGGGCAAGGGGCGCGGGTTGATTTCGATTTGTGCGGCGGGAGGGCAGGGCGTGACCGCCATCGTCGAAAGGTGATTTGAGAGAAATATCCTGCGAAGGGGATGAGCCCGGATGTCAGCTTCTGTCACACATGCCCCCGCAGGCTCTGCACAACACCTCATGCCGGCTCGGCTATGATCTTTGGCGTCACGATGAACGTCGGGATTGCGTGATCAACCCGGCACATTGTGTGCTTCTTGTTGTTCCTGGCAGTGTTCATAGGTCGGCACCCCCTCCCACCCGTGACTGGATTGCCGTATAACGAATGACTTTCGCGTGTTTGGTAATAAAGGACCCACAATAAAAGCTGATGAAGACTCCAAAACGCATTGAACCCCTGATCGAGGACGGTCTGGTCGACGAGGTGCTGCGCCCACTCATGAGTGGTAAAGAAGCAGCTGTTTATGTGGTGCGCTGCGGCAACGAGTTACGTTGCGCCAAGGTTTACAAGGAGGCGAATAAACGCAGTTTCCGTCAGGCGGCCGAGTATCAGGAAGGCCGCAAGGTGCGCAACAGCCGTCAGGCTCGTGCGATGGCCAAGGGCTCGAAGTTTGGCCGCAAGGAAACCGAAGACGCCTGGCAGAACGCCGAAGTGGCGGCGCTGTTCCGTCTGGCCGGTGCCGGTGTGCGGGTGCCCAAGCCGTTCGACTTCCTTGAAGGCGTGCTGCTCATGGAACTGGTGGCCGACGAATACGGCGATGCGGCACCGCGTCTGAACGACGTGGTCCTGGAGCCGGACCAGGCGCGCGAGTATCACGCGTTCCTGATTTCGCAGATCGTGCTGATGTTGTGTACCGGTCTGGTGCACGGCGACCTGTCCGAGTTCAACGTGCTGCTGACGCCGACCGGCCCGGTGATCATCGACCTGCCACAAGCGGTGGATGCGGCGGGCAACAACCACGCGTTCAGCATGCTGGAACGGGATGTGGGCAACATGGCGTCCTACTTCGGCCGGTTTGCACCGGAATTGAAGCAGACCCGGTACGCCAAAGAGATGTGGGCCTTGTACGAAGCCGGCACCTTGCACCCGAACAGCGTCCTGACCGGTGAGTTCGACGAACCGGAAGAGCTGGCCGACGTGGGCGGCATCATGCGCGAGATCGAGGCTGCCCGCCTGGATGAAGCACGCAAGCAAGCGGTCCGTGCGGCAGACGACGCACCGCCCGACAAGGCCGAAGAACCGCCTCCGCCCTGGATGCAGTGATCGGCTAAAGAAAAAACCGGCTTCGGCCGGTTTTTTTGTCTTCCACCTACACCAGCATCGATATTCAGGCGCGGACCGCGTCAGCACAGCAACCCGACTCCAGGTTTTTCAGGATCGGGCAATCCGGTCGATGATCGCCCTGACAATGCTCGACCAGATCCTGCAATGTATCGCGCAATTGCTCCAGTTCGCGAATCTTCTGGTTCAGCTCATCAATGTGCTGACGCGCCAGCGCTTTCACATCGGCACTGGCCCGCTGGCGGTCCTGCCAGAGGGTCAGCAGTTTGCCGACCTCTTCCAGCGAAAACCCCAAATCCCGTGAGCGCTTGATGAAGGCCAGCGTGTGCAGGTCGTCATCGCCATACACCCGGTAACCGCTGTCGGTGCGATGGGCGGCCTTGAGCAATCCGATGGACTCGTAATAACGGATCATCTTCGCGCTCAGGCCACTGTGGCGGGCCGCTTGGCCGATGTTCATCGATTGTCCTCCAGATCCGAGGGTTTCCAGGTTTTCAACAGTAGCGCATTGCTCACCACGCTGACGCTCGACAATGCCATCGCCGCACCGGCCAGCACTGGGTTGAGGAACCCGAACGCCGCCAGTGGAATGCCGATCAGGTTATAGACGAAGGCCCAGAACAGGTTCTGCCGAATCTTCGCGTAGGTCTTGCGGCTGATCTCCAGCGCGGCCGGCACCAGGCGCGGATCGCCACGCATCAGGGTGATCCCGGCTGCATGCATGGCCACGTCGGTACCTCCGCCCATGGCGATGCCGATGTCGGCGGCAGCCAGGGCCGGAGCATCATTGATGCCGTCGCCGACCATCGCCACCACACCGGTTTTCTTCAGCGCTGCAACCGTGGCGGCTTTGTCTGCTGGCAGCACTTCGGCGTGCACATCGTTAATGCCCAGCGCCTGGGCGACCACGTTGGCGCTGCCGCGATTGTCACCGGTCAGCAAGTGGCTGCTGATGTGGCGGACGGCGAGTTGCTGCACGGCTTGCAGCGCACCGGGCTTGAGGGTGTCACCGAAGGCGAACAGACCCAGCACGCGAGGCTCGGGACTTTGCTCGATCAGCCAGGACAAGGTCCGGCCTTCGGTTTCCCAGGCCGTGGCCGATTCAGCTAGAGAGCCTGGTTCTAACTCGCAGTCTTGCAACAGGCGTCGATTGCCCAGCGCCAACCGACGACCCTCAAGGGTGCCGGCAATGCCGCGCCCGGTCAGGGACTGGCTGTCGGTGACATCGGCCACGCCCAAGTCGCGTTCGGTGCAGGCGTCGAGAACCGCTTTGGCCAGCGGATGCTCGCTACCGCGTTGCAGGGCACCGGCCAGTTGCAACAGGGTCGCTTCGTCGCCGTCGATCGCACTCAAATGCGCGATGCGCGGTGCGCCCGAGGTCAATGTGCCGGTCTTGTCGAACACCACGGCGCTGACTTCGTGGGCGCGCTCCAATGCCTCGGCGTCCTTGATCAATATCCCGTAGCGTGCCGCGACGCCGGTACCGGCCATGATCGCCGTCGGCGTGGCCAGCCCGAGGGCGCAAGGGCAGGCGATCACCAGCACGGCGACGGCGTTGATCAGCGCGGTTTCCATTGGTGCACCGTACAGCCACCAACCGATCAGGGTTGCCAAGGCAATCAGCAGCACCGTGGGCACAAACACCTGGCTGACTTTATCCACCAGTTTCTGGATCGGCGCTTTCGCGGCTTGTGCGTCCTCCACCAAGCGAATGATCCGCGCCAGCACGGTTTCTGCACCCAGGGCTTGGGTGCGCACCAGCAACCGGCCTTCACCATTGATTGCGCCCCCCGTGACCTTGTCGCCGGGTTGCTTGGGCACCGGCAGGCTTTCGCCGCTGATCAAGGCTTCGTCGGCATGGCTCTGGCCTTCGATCACGTCGCCGTCCACGGGGAAACGCTCGCCGGGTTTGACCATCACCAGATCATTGAGACGCAAGGCGCTGATGGCGACTTCCTGCTCGCGGCCATCGATCACCTGAATCGCCCGTTCCGGGCGCAAGGCTTCAAGGGCGCGGATGGCGCTGGCGGTCTGGCGCTTGGCGCGACTTTCCAGGTATTTGCCCAGCAGCACCAACGCGATCACCACCGCCGAGGCTTCGAAATACAGGTGCGGCATACGGTCGGTGGCCGTGGCCCATTCGTACACGCTCAAGCCATAACCGGCGCTGGTGCCGAGGGCGACCAGCAAATCCATGTTGCCCGCGCCGGCGCGCACGGCTTTCCACGCAGCAACATAAAACCGTGCGCCGAAGATGAATTGCACCGGCGTGGCCAGGGCGAATTGTGCCCAGGCTGGGAGCATCCAGTGCACGCCGAACGGCTGCAACAGCATCGGCAGCACCAGTGGCAACGCGAGGGCGATGGCCATGATCAAGGCCAGACGCTCGCGGTGCAGGCGCTGTTGTTGGTTATCGGCAGGTGGGTGGTCGGCTTCCCGGACGCTGGCGGTGTAACCGGCTTTGGTCACGGCGGCGATCAGGATTTGCGGGTCGATCTGGCCGAGCAGTTCGAGGTGGGCGCGTTCGTTGGCCAAGTTGACGCTGACGCTCTTCACCCCCGGCACTTTGTTCAGCGCACGTTCGACGCGGCCGACGCAGGAAGCACAGGTCATGCCGTCAATGCTCAATTCCAGACTGTGCTGCGGCACGCTGTAACCGGCTTTTTCCACCGCATCCATCAACGCCGGCAAGCTGCCGGTGGGCGCTTGAACTCGCGCCTGTTCAGTGGCGAGGTTGACGCTGACGGCACTGGCGCCGATGACGTTGCTCAAGGCGCGCTCGACACGGCCCGCGCAACTGGCGCAGGTCATGCCGTTTATCGGCAGATCGAACGTGGTGGATTCGGACATCGGTCGCACTCCCTGTAGTAGATGACCACAGGATCAACCTTGCCATGCTGGCAAGGTCAAGCACCAATCTGATATTCACCGCAGATCCAATTGTAGGAGCAAGCTTGCTCGCGATGGCGGCGGCACATCCAATATGGATGTAAGTGTCAGACCGCTATCGTGAGCAGGCTCGTTCCTACAAGGGGTGTGTCAGTACCCGAGATCGGCGCGCTTCAGGTACATCCCTTCCTGCGTCATCGCGATCCGGTACTTCAGCACATCACCCGCTCTGAGCTGGATGTCCTGAGAGCCCGGTGCGAGCATGCCCGGGTTGCAACCCTGTGCCTGGCCCGGCAACAGTTTGAGACGCAAGGTCACATTGCCCGGCGGCAGGTTGAAAGACGTGCTTTGCTCCTGGAACAGACGCGCTGCCAACTGGTCCTGGATGTACACGCCGATTTCGCAGCTCGTTGCGACTTCCAGTCGCTCGCGGGAAATGATCAGCACACCATAATCCTCCCCGGCAGCATTGACCGAAGGCACGGCGGCGAAAAGGCTGAGTAAGCCAAACAGGCTGAAAGCTGACCAGCGCATGGCTGAATCTCCTGAGTTCAAGTCATAGATGGACGCAGCTTGGCCGAGCCCGGTGCCGAATGCCAGCCCGGCAGATCACTCCAGAACTTGACCTTGCCATGGTGGCAAGCTCGAGACTGCTCGCAACCCTCATCAAAAGGAGTCATTCCATGCAAGTGTTCAACGTTGAAGGCATGTCCTGCGGTCACTGCGTCAAGGCCATCACCCAGGCTGTCCAGGCCAAGGACCCGGCGGCCAGCGTGCGCGTCGATCTGAATGCCCGAGAAGTGGGCGTGGAAAGCGCACTGACCGCGCAGCAAGTCATCGAGGCGATCAGCGAGGAAGGCTACGGCATCAAGCTGGCTTGATCTTTTTAATAGTTAGCGAGCTATCTTAATGTTCAAGGCGTCCATGCGCGGCTAGACTGTCGAGCTGCTGACTTCTGCCCCACTGGATGCCTGATGAACTTCCGCACCATTTTGATTCTTGGCGCCTTGAGCGCTTTCGCTCCGCTGGCGATCGATTTCTATCTCCCGGCCTTTCCGGCCATGGCGCTCGCCTTCGGTACGGACGAAAAACACGTCCAAATGACGCTGGCGGCGTACTTCCTCGGCTTGTCCATCGGCCAACTGGCCTATGGCCCGGTGGCCGATCGGTTCGGGCGACGCATTCCATTGCTGACCGGTGTCGTACTGTTCACGGTCGCGTCCCTGGCGTGCGCTTATGCGCCGAACCTGGAATGGCTGATCGCTGCGCGATTCGTCCAGGCCTTGGGCGGGTGTGCGGGGATGGTGATTTCCCGGGCGGTGGTCAGCGATAAATGTGATGCGGTAGGTTCGGCGAAGGTCTTTTCGCAGCTGATGCTGGTGATGGGGTTGGCGCCCATCCTCGCACCGATGCTCGGCGGGTTGTTGGTCAACACCACCGGCTGGCAGTCGATCTTTCTTGTCTTGTGCGGCTTCAGTGCATTGGCGGGCCTGGCGGTTGCCATCGGATTACCGGAGAGTCTGCCGGCTCATATACCGCGTCAACCACTCTCGGGCGCATTGCGTCAGTACGGCCGGTTACTGGCTGATTCGGTGTTCCTCGGCCATGCCCTGACCGGAGGCATCGCGATTGCCGGAATGTTCTCCTACATCGCGGGTTCACCGTTCGTCTTCATCGACCTTTACGGTGTCCCGGCTGAGCATTTTGGTTGGTTGTTCGGCATCAATGCGGCGGGGTTCATTCTGGTGGCGCAGGTCAATGCGCGTTTGCTGGCCAAACGTGGGCCGGCATTTTTGCTGACACGCGCGGTTTGGGTTTACCTCGGTGCCGGCTTGACGCTGCTTGCGGTCAGCGCCCTGCACACCGAACGCCTGTGGCCGCTGCTGATCCCATTGTTCATCTGTATCTCCAGCCTCGGATGCATCCTCCCGAACGCCTCGGCGTGTGCCATGAACGGGCAGGGCGCCCGCGCCGGGAGCGCTTCGGCGATGCTCGGTTGCTTGCAGTTCAGCGTCGCTGCCGGCGCCGCGGCGCTGGTCGGCGTGTTGCACGACGGCAGCGCCATGCCGATGGCCATGGTCATCAGCCTGTGCGCAATTCTGGTGGTGAGCGTGGCGATGCTCACCCGGCGTTTGCAAAATGCCCGGGCGCTGGCGCAAGCCCAGGTTTGAGAAAGAATCAGCCGGCAGCACGCTGTGCGTGGAAGGCGGGAAGTTGGTGAGGGGCGTGGATACGTGCTTCAAGAATACGCGTGAAAGCGCGAGCTTCTGCTTCGCTGCGGAAGGTGACTGCATGCTGGTCCAGACGGACCTGCCACTGGGATTTTGCCAATTCTTTTATCAGGATCTTCACAGCTGATCTCCTCTCGTAAAAGACGTTCACGCAAAAGACTGCCTCGCAGGAGATTCGATTGTAGTCCTGAATACGAGCACCAACGTGACAAGGATCAACTGTCTGACTGACGGTTTGTAACGAAAAAAAACACAGTTTTCGACCGTGTGAATCGCAGCCGTGTGTGGCCGGAGCATCCCGGTCGCACACGGCGTAAACGTAGCGAGTGATGAAAATCACGACCGATTTCTTCAGCGCTTCAGAACCCTTCCAGCACAATCTTGCCCTTGGATTTTCCGCTTTCCAGCAGCGCGTGGGCTCGGCGCAGGTTCGTTGCGTTGATCGTACCGAAGTGTTCGCCGACCGTGGTTTTCAGTGTCCCGGCGTCAATCAACCGTGCGACGCGATTGAGCAGGTTGTGCTGTTCGATCATGTCGGCGGTTTCAAACAGCGAGCGGGTGTACATGAACTCCCAGTGCAACGACAGGCTCTTGCGTTTGAGCTTGGTCACGTCCAGGGACTTGGGGTCGTCGATCAGCGCCAGTTTGCCTTGGGGCGCCAATGCCTCAACCAGTTGATCCAGGTGCTGGTCGGTCTGGGTCAGGCTGGCAACGTGGGTCACCTGATCAATGCCGGCATGCTTGAGTGCTTCGCTTAACGGCTGGCTGTGGTCGACCACCTGATCGGCGCCGAGCGCTTTCACCCAGTCCTGGGTTTGCGGTCGCGAAGCGCTGCCGATGACGGTCAGACCGGTGAGCTGTTTGGCCAGTTGCACCAGAATCGAACCCACGCCTCCCGCCGCGCCAACGATCAGCAAACGCTGACCTTCGTCGGTTTTGCCTTCGCGAATCTGCAGGCGTTCAAACAGCAGTTCCCAAGCCGTGATGGCGGTCAGCGGCAGTGCGGCGGCTTCGGCGAAGCCGAGGGTTTTCGGCATATGGCCGACGATGCGCTCATCGACCACATGCAGCTCACTGTTACCGCCCGCACGGGCGATGGAGCCGGCGTAGAACACGTTGTCGCCGGCCTTGAACAACGTGACTTCGCTGCCGACAGCCTTGACCACACCGGCCACGTCCCAGCCCAGTACTTTGGCTGCGCCGCCTTCAGGCTGGACGTTCTGGCGGACCTTGGTGTCCACCGGGTTCACGGAAATGGCTTTGACTTCCACCAGCAAATCGCGAGGGCCGGCGACCGGCTCCGGCAGCTCAATGTCTTGCAGGGCGTTTTCGTCGCTGATCGGTAAGGAGGCGTAGTAGGCAATGGCTTTCATGGGCAATTCCTGGGGCGCTTATATAGAAGAGATTCGATGAGGCAGATGATTGGCTATTTTTCCCGGAGATAAAACCGGCTAAAAGAGCAGTCTCTTTCAATATTTTTTTGATAATCGGTGCACTTGATGCTGCGTTTCGATGATTTGCAGTTGTTTGTCCGGGCGGCGGACCTCGGAAGCCTGTCCGCCGCGGCACGGGGCATGGACATGTCGCCGGCGGTGGCGAGCGCCGCGTTGAAACGCATCGAGCAGCAGCTCGGTGCCCGCTTGCTCGCCCGTTCGACCCGCAGCTTGCGTCTGACCGCCGAAGGTGAAGGCTTTCTTGAATACGCCCGGGCAGCGTTGAGCCATCTCGACGAAGGCCGGCGTTTGTTGGCCAGCGGTCAGGATCAGGTCAGCGGCGTATTGCAGCTGTCTGCACCGTCGGACTTTGGTCGAAACCTGTTGCTGCCCTGGCTGGACGAGTTCCAGCGCGAGCACCCGAAACTCACCGTGCGCCTGTTGCTGGGCGACCGTATTGCCGATCTGTTCCGCCAGCCGGTGGACATTGCCTTGCGCTACGGCGAGCCGGAAGATTCCAGCCTGGTGGCGCTGTCCATCGCCCCGCAGAATCGCCGCGTGCTGTGTGCGGCGCCAAGTTATCTGGCCCGGCATGGCGAGCCGCATCAGCTGGAACAATTGGCCCAGCACAATTGCCTGCTGTACATGCTGGGTAGTCGCGTTCACGACCATTGGCGTTTTCACGACGGCAAGCGTGAAGTCGGCTTGACCGTCAGCGGTGACCGTTTCAGCGACGATGCGGATGTCGTGCGGCTCTGGGCGCTGGCCGGTGCTGGCATCGCCTACAAGTCCTGGCTCGATGTGGCCGACGATGTCCTCGCCGGTCGCTTGAAAGTATTGCTGCCTGACCGGCTCGGTGAGCGCGCACCGCTGAATCTGTTGTGCGCCCATCGCGCACAGTTGAGTAAGCCGGTGAACCTGTTGCGGGAAATGCTTGCCAGCCGATGCGCCCGATTGAGCAGCCATTTTCCGGGGTTAACGGGTATCGACGATTAGTCGCAGGAAAATAGCGAAATTTCCCTCAGGAACAATCAGCACCAACGGTTTGTACAGGGCATGAACCGGCGGTTAACCCGCCTATACTAGCGCTCGCCTCAGGTATGCACTGTCGATCGAAATGACGAGGCTTCGCCGGGGCGGGCCTTGTTTCAACTTTCCATGCCTGGCCTCTGCCACCGTTGCCCGGTGACGGCTCGGGTTGGCGATGGCTTCGCTCTGGCTATGGCGGTTTCCACGGATTGGCCGACGACACATTACTGTTCAAGATGTCTCTGAACAGTGGACGAAACGATTCAACAGGGAGTGAATACATGGAACATGCACCTTGCATCAGCCAGATCGCCACGTTGCTGGCTGACCCCAAGCGCAGTGCAATGATGTGGGCCTTGATGGATGGCTCGGCGCGACAAACCGAAGACCTGGCCTTGTTGGCCGGCCTGTCAGCCTCTTCGGCTAGTGCACACCTGGGGCGTTTGTCCGCAGGCGGTCTGTTGAAAGTCGAAATCCGTGGGCGCAAGCGGTTTTTCCGTCTCTCAGCGCCTGAAGTCGGTGCGGCGATCGAAGCATTGGCCAGTGCAACGCTGGCCAGCACCCCGCAGGACATTCCAGAGATTTTCAAACGCCCGGCACCCCTGGCCAAACCTCAGGCGGTGCGTTCGTCACTATTGCGGGCGCGGCTTTGCGATGACCATCTGGGCGGGACGCTGGCTGCCGATCTGTATCAGCGCTTGCTGGATGCCGGGTGGATCGAGCAGTTCGACAAGCGGGTCACGATCACGCTCAAAGGCTCCACCGAGCTGGCGGCACGCAGCGTCTACATTCAGGCATTGGCACATCGCAACGAACGGGCCGCGTGCTCTTGCCCGGACTGGAGCGAAAGACGCCCGCACATGGGCGGGGCATTGGGGGCCGCGTTATTGCAGTTGTTCATGCAGTCCGGTTGGTTGACGCTGCCGAACGATTCGCGAGCGTTGCAGGTCACCGCCACCGGGCAACGTGAAATCCACCATTTTGCCAAACAAACCGAGCTGGAAATGGCGCTCTAGCGGCTGAACATCAAACCAGTGGGAGCGAGCCTGCTCGCGATGAGGGCAGGCTCACTTCTGCATTGGGTATTGCGGTGATGCTTACGGTTTTACCAACCGTGCGTCCAGGCTGTTCTGCGCCAGGCGTTTGGCCTGGTCCTGGGTCATGCCCAGGTGAGTGTGCAGTGCATGGAAATTCTCGGTGACGTAGCCGCCGAAGTACGCCGGATCATCCGAGTTCACGGTCACTTTCACGCCACGTTCGAGCATGTCGAGGATGTTGTGCTGCGACATGTGATCGAACACGCAGAGCTTGGTGTTCGACAACGGGCATACAGTCAGCGGGATCTGCTCGTCGATGATCCGCTGCATCAGACGCTCGTCTTCGATGGCGCGTACGCCATGGTCGATACGCTGGATTTTCAGCAGGTCGAGGGCTTCCCAGATGTACTCGGGCGGGCCTTCTTCGCCAGCGTGGGCAACGGTCAGGAAACCTTCGCCACGGGCCCGATCGAACACGCGCTGGAACTTGCTCGGCGGATGCCCCATTTCGGAGCTGTCCAGGCCGACCGCGACAAACGCATCGCGGAACGGCAGCGCCTGGTCGAGGGTTTTTTCTGCTTGTTCTTCGCTCAGGTGACGCAGGAAGCTCAGGATCAAACCGCTGGTGATGCCCAGTTGCTGCTCGCCATCCTTCAGCGCAGCGGCGATGCCGTTGAGTACCACTTCAAACGGAATACCACGGTCGGTGTGGGTCTGCGGATCGAAGAACGGTTCGGTGTGAATCACGTTCTGTTCTTTGCAGCGCAGCAGATAGGCCCAGGTCAGGTCGTAGAAATCCTGGGAGGTGCGCAGCACGTCGGCACCTCGGTAATAGAGGTCGAGGAACTCTTGCAGGTTGTTGAAGGCGTAGGCCTTGCGCAAGGTGTCGACATCGCTCCACGGCAAGGCGATCTTGTTGCGTTCGGCCAGGGCGAACAGCAACTCGGGCTCCAGCGAGCCTTCCAGATGCAGGTGCAGTTCTGCCTTGGGCAGGGCGTTCAGCCAGTCGTACATGATTCTTTTCTCATCAGGTGCAATGGTCGCCATTCTACAGATGCCAGTCGCAACAATTGGTAAAACCTGACCAGCCGGTTCATTGATCCACGAAAAAAATGTGGGAGCGCGCTTGCTCGCGATAGCGCTGTGTCATACGAAACAAATCGACTGACACGCCGTCATCGCGAGCAAGCTTGCTCCCACATCAGGTTTCGCTGACTTAGACGCCGGCGATCAGTTGCCGTGCTGCCTGGCTGTGATCAGCAATCAAGCCTTTCAGGTCCAGCCCTTCAACCTGGCCATCTATGACTCGCCATTTGCCGCCGACCATCACCCGATCCGCGCGATCCGCACCGCACAGCAGCAATGCCGAGACCGGATCATGACTGCCGGAGAAACGCAGCTCATCCAGCTTGAACAGCGCGAGGTCGGCCTGCTTGCCCACGGCCAGTTCACCGATATCGGTACGTCCCAGCAGACTGGCCGAACCTTTGGTCGCCCAACCCAGTACACGTTCTGGTGTGATCTTCTCGGCGCCGTAACGCAGGCGCTGGATGTACAGCGCCTGACGCGCTTCGAGCATCATGTTCGAGGCATCGTTGGACGCCGAACCGTCCACGCCCAGGCCAAGCAGGGCACCAGCATCGGTCAAGTCAATGCTTGGGCAGATGCCCGACGCCAGGCGCATGTTAGAACTTGGGCAATGGCAGATACCGGTTTTGGCGGCGCCGAGTCGGGCGATTTCGTCCGGGTTGAAGTGGATGCCGTGGGCCAGCCAGGTGCGCGGGCCGAGCCAGCCGACGCTGTCCAGATAATCCACGGTGCGCAGGCCGAAGCGTTGCAGGCAGAAGTCTTCTTCGTCGAGGGTTTCGGCCAGGTGCGTGTGCAGGCGCACGTCGAGCTTGTTCGCCAATTCGGCACTGGCGGACATGATTTCCGGAGTCACCGAAAACGGCGAGCACGGCGCCAGGGCGATCTGGATCTGCGCGCCGTCACCGCGCTCGTGGTATTCGGCGATCAGGCGCTGGCTGTCGTCGAGGATCACCTGACCTTCCTGCACGGTTTGCTGCGGAGGCAGGCCACCGTCTTTTTCGCCGAGGCTCATCGAGCCGCGAGTCAGCATGGCGCGCATGCCCAGTTCGCGAACGCTTTCGACTTGCACGTCAATCGCGTTTTCCAGACCTTCCGGGAACAGGTAATGGTGGTCGGCGGCGGTGGTGCAGCCGGAAAGCAGCAATTCGGCCAAGGCGACTTTGGTGGCGAGGGCGAGTTTTTGCGGGGTCAGGCGTGCCCAGACCGGGTACAGGGTTTTCAGCCACGGGAACAACGGCTGATTGACCACTGGCGCCCAGGCGCGGGTCAGGGTTTGGTAAAAGTGATGATGGGTGTTGATCAGGCCCGGCAGGATCACATGTTCGCGGGCATCGAACACTTCATTGCATGGCGCGGACGGTTGCTGACCGAGGCCAAGCACTTCGACGATCACACCGTCTTGCAGCACCAGACCGCCACGGGCATCGAGCTCGTTGGAGGTGAAAATGGCGAGGGGATTTTTTAACCAGGTACGGGTCGCAGGCATGGTGGCCGGCTCCTCTGAAAGTTGGGTTCAGGGTTGCCAGCTCAGTGTTGTCCTGTCTGCTGATCCAGGGTCGCCGGGGAGGCGAGGTGCGCAGTTTCGATCAAAACGGCTTTGTGGGCAAGTAAATACCCCTGTAGGAGCTGGCTTGCCAGCGATGGCTTATCGGCGACATCGACGTTGATTGACACAACATCGCTGGCAAGCCAGCTCCTACAGGGGGCGGCGGTAGTTACCAGGGAATCGTCTCACCCCGATAATTGATGAAGTGATGCCCACCCTTGGCAACAAACGCATTCACCTGATCAACCAGACCACGGGTACTGGTTTCCACGTCGATATCCGCGCCTTCACCGCCCATATCGGTTTTCACCCAGCCCGGATGCAACGACAGCACGGTGAGCCGGGTGTCACCCAGCTGCGTGACAAAACTGTTGGTCATCGAGTTCAGCGCCGCCTTGCTGGCCTTATACAACGCCAGCTCCGGAGCGTCGGGCATGGTCACGCTGCCCAGCACCGAACTCATGAACGCCAGCACGCCGGTGTCTGGGCGGATCTGCCCGACAAAGCGCTCGGCCAGGTTGATCGGTGCCACGGCATTGGTAAAGAACAGCTGACCGACTTCAGCCATCGTCGCGCCTCCATTCGGCGTCTGAACCTCCGGGCCTTTGACGCCGGCATTGACGAACAGCAAGTCAAACACTTCGCCCGAGAGTTGCTGGCTCAGCGTACGCACGGCTTGCTGATCGTCCAGGTCGAGCTTTTCGATCCGAACCTTGCCCAACGCCTGCAAGGCCTCGGCATTCTGCGGATTGCGCACGGTGGCGGTGACTTGCCAGCCGTCGGCCAGAAGGGTCTTCACCAGACCGAGACCAAGGCCCCGGGAGGCGCCGATGATGAGTGCGGTTTTTGCCGTAGACATGAGTGGCTTCCTTGAAAAGTCAGAGTCGTGGATTCAATGGACACTGTTGCCCGAGTCGCTGCTGCAACTCATCGCGCAACGCGCCGAGTTCGGCCATGCGGGCTTCGATCAGCGTGAGTTTGTCTTGCAGCAGCTGCGTAACGGCCGCGTCCGGATCGGGCGACTGCCAGATTGCCGCGACGCTGTTGCCAATCTCACCGAGGGTAAACCCCAGTCGTTGAGCGGTCTTGATGTAGTGCACCAGTTGCACCATATCGGGAGGATAGTCGCGATACCCATTGGCGCTGCGCTGCGCCGCGATCAACCCGCGCTGCTCGTAGAAACGCAGCGTGTCACGGCTGACGGCGCTGGCTTGGGCTAATTCACCGATACGCATCCTGACGTCTCATGAAAGGGGGTTGACCCTGGAGCATACTCCAGGCTTTAGCCTTGTTGCTCCCTGATTTGGTGGAGCAATGTCGATGTGGACTACAACGCAATATCGTCGGTTGGTGCAAGGCAGCGCGTGGTACGACCTGATCGTGACGGCCGCGTTTGTCACGCCGTGGAGTTTCGCGGCGTTGCATGGGCTTTTGCTGGGGATAAGTCAGACGCTGAGTCTGCCCGGCGAGCTGCCACCGTTCGAGCCTGTGCATATGTTGATGGCGAATCTGTTGGGGTCGATTGTCTGCGTGTGGGCGGTGCTGCGGATTCGTGATCCGCAACCGGTGTTTGGGCGATATGACGCGGTGGCCAGATTTCTGTTTTCGGCATGGCAGGCTTATGCCCTGGCCCATGGCGCGAGTTCAATGCTGGTGGTTTTCTTGATCTTTGAGATGGCGTGGGGTGTAGCTCAGGTGTTGCCGGTGCGGTCGATAGACGGCCAGCACCGCTTGAGGGCAGGGACATTGACCAGGCCCCGAATTTGAACATCGGTTTTTGGTTAAAAAACGATCAATTGAATGCACGCCATACTGTGCGTGGCGCCCGGGCGGCCATGAACGGGTTATCCACAGGTTCCTCCACAGTATTTGTGCGCAAGCCCGAAGGTCGGGCATAAGCACTGTGTGGCTTTCTTCTAAAGGTGATAAACCGCTGTAACTATTTGTTTTTACGTATTTTTGGTGTTCGCGATGGTCAACTGGACGAAAATTGAGCAAAGCCCGCAAAGCCGCATGACAGAAGGGTTACAGCCATATGTGCTCAGGTTATCCACAGCCGGGTGCACAGTAGATGTGGGCAAATGTGAAAGAGCTGAAAAAATCGCTGCGCCCCAAAAGATTGCAGCCCTAACGCTGTAACAGAATCCGCCCACGACTCAAGTCGGCAAGCTGGGATTGCAAGGTATTGATCTGCGCTTCACCTACCGCCAACTGCAGCTCCACGCCATTGGCGGTGAAGGTTTCTTCCACAACCAGGCCACCCGATTCTGCCACCCGAAGTTTCACCAAGGGCAACTCGGAAAACCCGCAAGCACAACTCAGAGGCACCCGACTGATCAGCTCCACTTTCGGCGCCGCTTGCAGGCATTTGTTGGCGCCGCCGCCGTAGGCCCGGGCCAGGCCACCGGTGCCCAGTTGAATGCCGCCATACCAGCGAATCACCAACACCACGACCTGATCGCAATCCTGCGCTTCAATCGCCGCCAGAATGGGTCTGCCCGCAGTGCCGCCAGGCTCGCCATCATCGGTACTGCGATACTGATCGCCGAGTTTCCACGCCCAGCAGTTGTGCGTGGCATTCAAGTCGCTGTGCTGTTCAATGAACGCCTGGGCTTCGGCCGGGCTGGAGATCGGCGCGGCGAAAGTGATGAAACGGCTTTTGCGAATCTCTTCGCGGTGTTCGCAAAAACCGCTGAGGGTAAAAGGCATAAGTACTTAAATGGCAGGTGTCAGGCCGCAGCCCTTGAGAATGATACGGATCAGGTTGTTGCCGGCGTCTTCCATGTCTTGCCTGGTTAACCTGGCGCGTCCCGTGACTCGGCAAATCTGCGTGGAGAAATCGGCGTAATGCTGGGTGCTGCCCCACAGCAGGAAAATCAAGTGTACCGGATCGACCGGGTCCATCTTGCCAGCGTCGATCCAGCTCTGAAATACACCTGCACGGCCCTGGAACCAGGCGCGGTAATCCTGGTTGAAATATTCAGTCAGGCATTCCCCGCCACTGATGACCTCCATCGCGAAAATCCGCGAAGCTTGCGGTTGGCGACGGGAAAACTCCATCTTCGCGCGGATGTATCGGGTCAAGGCTTCGGCCGGATCATCCTCTGCCGTCAACGTATTGAAGGTGCTGTCCCATAGTTCGAGGATATTGCTCAGCACCGCCACGTACAAACCGAGTTTGTTGGTGAAGTAATAATGCAGGTTCGCCTTGGGCAACCCGGCATTCTGGGCGATGGTGTTCATGCTCGTGCCTTTGAACCCGTGACGGGCGAACTCGCCTTCGGCGGCTTTGATGATGGTCTCTTCGTTCTTCTGACGAATGCGGCCGGCGGGTTTGTCGCCGTGGGCTGGGACTTCAAAGGTCATGGGCACTTCCGAATGGGTGGGTGGGTGCAATCTGTGTTGATAGCGCGGCCACAGCCTTCAGACAAGCCTCTGTGCGGCTGAAACATCATTAACGGGTCGCGGCCAGACTTTCCAGAAAACTCTCCAGTACCAAGTGTGGACGACGGCCCTTGCGAGTGACCGAGGCGAGGCTGAGGTCATAGAACCGCGCATCGGGTTTCAATGCACGCAGGCGGCCTTGTTGCACCCAAAGGCTCGCGTAATGATCGGGCAGATAACCGATGTAACGTCCGGTCAGGATCAGAAACGCCATGCCTTCGCGGTCCGACGCGCTGGCGGTGCAGTTGAGTGCCTGGTAATGGGCCTGGATGTCCGCCGGCAATCGGAAGGTCGGCGCAATGGCGTCCTGGCTGTTCAGGCGCGTGTCATCCAGTTGCTTGTCATCGACATAAAACAACGGATGACCGACCGCGCAGTACAGCAACGAGCGTTCGCTATAAAGCGGCTGGTACTCCAACCCCGACAGCGCACTCGCCTGCGGTACCACGCCAACATGCAGGCGTCCGTCGAGTACACCTTGTTCGACTTCGTTGGGCGCGATCATGCGGATCTGGATCTGCACATCCGGACCACGTTCTTTCAATTGTGCGAGCGCATGGGTGATGCGCATGTGGGGCAGGGTGACCAGGTTGTCAGTCAGGCCGATGGTCAACTCACCGCGCAAATGTTGGTGCAGGCCGTTGACCTCGGTGCGGAAACTTTCCAGTGCACTCAACAGTTGCAACGCCGATTGATAGACCTCCCGACCTTCCTCGGTCAGGGAGAAACCGGCCCGCCCGCGCTGGCATAGACGCAAACCAAGGCGCTGCTCCAGATCGCTCATTTGCTGGCTGATGGCTGAGCGACCGATACCGAGTACGGTTTCCGCTGCGGAGAAGCCGCCGCATTCGACCACACTGCGAAAGATCCGCAGCAAGCGAATATCAAAGTCGCTGACTTGCGCCAGTGGATCGGGACGGCGGCTGGACATAGTTTAGTAGACGCCTGACTGAAGGTTACAAAAGTTGGATTTCACAGACTTTATCTCCATGGCAATTTAGCTGCAACAACGGTTTTTAATCCTTACGCCGCTTATCGCCTTGCGAGGTTTCGCTCATGAACTTGCCCGAAAACGCTTCGACTTCTCTGGCTAGCCAGCTCAAGCTCGATGCTCACTGGATGCCTTATACCGCCAACCGTAACTTCCAGCGCGACCCGCGCTTGATCGTCGGTGCGCAAGGCAGCTGGTTGATCGACGACAAGGGGCGCAAGGTTTATGACTCGCTGTCCGGTCTGTGGACCTGCGGCGCCGGCCACACCCGCAAGGAAATCCAGGAAGCGGTTGCCAAGCAACTGGGCACTCTCGATTACTCCCCAGGCTTCCAGTACGGTCATCCGCTGTCGTTCCAGCTGGCTGAGAAAATCACCGACCTGACGCCGGGCAACCTGAACCACGTGTTCTTCACCGACTCGGGTTCCGAGTGCGCCGATACCGCCGTGAAGATGGTGCGTGCTTACTGGCGCCTGAAAGGTCAGTCGACCAAGACCAAAATGATCGGCCGTGCCCGTGGCTACCACGGTGTGAACATCGCCGGTACGAGCCTCGGCGGCGTGAACGGCAACCGCAAGCTGTTCGGTCAGGCGATGATGGATGTCGACCACTTGCCGCACACTTTGCTGGCAAGCAACGCGTACTCCCGTGGCATGCCGGAGCAGGGTGGTATCGCCCTGGCCGACGAACTGCTGAAGCTGATCGAACTGCACGATGCGTCGAACATCGCCGCCGTGTTCGTTGAGCCGCTGGCCGGCTCCGCTGGCGTACTGGTTCCGCCACAGGGTTACCTCAAGCGTCTGCGCGAGATCTGCGATCAGCACAGCATCCTGTTGGTGTTCGACGAAGTGATCACCGGTTTCGGCCGTACCGGCAACATGTTCGGTGCCGACACCTTTGGCGTGACTCCGGACCTGATGTGCATCGCCAAGCAAGTCACCAACGGCGCGATCCCGATGGGCGCGGTGATTGCCAGCTCCGAGATTTACCAGACCTTCATGAACCAGGCGACGCCTGAGTACGCAGTGGAATTCCCTCACGGTTACACCTACTCCGCACACCCGGTGGCTTGCGCCGCGGGCCTGGCAGCACTCGACCTGCTGCAGAAGGAAAACCTGGTGCAGAGCGTGGCCGAAGTCGCACCGCATTTCGAAAATGCGCTGCATGGCCTGAAGGGCACCAAGAACATCATCGACATCCGCAACTTCGGCCTGGCTGGCGCGATCCAGATCGCTGCGCGTGACGGCGACGCGATCGTGCGTCCGTTCGAAGCCGGCATGGCGCTGTGGAAAGCCGGGTTCTACGTTCGCTTCGGTGGCGACACCCTGCAGTTCGGCCCAACCTTCAACAGCAAGCCGCAGGACCTGGATCGTCTGTTCGACGCGGTCGGCGAAGTGCTGAGCAAGATCGACTGATTTCTCCTTCTATATACCTATAAACAACGGGTGCCCGGTAACGGGTGCCTGTGGACAACTTTTCAGGAGCTTCCATGAGCGTTATTCCGCATTTGATCAATGGCGAACTGGTGACCGAGAACGGTCGCACGGTCGATGTGTTCAACCCGTCTACCGGCCAGGCGATTCACAAGTTGCCACTGGCGACCCGCGAAACCATCCAGAGCGCCATCGATGCTGCCAAGGCTGCATTCCCGGCCTGGCGCAACACGCCGCCGGCCAAACGTGCCCAAGTGATGTTCCGCTTCAAGCAATTGCTGGAGCAGAACGAAGCGCGCATCTCGCAATTGATCAGCGAAGAGCACGGCAAGACCCTGGAAGATGCTGCCGGTGAATTGAAGCGCGGCATCGAGAACGTCGAGTTCGCTTGTGCGGCACCGGAAATTCTCAAGGGCGAGTACAGCCGTAACGTCGGCCCGAACATTGATGCCTGGTCGGACTTCCAGCCACTGGGCGTAGTGGCCGGTATCACGCCGTTCAACTTCCCGGCCATGGTGCCACTGTGGATGTACCCGCTGGCCATCGTCTGCGGCAACTGCTTCATCCTCAAGCCGTCCGAGCGCGATCCAAGTTCGACGCTGCTGATTGCACAGCTTCTGCTGGAAGCCGGTTTGCCGAAAGGCGTGATGAGCGTGGTGCACGGTGACAAGACTGCGGTGGACGCGTTGATCGAAGCGCCGGAAGTCAAAGCGCTGAGCTTTGTTGGCTCGACGCCGATTGCCGAATACATCTATTCCGAAGGCACCAAGCGCGGCAAGCGCGTCCAGGCACTGGGCGGGGCAAAGAACCACGCGGTATTGATGCCGGATGCAGATCTGGACAACGCCGTCAGCGCACTGATGGGCGCGGCTTACGGTTCTTGCGGCGAGCGTTGCATGGCAATCTCGGTAGCCGTGTGCGTGGGCGATCAAGTGGCTGATGCGCTGGTGGCCAAACTGGTTCCTCAGATCAAGGCACTGAAAATCGGTGCCGGTACCAACTGCGGTCTGGACATGGGTCCATTGGTGACTGGCCAGGCGCGCGACAAAGTCAGCGGTTATGTAGAAGACGGCGTAGCTGCCGGCGCGACACTGGTTGTAGATGGTCGTGGTCTGACCGTGGCAGGTCATGAGGAAGGTTTCTTCCTGGGTGGCTGCCTGTTCGACAACGTCACACCGGAAATGCGCATCTATAAAGAAGAGATCTTCGGACCAGTCCTGTGCGTCGTTCGGGTCAACAGCCTGGAAGAAGCCATGCAGCTGATCAACGATCACGAATACGGCAACGGCACTTGCATCTTCACCCGTGACGGCGAAGCAGCGCGTTTGTTCTGCGACGAGATCGAAGTCGGCATGGTCGGCGTCAACGTACCGTTGCCAGTGCCAGTGGCCTATCACAGCTTTGGCGGTTGGAAGCGTTCGCTGTTCGGCGACTTGCATGCCTACGGCCCGGATGGCGTACGTTTCTACACTCGCCGCAAGGCTATTACCCAGCGCTGGCCGCAGCGTGCGAGCCACGAAGCGTCGCAGTTCGCCTTCCCTAGTTTGTAAGTAGAAGGGGATGAAGGCCGGCCCTGGTGGCCGGCCTTCGCGTTTGCGGGGCTTTTTGACTTATATGACAGTTTTATGAAAATAGCGGTTGACGGCAGATCTCAGGTGTCTATAATTCGCCCCACTTCCGGCGCAGTCGAAACGGAAAACTCCTTGGTAAACAAAGAGTTACGCGGTTTTCGGCAGCGGGTTGCTTCAGTTCATCGAAGCCAAAAGGAAGTTGAAAAAGAGGTGTTGACAACAGTGAGTAACGCTGTAGAATTCGCCTCCCGCTGATGAGAGATCTGAAGCGCAAGTGGTTGAAGTTGTTAAGGAAGTCCTTGAAAGCTTCTGAAAATAACCACTTGACAGCAAATGAGGCTGCTGTAGAATGCGCGCCTCGGTTGAGACGAAAGATCTTAACCAACCGCTCTTTAACAACTGAATCAAGCAATTCGTGTGGGTGCTTGTGGAGTCAGACTGCTAGTCAACAGATTATCAGCATCACAAGTTACTCCGCGAGAAATCAAAGATGTAACCAACGATTGCTGAGC
>NZ_FYDY01000024.1:0-93301 GCF_900187435.1 Pseudomonas sp. Irchel s3b5
TCCCATCCCGAACTCAGCAGTGAAACGATGCATCGCCGATGGTAGTGTGGGGTTTCCCCATGTGAGAGTAGGTCATCGTCAAGATTAAATTCCGAAACCCCAATTGCGAAAGCAGTTGGGGTTTTGTTTTGTCCGCAGGAAAGTTCGCCTCCGGGATTTCTATGCAATGGCTCGGGGCGTGGCTATTATGCGGGCCTCATTGTGAGGCGAGACTTGCATGCTGACGTTGTTAAAGCTTCTTAAAGATGGTCGATTTCACTCGGGTGAAGCCTTGGGGGCTGCCCTGGGGGTGAGTCGTAGTGCTGTGTGGAAACAGCTCCAGCATCTAGAGGCAGAATTAGGTCTTTCAATTCACAAGGTCCGAGGTCGTGGTTATCAGCTGTCCACGTCACTGGTGTTGCTTGATCCTTCGGAAATCTTGAGAGCATCTTCCTGTGAGTGGCCGGCCCTCGCTTACGATTCGATCGACTCTACAAATGCAGAGGCGCTACGTCTGATCGAGCGGGGCCAAGCGGCACCATTTCTGGTGCTGGCTGAGCGGCAGACTGCTGGGCGCGGACGACGCGGTCGCAAGTGGGTGAGCCCATTTGCAGAGAATGTCTATTACAGTCTCGTATTGCGTATTGATGGTGGTATGCGTCAGCTAGAGGGATTAAGTCTGGTCGTTGGGCTTGCCGTTATGCAGACATTGCGCGAGCTGAGTATTCCAGGGGTTGGGTTGAAATGGCCTAACGATGTCCTGGTCGGTCAGAAAAAGATCGCCGGGATACTGCTGGAGTTGGTCGGAGATCCTGCTGATGTGTGTCACGTGGTCCTTGGTGTTGGAATTAATGTGAACATGCAGGCGAATGATGAGGTTGATCAGCAATGGACATCCATGCGGCTTGAATCGGGCAAGGTATTTGATCGCAATCATTTGGTCGCAGCGTTGGGTGCGACGCTTCAGAGATACTTGGCTCTTCATCAGGCGGGTGGCTTTTTGGCTATCCAGGCTGAGTGGGAGCAAAATCACTTATGGCAGGGGCGAGATGTGTCGTTGATTGCCGGCGTCAATAAAATAGACGGCCAGGTAGTAGGTATCGATAGTCAGGGAGCATTGCGTCTGAGGGTTGGTGGCGTGGAGAAAGTTTTCAGTGGTGGCGAGCTGAGCCTGAGGTTGCGTGATGATTCTTGAGCTCGACTGTGGGAATAGCTTCATCAAGTGGCGTGTGCTTGCGACAAGCGTCCGGCAGCTGATCGGTGAGGGTGTTGTCGATTCGGATCTCGCGCTGCTGGAAAGTCTGGAGGCGATCACGGGCCTTGCTCTCACTTTTTGCCGGATGGTGAGTGTCAGGACCGCTGAAGAAACTACGGCATTGACGTCGTTGCTATCGGATACCTACAGCGTATCTGTCGTTTGTGCTGCACCAGTGCGTGAGATGGCCGGTGTCCGAAATGGATACGAGGAGTTCGACCGTCTGGGGCTTGATCGTTGGTTGGCGATGCTTGGTGGTTTTCACTTGGCGGCTGGTGCCTGCTTGGTGCTCGATTTCGGTACGGCGGTAACTGCTGACTTCATAGCTGCAGACGGAGAGCATCTTGGTGGTTTCATCTGTCCGGGCATGCCATTGATGCGCAACCAACTGCGTACTCACACTCGTAAGATTCGATACGGGGATCTTGCAGCGGAGCGAGCGCTGGAGGTGCTTGTCCCTGGTCGAACCACTGTCGAAGCTGTCGAGCGTGGCTGTTCTTTGATGTTGCGTGGCTTTGTGCTGACTCAGCTCGAGTTGGCGCGCAGCTATTGGGGAGAAGGGTTCACAGTCTTCCTCACTGGTGGGGATGCGGGTCTGGTTGCTGAGGTGGTGCCTCAGGCCAGAGTCGTTCCGGACCTGGTCTTTGTCGGATTAGCTATGGCTTGCCCTTTGTCCTGAGGTTTTTATGCGTTGGTTGTTTCTGCTGCTACTTGTCCTCAATGGCTTTTATTACGTCTGGCACCAGCAGGAAGCACCTTTGCGTGCGAAAGATGTCACACCGTTGAATTTGTATCGCGGCGCTCAGCAGGATATCCGTTTGTTGAGCGAAGCATCTGAAGCTCCTCGAGACAAAGCGAGGGCGCCTGCGGAGGCTACCTGCCTCTATTTGGGGGGATATGTTCGTCAGGACGCCGCGCAAGCGCTGGAACGACGCTTGAGTGGCATGGAGGTAAAGTTTCAATCTCTGCCCAGGAATGGCGCAGAGCCTTACTGGGTGCGAATCGCGCCTGAGAGCAGGCGTTGGTTGGATGATCTGCAGCTGATAAACCTTTCTAAAGAATTCAATGAGTTAAAACATAAAATAATGCCGTGCGAAGGGGTTGCGCCCACCGAATAGTTTGCATAGAATGGCGCCCGCTCCACAGCGAACACCGGTAACGGGTAGCGATGTGAAGCGAGGTCAACGCAGCTAAGCTCAGGTTTTTAATGAGAAAATGCTTGACAGAAGGCTGGCATGATGTAGAATGCCGGCTCGCTTAGGAGGGGTTCCCGAGCGGCCAAAGGGATCAGACTGTAAATCTGACGTCTACGACTTCGAAGGTTCGAATCCTTCCCCCTCCACCATTTTTAGCGAGAGCTGTAAGCCTCGCGGGTATAGTTTAGTGGTAGAACCTCAGCCTTCCAAGCTGATGATGCGGGTTCGATTCCCGCTACCCGCTCCAAGTTTACAGGTTTTGCACAGTGTTACGCTCTTGTAGCTCAGTTGGTAGAGCACACCCTTGGTAAGGGTGAGGTCAGCGGTTCAAATCCGCTCAAGAGCTCCATATAACAAGGCAGATATGAAAATATCTGCCTTTGTTTTAGGTGGTCGTGGTTGCGCCTTGAGGTGGTTTTTTAAGGTTGCCGGTATCGTGAGGTTCGGTGTTGCAATCAGGGTTTCCTGGTAAGTGTTGTAAAGTCTTTTTCGGGTCGGCATAATGGTCGGCCTGATTTTGTTTTAGGTCAGTAGCTCAATTGGCAGAGCGACGGTCTCCAAAACCGTAGGTTGGGGGTTCGATTCCCTCCTGACCTGCCAGATTCACTCGGTGTATCTGGCTTTCTTTTCACAGGATCTTCATAGATGACTCCTAAAGCTGAAGCTCAAGGCTCTCGTTTCGACCTCCTCAAGTGGCTAGTAGTAGTCGCTCTGGTGGTTGTTGGCGTTGTTGGCAATCAGTACTTTTCTGCTTCGCCGATCCTGTACCGCGTACTCGCATTGCTTGCTATTGCTGCCGTAGCTGCCTTTGTAGGCTTGCAGACGGTCAAGGGCAAGTCTTTCTTTGTACTGGTTAAGGAAGCACGCACCGAGATTCGTAAAGTCGTTTGGCCAACTCGCCAAGAAACCACGCAGACCACGTTAATCGTTGTGGCTGTTGTTCTGGTTATGGCGTTGCTGTTGTGGGGGCTTGATTCCCTGCTCGGCTGGCTTGTTTCCTTGATCGTCGGCTAAGGGTGTCCCGTGGCTAAGCGTTGGTATGTTGTGCATGCTTACTCCGGTTACGAGAAGCATGTAATGCGCTCGCTCATCGAGCGCGTAAAGCTGGCCGGTATGGAAGATGGCTTCGGCGAGATTCTGGTTCCCACTGAAGAAGTGGTTGAAATGCGTAATGGCCAGAAGCGCAAGAGTGAACGTAAGTTCTTCCCTGGCTATGTGCTTGTACAGATGGATATGAACGAGGGTACTTGGCACTTGGTCAAGGACACTCCTCGGGTGATGGGTTTTATCGGCGGTACCGCTGATAAGCCTGCAGCAATTACCGATAAAGAAGCAGAGGCGATCCTGCGTCGCGTCGCTGATGGTAGCGATAAGCCGAAGCCGAAGACGTTGTTCGAGCCGGGTGAGTCGGTACGTGTCAACGATGGTCCGTTTGCTGACTTTACCGGTGTCGTTGAAGAAGTTAACTACGAAAAGAGCCGGATCCAAGTGGCTGTGCTTATTTTCGGTCGCTCTACTCCGGTGGAGCTCGAGTTCAGCCAGGTCGAAAAGGTCTAGTTGAACAAAAATCCCAACCCCGCAGCCGTAGGCTGTGGGGTTTTGTCGTCACTGGGATAAACGCGCAAGTAACCGGGGAGCCTTTCGAGGCGTTTGAACCCGTAATTGGAGTGCCTCATGGCCAAGAAGATTACCGCTTACATCAAGCTGCAAGTGAAAGCCGCTCAGGCTAACCCAAGCCCACCTGTTGGTCCTGCACTGGGTCAGCACGGCGTGAACATCATGGAATTCTGCAAGGCTTTCAACGCCCGTACTCAGGGTCTTGAGCCAGGTCTGCCGACTCCAGTGATCATCACTGTCTACAGCGACCGTAGCTTCACTTTCGAAACCAAATCCACCCCTGCTTCGGTTCTGCTGAAGAAGGCGGCCGGTCTGACCAGCGGTTCCGCTCGTCCGAACACCGTTAAGGTTGGCACTGTGACTCGTGCTCAGCTGGAAGAAATCGCGAAAACCAAAAACGCGGATCTGACTGCAGCTGATATGGAAGCAGCCGTGCGTACTATCGCCGGTTCTGCTCGTAGCATGGGCCTTAACGTGGAGGGTGTGTAATGGCTAAGCTGACCAAGCGTCAAAAGGCTATCGCCGGCAAAATCGAAGCAGGCAAGGCCTACAACTTTGTAGACGCCGCTGCATTGCTGGCTGAGCTGTCGACTGTCAAGTTCAGCGAGTCGTTCGACGTTGCTGTAAACCTGGGTGTTGACCCGCGTAAATCCGACCAGGTCGTTCGTAGCGCTACTGTGCTGCCACACGGCACTGGCAAGACCGTTCGCGTTGCAGTGTTCACCCAAGGTCCAGCTGCTGAAGCTGCTCTGGCTGCCGGCGCTGACCGTGTAGGCATGGACGACCTGGCTGCCGAAATGAAAGGCGGCGACCTGAACTATGACGTAGTGATCGCATCCCCGGATGCAATGCGCGTTGTGGGTCAGTTGGGTCAGATCCTCGGTCCACGTGGTCTGATGCCTAACCCTAAAGTCGGCACCGTAACTCCAGACGTAGCTACCGCGGTTAAAAACGCCAAGGCTGGTCAGGTTCGTTATCGCACCGACAAAAACGGCATCATCCACACTTCCGTTGGCAAGATCGGCTTCGACGCCGTCAAGCTGAAGGAAAACGTTGAAGCCCTGATCGCTGATCTGAAGCGTATCAAGCCAGCTTCTTCGAAAGGCATTTACGTCAAGCGCGTTACCCTGAGCACCACTATGGGCCCAGGTCTGGTCATCGACCAAGGCTCGCTCGACGCGTAAGACACAGATTGGCGTAAGTAATTGCGCCAATTGAAAAATTGGGGTCCCTGCCTGGCGGGGGCTATCCAAGACCGTAGGCGACGAAAGTCTTAAACCTCAAGCCTACGCAGATGGTGCTCCCGGTTCCTTACCGAATCAGACACCAAAACGACATCCGGTTTCGACCAGATGAAACGGTAACAAGCAGGAGTTAAACCCGTGGCAATTAAACTCGAAGACAAGAAGGCCATCGTCGCTGAAGTCAACGAGGCTGCCAAAGTCGCTCTGTCCGCTGTCGTGGCTGATGCCCGTGGCGTAACAGTAGGCGCGATGACCGGACTCCGTAAAGAGGCTCGTGAAGCTGGCGTTTACGTACGTGTTGTACGTAACACCCTGCTCAAGCGCGCTGTTGCTGACACTGAATTCAGTGTTCTCAACGACGTGTTCACTGGCCCTACCCTGATTGCGTTCTCCAAAGAACATCCAGGCGCTGCTGCCCGGATTTTCAAAGAGTTCGCAAAGGGTCAGGACAAGTTCGAGATCAAGGCAGCTGCGTTCGAGGGCAAGTTCCTCGCAGCTAACCAAATCGACGTACTGGCAACTCTGCCGACCCGTGACGAAGCAATTTCTCAGCTGATGAGCGTGATTCAAGGCGCTACCAGCAAATTGGCTCGTACTCTGGCGGCAATTCGCGACCAGAAAGAAGCTGCTGCAGCCTAAGGCTCGTCAACTTCTCGCGTTTTTTGTTTTTTTCGATGGTCGCGTAGGCCGTCCCCAATATCAGGAATTAGATTCATGTCTATCTCTCAGAACGATATCCTTGAAGCAGTTGGCAACATGTCCGTAATGGAAGTTGTTGAGCTGATCAAAGCTTTCGAAGAAAAATTCGGTGTTACCGCTGCTGCTGCTTCGGCTGGTCCAGCTGCTGCTGCCGCTGTTGTTGAAGAGCAAACTGAATTCAACGTCATGCTGCTGGAAGCTGGCGAGAAGAAAGTTAACGTGATCAAGGCAGTACGTGAACTGACCGGTCTGGGCCTGAAAGAAGCCAAGGCTGTAGTTGACGGCGCTCCTGCCATGGTTCTGGAAGCAGTGACCAAAGATGCTGGCGACAAAGCCAAAGCAGCTCTGGAAGAAGCAGGCGCTAAAGTCGAGCTGAAGTAAGCATCGACTTTGCGTCTCCAGCCCGAGCGTTAAGCGACAGGCTGATGGCTGGTGGCTCTTGCCACCGGCCTTTTTCCGTTATTGGCAGCCGACTGGGTCGGTGCCGATAACGTGCTGTAACCACCCGATGCGGTGGCGCAAACCATGGGGTTTGCACGATTTTCTGGCTGCTCCCGTCGGGAGGGGCCAAACAAGCAGGTGACCAAGCTGGGGAACGCTGATGGCTTACTCATATACTGAGAAAAAACGTATCCGCAAGGACTTTAGCAAGTTGCCGGACGTCATGGATGTGCCGTACCTCCTGGCCATCCAGCTGGATTCGTATCGTGAATTCTTGCAAGCGGGAGCGACTAAAGATCAGTTCCGCGACGTGGGCCTGCATGCGGCCTTCAAATCCGTTTTCCCGATCATCAGCTACTCCGGCAATGCTGCGCTGGAGTACGTCGGATATCGTCTGGGCGAACCGGCTTTTGATGTCAAAGAATGCGTATTGCGCGGTGTAACTTACGCCGTACCTTTGCGGGTAAAAGTGCGCCTGATCATTTTCGACAAAGAGTCGTCGAACAAAGCGATCAAGGACATCAAAGAGCAAGAAGTCTACATGGGTGAAATCCCCCTGATGACTGAGAACGGTACCTTCGTAATCAACGGTACCGAGCGTGTAATCGTTTCCCAGCTGCACCGTTCCCCGGGCGTGTTCTTCGACCACGACCGTGGCAAGACGCACAGCTCCGGTAAACTGCTGTACTCCGCGCGTATCATTCCTTACCGCGGTTCGTGGCTGGACTTCGAGTTCGACCCGAAAGACTGCGTATTCGTGCGTATCGACCGTCGTCGCAAGCTGCCTGCATCGGTACTGCTGCGCGCGCTCGGATATACCACTGAAGAAGTGCTCGACGCGTTCTATACCACCAACGTTTTCCACCTGAGCGGCGAAACCCTCAGCCTGGAACTGATTGCTTCGCGTCTGCGCGGTGAAATCGCTGTTCTTGATATTCAGGACGAGAAGGGCAAGGTCATCGTTGAGGCTGGTCGCCGTATTACTGCGCGCCACATCAACCAGATCGAAAAAGCCGGTCTCAAGACCCTGGAAGTGCCTCTGGACTACGTCCTGGGCCGCACTACCGCCAAGGCCATCGTGCATCCGGCAACTGGCGAAATTCTGGCTGAGTGCAACACCGAGCTGAACACCGAGATCCTGGCAAAAATCGCCAAGGCCCAGGTTGTTCGCGTCGAGACTCTGTACACCAACGATATCGACTGCGGTCCGTTCGTCTCCGACACTCTGAAGATCGACTCCACCAGCAACCAATTGGAAGCGCTGGTCGAGATCTATCGCATGATGCGTCCAGGCGAGCCGCCAACCAAAGACGCTGCCGAGACTCTGTTCAACAACCTGTTCTTCAGCCCTGAGCGTTATGATCTGTCTGCGGTCGGCCGGATGAAGTTCAACCGTCGTATCGGTCGTACCGAGATCGAAGGTTCGGGCGTGCTGTGCAAGGAAGACATCGTCGCGGTACTGAAGACCCTGGTCGACATCCGTAACGGTAAAGGCATCGTCGATGACATCGACCACCTGGGTAACCGTCGTGTTCGCTGCGTAGGCGAAATGGCCGAAAACCAGTTCCGCGTTGGCCTGGTACGTGTTGAGCGTGCGGTCAAAGAGCGTCTGTCGATGGCTGAAAGCGAAGGCCTGATGCCGCAAGACCTGATCAACGCCAAGCCAGTGGCTGCGGCGGTGAAAGAGTTCTTCGGTTCCAGCCAGCTGTCTCAGTTCATGGACCAGAACAACCCGCTATCCGAGATCACTCACAAGCGTCGTGTCTCTGCACTCGGCCCTGGTGGTCTGACTCGTGAGCGTGCCGGCTTTGAAGTTCGAGACGTTCACCCAACGCACTACGGTCGTGTTTGCCCGATCGAAACGCCGGAAGGTCCGAACATCGGTCTGATCAACTCCCTGGCCGCTTATGCGCGCACCAACCAGTACGGCTTCCTCGAAAGCCCGTATCGTGTGGTGAAAGACGCTCTGGTCACTGACGAGATCGTGTTCCTGTCCGCCATCGAAGAAGCTGATCACGTGATCGCTCAGGCTTCGGCCACGATGAACGACAAGAAAATGCTGATCGACGAGCTGGTAGCTGTTCGTCACTTGAACGAGTTCACCGTTAAGGCGCCGGAAGACGTCACCTTGATGGACGTTTCACCGAAACAGGTTGTTTCGGTGGCTGCGTCGCTGATCCCGTTTCTCGAGCACGATGACGCCAACCGCGCGTTGATGGGTTCGAACATGCAGCGTCAGGCTGTACCAACCCTGCGTGCTGACAAGCCGCTGGTGGGTACCGGCATGGAGCGTAACGTTGCCCGCGACTCCGGCGTTTGCGTCGTGGCTCGTCGTGGTGGTGTGATCGATTCCGTAGACGCCAGCCGTATCGTGGTTCGTGTTGCTGATGATGAAGTCGAGACTGGCGAAGCCGGTGTTGATATCTACAACCTCACCAAGTACACCCGCTCCAACCAGAACACCTGTATCAACCAGCGTCCGCTGGTTCGCAAGGGTGATCGGGTTCAGCGCAGCGACATCATGGCTGATGGTCCGTCCACCGATATGGGTGAGCTGGCTTTGGGCCAGAACATGCGCATCGCGTTCATGGCCTGGAACGGTTACAACTTCGAAGACTCCATCTGCCTGTCCGAGCGTGTGGTTCAGGAAGACCGCTTCACCACGATCCACATCCAGGAACTGACCTGTGTGGCTCGTGACACCAAGCTTGGGCCTGAAGAAATCACTGCAGACATCCCGAACGTCGGTGAAGCTGCACTGAACAAGCTGGACGAAGCCGGTATCGTTTACGTAGGTGCTGAAGTTGGCGCAGGCGACATCCTGGTTGGTAAGGTCACTCCGAAAGGCGAGACCCAGCTGACTCCGGAAGAGAAGCTGTTGCGTGCAATCTTCGGTGAAAAAGCCAGCGACGTTAAAGACACTTCCCTGCGTGTACCTACCGGTACCAAAGGTACTGTCATCGACGTACAGGTCTTCACCCGCGACGGCGTTGAGCGTGATGCTCGTGCACTGTCGATCGAGAAGTCCCAGCTGGACGAGATCCGCAAGGACCTGAACGAAGAGTTCCGTATCGTTGAAGGTGCTACTTTCGAACGTCTGCGTTCCGCTCTGGTCGGCCACAAAGCCGAAGGCGGCGCCGGTCTGAAGAAAGGTCAGGACATCACCGACGAAGTTCTCGACGGTCTTGAGCACGGCCAGTGGTTCAAGCTGCGCATGGCTGAAGATGCTCTGAACGAGCAGCTCGAGAAGGCTCAGGCCTACATCGTTGATCGTCGCCGACTGCTGGACGACAAGTTCGAAGACAAGAAGCGCAAACTGCAGCAGGGCGATGACCTGGCTCCAGGCGTGCTGAAAATCGTCAAGGTTTACCTGGCAATCCGTCGTCGCATCCAGCCGGGCGACAAGATGGCCGGTCGTCACGGTAACAAAGGTGTGGTCTCCGTGATCATGCCGGTTGAAGACATGCCGCACGATGCCAATGGCACCCCGGTCGACGTCGTCCTCAACCCGTTGGGCGTACCTTCGCGTATGAACGTTGGTCAGATCCTTGAAACCCACCTCGGCCTCGCGGCCAAAGGTCTGGGCGAGAAGATCAATCGCATGATTGAAGAGCAGCGTAAAGTTGCCGAGCTGCGTAAATTCCTGCACGAGATCTATAACGAGATCGGCGGTCGTCAGGAAAGCCTCGATGACTTCTCGGACCAGGAAATCCTGGATCTGGCTCAAAACCTGCGTGGCGGCGTTCCGATGGCCACTCCAGTGTTCGACGGCGCCAAGGAAAGCGAAATCAAGGCCATGCTGAAACTGGCGGACCTGCCAGAAAGCGGCCAGATGCAGCTGACCGACGGCCGTACCGGCAACAAGTTCGAGCGCCCGGTTACCGTTGGCTACATGTACATGCTGAAGCTGAACCACTTGGTAGACGACAAGATGCACGCTCGTTCTACCGGTTCGTACAGCCTGGTTACCCAGCAGCCGCTGGGTGGTAAGGCGCAGTTCGGTGGTCAGCGTTTCGGGGAGATGGAGGTCTGGGCACTGGAAGCATACGGTGCCGCTTACACTCTGCAAGAAATGCTCACAGTGAAGTCGGACGATGTGAACGGCCGTACCAAGATGTACAAAAACATCGTGGATGGCGATCACCGTATGGAGCCGGGCATGCCCGAGTCCTTCAACGTGTTGATCAAGGAAATTCGTTCCCTCGGCATCGATATCGATCTGGAAACCGAATAACACGTGACGCGAATCGAGAGCGGGGCAGGATTGCCCGCTCTCTGCTCCGCCAGGAGGAAAGGCCTTGAAAGACCTACTGAATTTGCTGAAAAACCAGGGTCAAGTCGAAGAGTTCGACGCCATCCGTATCGGATTGGCATCGCCTGAGATGATCCGTTCGTGGTCGTTCGGTGAAGTTAAAAAGCCGGAAACCATCAACTACCGTACGTTCAAACCTGAGCGTGACGGCCTGTTCTGCGCCAAGATCTTTGGCCCGGTAAAGGATTACGAGTGCCTGTGCGGTAAGTACAAGCGCTTGAAGCACCGTGGTGTGATCTGCGAGAAGTGCGGCGTTGAAGTCGCGCTGGCAAAAGTTCGTCGTGAGCGCATGGCGCACATCGAACTGGCCTCGCCAGTTGCCCACATCTGGTTCCTGAAGTCGCTGCCGTCGCGTATCGGCTTGCTGATGGACATGACCCTGCGTGATATCGAGCGCGTTCTCTACTTCGAGAGCTACGTCGTTATCGATCCAGGCATGACCACCCTTGAAAAAGGTCAGCTGCTCAACGACGAGCAGTACTTCGAAGCGCTGGAAGAGTTCGGCGACGATTTCGATGCCCGCATGGGTGCCGAAGCTGTCCGTGAACTGCTGCACGCGATCGACCTGGAACACGAGATTGGCCGTCTGCGTGAAGAAATTCCGCAAACCAACTCCGAAACCAAGATCAAGAAGCTGTCCAAGCGTCTGAAGTTGATGGAAGCCTTCCAGGGTTCCGGCAACCTGCCAGAGTGGATGGTGCTGACCGTTCTGCCGGTTCTGCCGCCAGATCTGCGTCCGCTGGTCCCGCTGGATGGTGGTCGCTTCGCGACTTCCGACCTCAACGATCTGTATCGTCGAGTGATCAACCGTAACAACCGCTTGAAGCGCTTGCTTGATCTGTCCGCTCCGGACATCATCGTGCGCAACGAAAAGCGTATGTTGCAGGAAGCCGTCGACGCACTGCTCGACAACGGTCGTCGTGGCCGTGCTATCACCGGTTCCAACAAGCGTCCTCTGAAATCCCTGGCTGACATGATCAAGGGTAAGCAGGGTCGTTTCCGTCAGAACTTGCTCGGTAAGCGTGTTGACTACTCCGGTCGTTCGGTAATTACCGTAGGTCCGACCCTGCGTCTGCACCAGTGCGGTCTTCCGAAGAAGATGGCTCTGGAGCTGTTCAAGCCGTTCATTTTCGGCAAGCTTGAAATGCGTGGTCTCGCTACCACCATCAAGGCTGCCAAGAAGATGGTCGAGCGCGAGCTCCCAGAGGTTTGGGACGTTCTTGCTGAAGTGATTCGCGAACACCCGGTTCTTCTCAACCGTGCACCGACCCTTCACCGTCTGGGTATCCAGGCGTTTGAACCGGTACTGATCGAAGGTAAGGCTATCCAGCTGCACCCTCTGGTCTGTGCTGCGTACAACGCCGACTTCGACGGTGACCAAATGGCCGTGCACGTACCGCTGACGCTGGAAGCCCAGCTCGAAGCGCGTGCGTTGATGATGTCGACCAACAACATTCTGTCGCCAGCCAACGGTGAGCCAATCATCGTTCCGTCGCAGGACGTTGTATTGGGTCTGTACTACATGACTCGTGAAGCGATCAACGCCAAGGGCGAAGGTCGTGTGTTCGCGGATCTGCAGGAAGTTGACCGTGTGTTCCGTGCCGGCGAAGCCGCACTGCACGCCAAGGTCAAAGTCCGGATCAACGAAACCGTCAACGACCGTGATGGCGGCAGCGTGAGCAATACCCGTATTGTCGACACCACTGTCGGCCGCGCTCTGTTGTTCCAGGTTGTGCCAAAAGGTCTGTCGTACGACGTCGTCAACCTGCCGATGAAGAAAAAGGCAATCTCCAAGCTGATCAACCAGTGCTACCGCGTGGTTGGTTTGAAAGAGACTGTGATCTTCGCTGACCAGTTGATGTACACCGGTTTTGCTTATTCGACCATTTCCGGCGTTTCCATCGGTGTTAACGACTTCGTTATCCCGGATGAAAAAGCCCGCATCATCAATGCTGCTACTGATGAAGTGAAAGAGATCGAAAGCCAGTACGCCTCCGGCCTGGTAACCCAGGGCGAGAAGTACAACAAAGTGATCGACCTTTGGTCCAAGGCGAACGACGAAGTTTCCAAGGCGATGATGGCCAACCTCTCGAAAGAGAAAGTCATCGACCGTCATGGCGTCGAAGTCGACCAGGAATCTTTCAACTCGATGTACATGATGGCCGACTCGGGTGCGCGGGGTTCCGCAGCACAGATTCGTCAGCTGGCCGGTATGCGTGGCCTGATGGCCAAGCCGGACGGTTCCATCATTGAAACGCCGATTACTGCGAACTTCCGTGAAGGCTTGAGCGTACTTCAGTACTTCATCTCCACTCACGGTGCTCGTAAGGGTCTGGCGGATACCGCGTTGAAAACGGCGAACTCGGGTTACCTGACTCGTCGTCTGGTAGACGTGGCGCAGGATCTGGTTGTAACCGAGATCGATTGCGGCACCGAACACGGTCTGCTGATGACTCCGCACATTGAAGGCGGTGACGTTGTAGAGCCGCTGGGTGAGCGCGTATTGGGTCGAGTTATCGCCCGTGACGTATTCAAGCCAGGTACCGAGGACGTCATCGTTCCTGCCGGCACCCTGGTAGACGAGAAGTGGGTCGAGTTCATCGAGCTGAACAGCATCGACGAAGTGATCGTGCGTTCGCCGATCAGCTGCGAAACCCGCTTCGGTATTTGCGCCAAGTGCTACGGCCGTGACCTGGCTCGTGGTCACCAGGTGAACATCGGTGAAGCGGTCGGCGTTATCGCCGCCCAGTCCATCGGTGAGCCGGGTACCCAGCTGACCATGCGTACGTTCCACATCGGTGGTGCGGCAAGCCGGACCTCCGCAGCCGACAGCGTTCAGGTGAAGAATGGCGGTACCGTCCGTCTGCATAACCTGAAGCACGTTGAGCGAGTGGATGGTTGCCTGGTTGCAGTGTCCCGTTCCGGTGAATTGGCGATCGCTGACGACTTCGGTCGTGAGCGCGAGCGTTACAAGCTGCCATACGGTGCTGTGATTTCGGTTAAAGAAGGTGACAAGGTCGAAGCTGGCGCTATCGTGGCCAAGTGGGATCCGCACACTCACCCAATCGTTACCGAAATGAAAGGTACCGTGACCTACGTGGGCATGGAAGAAGGCATCACGATCAAGCGTCAGACTGACGAATTGACCGGTATGACCAACATTGAAGTACTCGACGCCAAAGATCGTCCAGCTGCCGGCAAGGACATCCGTCCTGCCGTTAAGATGGTCGACGACAACGGCAAGGATCTGTTGCTGCCAGGGACTGACGTTATTGCTCAGTACTTCCTGCCAGCCAACGCCCTCGTCGGTGTGGCGGATGGTGCGAAGATCGCGATCGGTGATGTTATCGCTCGTATCCCGCAAGAAACTTCGAAGACCCGTGACATCACCGGTGGTCTGCCGCGTGTTGCCGACTTGTTCGAAGCTCGTCGTCCGAAAGAAGCGTCGATTCTGGCTGAAGTCAGCGGCACCATCGCGTTCGGTAAAGAGACCAAAGGCAAGCGCCGTTTGGTTATTACCCCGAACGACGGTAGCGATCCGTATGAAGAGCTGATTCCAAAGTGGCGTCACCTGAACGTGTTCGAAGGCGAACAGGTAAACCGCGGCGAAGTTATCTCCGATGGTCCAAGCGATCCACACGACATCCTGCGTCTGCTGGGTGTGAGTGCGCTGGCCAAGTACATTGTTAACGAGATCCAGGACGTTTATCGTCTGCAAGGCGTGAAGATCAACGACAAGCACATCGAGACCATCCTGCGTCAGATGCTGCGTAAAGTTGAAATCGCTGAATCCGGCGATTCCAGTTTCATCAAGGGCGACCAGATGGAATTGACTCACGTATTGGTAGAGAACGAACGTTTGAGCGGCGAAGACAAATTTGTCTCCAAGTTCACTCGCGTTCTGCTGGGTATCACCAAGGCGTCGTTGTCCACCGAATCGTTCATCTCGGCGGCTTCCTTCCAGGAAACCACTCGCGTACTGACCGAGGCGGCGGTAACCGGCAAGCGCGATTACCTGCGCGGCCTGAAAGAAAACGTGGTCGTGGGTCGTCTGATCCCGGCTGGTACCGGCCTGGCCTATCACAGCGAGCGTAAGCGCCGCCGTGATGCTGACAAGCCGTTGCGCGTAAGCGCCAGTGAAGTGGAAGCTGCACTGACCGAAGCGCTGAACTCGAGCGGTAACTGAGTTCTGCGGTAAATGAGCGTAAGGCCCTGGTCGCTCCGTTCATCGAATCGAGACAATTTGTCGAGGTTGGATGAGGGGAGAGGTCGGGGCCTTGCCTTGACTGGGGGCAAGATCCTCTTTAGACTCTTGTACCCCTAAATTTGGCGGGAATTCGTTCCTGCCATTTTGCTTTTCTTGCAAGACAATAGCGTCGCAAGACAACAGTGGAGCTAGTAGATGGCAACTATCAACCAGCTGGTACGTCAGCCGCGTAAGCGTATCGTCGAGAAATCCGACGTGCCTGCGCTGCAGAACTGCCCGCAACGCCGTGGCGTGTGCACCCGTGTGTACACCACCACGCCGAAAAAACCTAACTCGGCACTGCGTAAAGTATGCCGTGTGCGTCTGACCAACGGTTTCGAGGTTTCCTCGTACATCGGCGGTGAAGGCCACAACCTGCAAGAGCACAGCGTGGTACTGATCCGCGGCGGTCGTGTAAAAGACTTGCCAGGTGTTCGTTACCACACCGTACGCGGCTCCTTGGATACTTCCGGCGTTAAAGGTCGTAACCAGGGTCGTTCGAAGTACGGTACCAAGAAGCCTAAGTAGTAGCGGCTTTTTGTAAAAACTGATTTTCTATTTTTCTGAGTCGATAAGAGTAAGGTCGGAGGCGTCCCTTGATGGGCACCGATTCCGAGCGAACCTGAAGACCGTTTGAGGGCTTATCCATGCCAAGAAGACGCGTAGCAGCCAAGCGCGAAGTGCTTGACGATCCAAAATACGGAAGCCAAATTCTGGCCAAGTTCATGAACCACGTGATGGAAAGCGGCAAGAAAGCCGTTGCCGAGCGTATCGTTTATGGCGCGCTGGAAAAGGTTAAAGAACGCAAGAACAGCGACCCCCTGGAAATCTTCGAGAAAGCTCTCGACGCCATCGCTCCGCTGGTCGAAGTGAAGTCGCGCCGTGTAGGCGGTGCTACTTACCAGGTTCCGGTTGAAGTTCGTCCGTCCCGTCGTAACGCTCTGGCAATGCGCTGGTTGGTAGACTTCGCCCGTAAGCGCGGCGAGAAGTCTATGGCTCTGCGTTTGGCTGGCGAATTGCTGGACGCTGCCGAAGGTAAAGGTGCTGCAGTTAAGAAGCGTGAAGACGTGCACCGTATGGCTGAAGCTAACAAAGCTTTCTCGCACTACCGCTTCTAATTTTTGCGTCACTAATTTTGCGAGGGCTTTATGGCTCGTACTACACCGATTAATCGCTACCGTAACATTGGTATCGTTGCTCACGTGGATGCTGGTAAAACCACCACCACCGAGCGCGTCCTTTTTTACACTGGCAAAAGCCACAAGATGGGCGAGGTGCATGACGGCGCCGCGACCACGGACTGGATGGTTCAGGAGCAGGAGCGTGGTATTACCATTACTTCTGCTGCTATTACCGCTTTCTGGCAGGGTTCTGCGAAGCAGCACAAAGACAACTACCGTTTCAACGTCATTGACACCCCGGGCCACGTAGACTTCACCATTGAAGTTGAGCGTTCCCTGCGTGTACTCGACGGCGCGGTCGTTGTGTTCTGTGGTACTTCCGGTGTTGAGCCTCAGTCCGAAACCGTATGGCGTCAAGCCAACAAGTACGGTGTTCCACGTATCGTTTACGTGAACAAAATGGACCGTGCTGGTGCGAACTTCCTGCGCGTGATCGCTCAGATCAAACAGCGTCTGGGTCACACCCCGGTGCCAATCCAGTTGGCTATCGGTTCCGAAGACAACTTCCAGGGTCAGATCGATCTGATGACCATGGAAGCGGTTTACTGGAACGATGCTGACAAAGGCATGACTCCACGTCGTGAGGCTATCCCTGCTGAGCTGCAGGAATTGGCTGAAGAGTGGCGCAGCAACATGGTTGAGGCTGCGGCTGAAGCCAGCGAAGAGCTGATGAACAAGTACCTGGAGGGTGAAGAGCTCACCATCGAGGAAATCAAGACCGCTCTGCGTCAGCGTACTATCGCTGGTGAGATCGTTCTTGCTGTTTGCGGTTCTTCCTTCAAGAACAAGGGCGTTCCCCTGGTTCTCGACGCCGTTATCGACTACCTGCCTGCTCCAAGCGACATTCCTGCCATCAAGGGTACAGACCCGGATGACGAGGAAAAGCAAATGGAGCGTCATGCAGACGACAACGAGCCGTTCTCGGCTCTGGCGTTCAAGATCGCTACCGACCCATTCGTGGGTACTTTGACCTTCGTCCGCGTTTACTCGGGCGTGTTGGCCTCCGGCGACGGCGTGATCAACTCGGTCAAGGGCAAGAAAGAGCGCGTGGGTCGTATGGTGCAGATGCACGCAAACGCCCGTGAAGAGATCAAGGAAGTGCGCGCTGGCGACATCGCGGCCCTGATCGGCATGAAGGACGTCACCACTGGTGAAACCTTGTGCAACGCTGATAAGCCAATCATCCTGGTTCGCATGGACTTCCCGGAGCCGGTTATTTCGGTTGCCGTAGAGCCTAAGACCAAGGATGACCAGGAAAAAATGGGTATCGCTCTGGGCAAGCTTGCTCAGGAAGACCCGTCTTTCCGCGTCAAAACTGATGAAGAGACTGGTCAAACGATCATCTCTGGCATGGGCGAGCTGCACCTGGACATCCTGGTTGACCGGATGCGCCGTGAGTTCAACGTCGAAGCCAACATCGGTAAGCCTCAGGTTTCCTATCGTGAGCGCATCACGAAGAGCTGCGAAATCGAAGGCAAGTTCGTTCGTCAGTCCGGCGGTCGTGGCCAGTTCGGTCATTGCTGGATTCGTTTTGCTCCTGCTGACGAAGGTCAGGAAGGTCTGCAATTCCTGAACGAAGTGGTAGGTGGTGTGGTTCCTAAGGAATACATCCCGGCAATCCAGAAGGGTATCGAAGAGCAGATGAAGAACGGCGTTGTTGCCGGCTATCCGCTGATCGGCCTGAAGGCTACCGTGTTCGATGGTTCTTACCACGACGTCGACTCGAACGAGATGGCGTTTAAGGTGGCAGCTTCCATGGCGACCAAGCAACTGGCCCAGAAGGGCGGTGGTGAGTTGCTTGAGCCGATCATGGCGGTTGAGGTTGTTACGCCTGAAGACTATATGGGTGACGTGATGGGCGACCTCAATCGTCGTCGCGGCATGATTTTGGGTATGGAAGATACGGTCTCCGGCAAAGTAATTCGTGCTGAAGTTCCGTTGGGCGAGATGTTCGGTTATGCGACCGACGTTCGTTCCATGTCCCAGGGTCGCGCAAGCTACTCTATGGAATTCAAAAAATACAATACAGCTCCGTCGCACATCGTCGAAACTGTAACCAAAAAACAAGGCTGATTCAGCCCCTTTAGGCTAGGAGTTAATTGTCGTGGCTAAAGAAAAATTTGATCGTTCCCTTCCGCACGTCAACGTTGGCACCATCGGTCACGTTGACCATGGTAAAACCACTCTGACCGCAGCTCTGACTCGCGTTTGCTCCGAAGTTTTCGGTTCCGCAATCGTTGATTTCGATAAAATCGACAGCGCGCCAGAAGAAAAAGCTCGTGGTATCACCATCAACACCGCGCACGTCGAGTACAACTCGAAGATCCGTCACTACGCTCACGTTGACTGCCCAGGTCACGCTGACTACGTGAAGAACATGATCACCGGTGCTGCCCAGATGGACGGCGCGATCCTGGTTTGCTCGGCCGCTGATGGTCCGATGCCACAAACCCGTGAGCACATCCTGCTGTCCCGTCAGGTAGGCGTTCCGTACATCGTGGTTTTCCTGAACAAGGCTGACCTGGTAGACGATGCTGAGCTGCTGGAACTGGTCGAGATGGAAGTTCGCGACCTGCTGTCCACCTACGACTTCCCGGGCGATGACACTCCAATCATCATCGGTTCGGCTCGTATGGCGCTGGAAGGCAAAGACGACAACGAAATGGGCACCACTGCCGTTCGTAAACTGGTTGAAACTCTGGACAGCTACATCCCAGAACCAGAGCGTGCTATCGACAAGCCATTCCTGATGCCAATCGAAGACGTATTCTCGATCTCGGGTCGTGGTACTGTTGTGACTGGTCGTATCGAGCGCGGTATCGTTCGCGTTCAAGATGCACTGGAAATCGTTGGTCTGCGTGACACCACCACCACCACCTGCACCGGTGTTGAAATGTTCCGCAAGCTGCTCGACGAAGGTCGTGCTGGCGAGAACTGCGGCGTTCTGCTGCGTGGTACCAAGCGTGACGACGTTGAGCGTGGCCAGGTTCTGGTTAAGCCAGGTTCGGTTAAGCCGCACACCAAGTTCACCGCAGAAGTTTACGTTCTGAGCAAGGAAGAAGGCGGTCGTCACACTCCGTTCTTCAAAGGCTACCGTCCACAGTTCTACTTCCGTACTACTGACGTGACTGGTAACTGCCAGCTGCCAGAAGGCGTTGAAATGGTAATGCCAGGTGATAACATCCAGATGGAAGTTACCCTGATCAAGACCATCGCAATGGAAGACGGCCTGCGTTTCGCTATCCGTGAAGGCGGTCGTACCGTCGGCGCTGGCGTCGTAGCCAAAATCATCGAGTAAGCGTCTCTTTTGAGATAGCTTCGATGCTTTGAAAAAGCCTCCGCTCAGCGGGGGCTTTTTTATTGGGTTGACACCTATCTGGGGCGTCTATAGAATTGCGCCTCCTTTTAACGGGCGTATTGCGCTCGGTGGGAATAGCAGCCGGAGTCTGAAATCCAATGCAAAATCAGCAAATCCGTATCAGGTTGAAGGCTTTCGACCATCGCCTGATCGACCAATCAACCCAGGAAATCGTGGAAACCGCGAAACGTACTGGTGCTCAAGTGCGTGGTCCAATTCCACTGCCTACCCGTAAAGAGCGGTTCACCGTTCTGGTCTCCCCGCACGTCAACAAAGACGCGCGTGACCAGTACGAGATCCGCACTCATAAGCGCGTTCTGGACATCGTCCAGCCAACGGATAAAACCGTTGATGCTCTTATGAAGCTTGATCTTGCGGCCGGTGTGGAAGTGCAGATCAGCCTCGGCTAAGACTCGGTCTTAGTCGTGTAACGCTCTGAAATGGGCGGCCATAGCGGGTGAAAGCCCCGTACACTCATGAGGTTTACAACATGACTATTGGTGTAGTCGGTCGTAAATGCGGTATGACCCGTATTTTCACCGAAGAAGGTGTCTCCATTCCGGTCACGGTCATTGAGATCGAGCCGAATCGCGTCACCCAGTTCAAAACTGAAGAGACCGATGGCTATCGTGCAGTGCAAGTCACTGTCGGCGAGCGTCGTGCTTCGCGTGTAACAGCAGCTCAGGCTGGCCACTTCGCTAAAGCGAACGTTGCCGCTGGTCGTACCGTAATGGAATTCCGCCTTGAAGAAGGCGAGTACCAGGCCGGCGATCTGATCAACGCTGAAATCTTCGCCGCTGGTCAACTGGTTGATGTAACCGGTCAGTCCAAGGGTAAAGGCTTCCAGGGTACGATCAAGCGTTGGAATTTCCGCGGGCAAGATAATACCCACGGTAACTCCGTATCCCACCGCGTTCCAGGCTCTATCGGCCAGTGCCAGACTCCTGGTCGTGTATTCAAGGGCAAAAAAATGTCCGGTCATATGGGCGCTGAGCGCGTGACCGTGCAGTCCCTCGAAGTAGTGCGCGTGGACGCTGAACGCAATCTGTTGTTGGTCAAGGGCGCTGTTCCTGGCGCTACTGGCGGCAACTTGGTTGTACGTCCAGCAGCCAAGGCTCGCGGTTAAGGGGAAGCTGACATGCAATTAAATGTAAATGACGCTCAAGCGATCGAAGTTTCCGAACTGACATTTGGCGGCGAATTCAACGAGACGCTGGTTCACCAAGCAGTCGTGGCCTACATGGCCGGCGGCCGTCAAGGTAGCAAGCAGCAAAAGACCCGTTCCGACGTTCGTGGTGGCGGTAAGCGCCCTTGGCGTCAGAAAGGTACTGGCCGTGCTCGTGCCGGTACTATCCGTAGCCCAATCTGGCGTGGCGGCGGTACCACTTTCGCAGCTCGTCCTCAGGATCACTCCCAGAAGCTGAACAAGAAGATGTATCGCGCAGCAATGCGTTCCATCCTTGCTGAGCTGGTGCGTACTGATCGTCTGGTTGTGGTTCAGGATTTCGCCGTTGAAACGCCGAAAACCAAAGACCTGCTGGGCAAGCTGAACAACATGAGCCTGACCGACGTTTTGATCGTGTCGGACGCTGTTGATCAGAACCTGTACCTGGCTGCTCGTAACCTGCCACACGTTGATGTACGTGACGTGCAAGGTTCCGATCCAGTTAGTCTGATCGCATACGACAAGGTGTTGATCACCGTGTCGGCCGTGAAGAAATTCGAGGAGCTGCTGGGATGAACCAGGAACGCGTATTTAAAGTTCTGCTTGGCCCGCACGTTTCCGAGAAGGCTACGGTTCTGGCAGACAAGAAAGGCCAGTTCGTTTTCAAGGTTGCTACTGACGCAACCAAGCTGGAAATCAAGAAGGCCGTCGAAAGCCTGTTCAGCGTGAAAGTAGAGCGTGTTACTACCCTGAACGTTCTGGGTAAGAGCAAGCGCACTGCTCGCGGTCTGGGCAAGCGTAATGACTGGAAGAAGGCAGTTATCTCCCTTCAACCAGGCCAAGATCTCGATTTCAGCAGCAGTGCTGAGTAAGGAAGGGGTGCATCATGGCAATCGTTAAATGCAAACCGACTTCCCCTGGCCGCCGTTTTGTGGTCAAGGTGGTCAACCAGGAGCTGCATAAAGGCGCTCCTCACGCACCGCTGCTCGAGAAGAAATCGAAGACTGGTGGTCGTAACAACAATGGCCGTATTACCACTCGTCACATCGGTGGTGGTCATAAGCAGCATTATCGTCTGGTCGACTTCCGTCGCAACGACAAAGATGGCATCGCTGCCACTGTCGAGCGTATCGAATACGATCCAAACCGTACTGCTCACATCGCTCTGCTGCTGTACGCAGATGGCGAGCGTCGCTACATCATCGCCCCTAAAGGCGTGAGCGCTGGCGACCAGCTGATCGCAGGTGCTTTGGCGCCGATCAAGCCGGGCAACGCTCTGCAACTGCGCAACATTCCAGTTGGTAGCACCGTACACGGCATCGAATTGAAGCCAGGTAAAGGCGCACAGATCGCTCGTTCCGCTGGTGCTTCGGCTCAGCTGATCGCTCGTGAAGGTGTGTACGTTACCCTGCGTCTGCGTTCCGGTGAGATGCGTAAAGTTCTGGCTGAATGCCGTGCGACCCTGGGCGAAGTCTCGAACTCCGAGCACAGCCTGCGTTCGCTGGGTAAAGCTGGTGCCAAACGCTGGCGTGGCGTTCGCCCAACCGTTCGTGGTGTTGCCATGAACCCGGTTGACCACCCACATGGTGGTGGTGAAGGTCGTACCTCTGGTGGTCGTCATCCGGTATCGCCATGGGGCTTCCCGACTAAGGGCGCGAAGACTCGTGGTAATAAGCGTACCGACAAAATGATCGTCCGTCGTCGCAAGTAAATAGAGGGATACGACAGTGCCACGTTCTCTGAAAAAAGGTCCTTTTATCGATCTTCACCTACTGAAGAAGATCGAAGTGGCGGCGGAAAAGAACGATCGCAAGCCGGTGAAAACCTGGTCGCGTCGTTCGATGATCCTGCCACAAATGGTCGGTTTGACCATCGCAGTACACAACGGTCGCCAGCACGTCCCAGTTCTCGTGAACGAAGACATGGTCGGCCACAAACTGGGCGAGTTCGCCGGTACCCGCACTTATCGCGGGCACGTGGCAGACAAGAAAGCCAAGCGTTAAGGGGTTAGGAAATGGAAGTAGCCGCTAAGTTGTCGGGCGCTCGAATCTCCGCCCAGAAAGCCCGCTTGGTCGCCGACCAGATCCGCGGGAAGAAGGTGGGCGAAGCGCTCAACCTGTTGGCTTTCAGCAGTAAGAAAGCCGCCGAGATCATGAAGAAAGTGCTGGAGTCGGCCGTAGCCAACGCCGAGCATAACGAAGGCGCAGACGTTGATGACCTCAAGGTCAGCACCGTTTTCGTCAACGAAGGGCGTTCGCTGAAGCGCATCATGCCACGTGCCAAAGGCCGTGCTGATCGCATCGTCAAGCGGTCTTGCCATATCACTGTCAAGGTTGCTGACAAGTAACGGAGTCGAAGAGATGGGTCAGAAAGTACATCCCATTGGCATTCGCCTGGGAATCGTCAAGGAGCACACCTCCGTCTGGTACGCAGACGGTCGGACTTATGCGGACTATTTGCTCGCAGATCTGAAGGTGCGTGAGTATCTCCAAGACAAACTAAAAAGCGCGTCCGTAAGCCGTATCGATATCCATCGTCCGGCCCAAACTGCACGTATCACCATCCACACCGCTCGTCCAGGTATCGTTATCGGGAAGAAAGGTGAAGATGTTGAGAAACTGCGTCAGGACCTGACCAAGCAAATGGGTGTGCCTGTGCACATCAATATCGAAGAGATCCGCAAGCCGGAGCTCGACGGTATGCTGGTTGCGCAGAGCGTAGCTCAGCAGCTGGAGCGTCGTGTAATGTTCCGTCGCGCTATGAAGCGCGCTGTACAGAACGCCATGCGCATTGGTGCCAAAGGCATCAAAATCCAAGTGAGCGGTCGTCTCGGCGGTGCTGAAATCGCACGTACTGAATGGTATCGCGAAGGTCGTGTGCCACTGCACACCCTGCGTGCCGACATCGACTATGCCAACTACGAAGCTCACACCACTTACGGTGTGATCGGTGTAAAGGTTTGGATCTTCAAAGGCGAAGTAATTGGTGGTCGCCAAGAAGAACTGAAACCACAAGCACCAGCGCCTCGTAAAAAAGCTGCTAAGTAAGGGGTACGCCAAATGTTGCAACCAAAGCGTACGAAGTTCCGCAAGCAAATGACTGGTCACAACCGTGGCCTGGCATTGCGCGGTAGCAAAGTCAGCTTCGGCGAGTTCGCGCTGAAGTCTGTTGCTCGTGGTCGTCTCACCGCTCGTCAGATCGAGTCAGCGCGTCGTGCACTGACCCGTCACGTAAAACGTGGCGGCAAGATCTGGATCCGTGTATTCCCGGACAAGCCTATTTCCAAGAAGCCACTCGAAGTTCGGATGGGTAAAGGTAAGGGTAACGTCGAATACTGGGTTGCCCAGATTCAGCCAGGCAAAGTCCTGTATGAAATCGAGGGTGTTTCTGAAGAGCTGGCGCGTGAGGCTTTCGCCCTGGCTGCTGCAAAGCTGCCGCTCGCCACCTCCTTTGTTAAACGGACGGTGATGTGATGAAAGCGAATGAACTTCGTGAAAAATCCGCACAGCAGCTGAACGAGCAACTGCTCGGCTTGCTGCGCGACCAGTTCAATCTGCGTATGCAGAAAGCAACTGGCCAGTTGGGGCAGTCTCATCTGCTCTCGCAAGTTAAGCGTGACATCGCTCGCGTGAAGACTGTGCTCAACCAGCAGGCAGGTAAGTAATCATGGCTGAAGCCGAAAAAACTGTCCGTACGCTGACTGGCCGTGTTGTCAGCGACAAGATGGACAAAACCATCACCGTTCTGATCGAGCGTCGCGTTAAGCACCCGATCTACGGTAAATACGTTAAGCGTTCGACTAAGCTGCACGCGCACGACGAAACCAATCAGTGCCACATCGGCGACAAAGTCACTATTCGTGAAACTCGTCCTTTGGCCAAGACCAAGTCTTGGGCGCTGGTTGATGTTCTCGAACGCGCTGTGGAAGTCTAAGGACTAGGGGTCGGAGAAATTATATGATTCAGACTCAATCCATGCTCGATGTGGCCGATAACAGCGGCGCTCGCCGTGTTATGTGCATCAAGGTGCTGGGTGGCTCCCATCGTCGTTACGCTGGTATCGGTGACATCATCAAAGTTACCGTCAAGGAAGCAATTCCTCGCGGTAAAGTGAAAAAAGGCCAAGTGATGACTGCTGTTGTAGTCCGCACTCGTCACGGCGTACGCCGTGCTGATGGCTCCATTATCCGCTTTGATGGCAACGCTGCTGTTCTTCTGAACAACAAGCAAGAGCCGATCGGCACCCGTATCTTTGGGCCAGTGACCCGTGAACTTCGTACTGAGAAGTTCATGAAGATCGTCTCGCTCGCCCCAGAAGTGCTGTAAGGAGATCCGACATGCAAAAGATTCGTCGTGACGACGAGATCATCGTGATCGCCGGCAAAGACAAAGGTAAGCGCGGTAAGGTGCTTAAGGTTCTCGCTAACAACCGTCTGGTTATTGGTGGTCTGAACCTGGTCAAGCGTCATACCAAGCCTAACCCGATGTCGGGCGTGCAGGGCGGTATCGTCGAAAAAGAAGCTCCACTGGATGCTTCTAACGTCGCCATTTTCAACAGCGAAACCAACAAGGCTGACCGCGTTGGTTTCAAAGTAGAAGACGGCAAGAAAATTCGTGTCTTCAAGTCGACCCAAAAAGCGGTTGATGCTTGAACACTGCTAGGTAGATGAGACCATGGCACGACTAAAAGAGATTTACCGGAAGGAAATTGCTCCGAAACTTAAGGAAGAACTTAAGCTTTCGAACGTGATGGAAGTTCCGCGCGTTACCAAAATCACCCTGAACATGGGTCTGGGCGAAGCGATCGGCGACAAAAAAGTCATCGAGCACGCTGTTGCTGACCTGGAAAAGATCACCGGCCAGAAAGTCGTTGTGACCTACGCTCGGAAATCCATCGCTGGCTTTAAAGTCCGTGAAGGTTGGCCGATCGGCGTCAAAGTGACCCTGCGCCGTGAGCGTATGTACGAGTTCCTGGATCGTCTGCTGTCGATCTCCCTGCCTCGGGTTCGCGACTTCCGCGGCCTGAATGCCAAGTCCTTCGATGGTCGTGGTAACTACAGCATGGGCGTGAAAGAGCAGATCATCTTCCCGGAAATCGACTACGACAAGATCGATGCTCTCCGCGGTCTGGACATCACCCTGACCACCACTGCCAAGAACGATGATGAAGGCCGCGCTCTGCTGCGTGCGTTCAAATTCCCGTTCCGCAACTGATTGGAGTAGGACCATGGCCAAGATGAGCATGAAAAACCGCGAGCTGAAGCGTCAGCTCACGGTTGCCAAGTACGCCAAAAAGCGTGCAGCACTGAAAGCTATCATCGTTGATCTGAACGCAAGTCCAGAAGCGCGTTGGGAAGCTACAGTAGCTCTGCAGAAGCAGCCACGTGACGCAAGCGCTTCGCGCATGCGTAACCGCTGCCGCCTGACCGGTCGTCCACACGGCGTTTACCGCAAGTTCGGCCTCGGCCGTAACAAACTGCGTGAAGCTGCCATGCGTGGTGACGTACCGGGTCTGGTTAAAGCCAGCTGGTAAGTACTGTCAAAGTCTCGGTGTCCAGGATCGAAAGATCCTGACCACCGGTGGCCTTGAATCTGAAACAAGCCCCTTTTGGGGCTTGTTTCATTTCCGGAGTGTGTCTAGAATACCCGGCTCGCCTGAGCCCGTGTTTTTCATGCTCGGAGATTCTCGGCGACACGTAATAGCCGCAAGGCTAATTTTTTTGTATTAGGAGCGTCTAGCCCATGAGTATGCAGGACCCGTTAGCGGACATGCTAACTCGTATCCGTAATGCCCAGATGGCTGAAAAGTCCGTCGTAAGCATGCCATCTTCCACGTTGAAGGTAGCTGTTGCCAAAGTCCTGAAGGACGAAGGTTACATTGCGGGTTATCAGATCAGCAGCGAAATCAAACCACTGCTGTCCATCGAGCTGAAGTACTTCGAAGGCCGTCCGGTTATCGAAGAAGTGAAGCGCGTTAGCCGTCCAGGCCTGCGTCAGTACAAGTCCGTCGATGATCTGCCAAAAGTTCGTGGCGGTCTCGGTGTGTCTATCGTCTCCACCAACAAGGGTGTGATGACTGATCGTGCTGCGCGCGCTGCCGGTGTCGGCGGCGAAGTTCTTTGCACTGTGTTCTAAGGGGGGATAAGCATGTCTCGCGTCGCTAAGAACCCCGTTAAGCTGCCAGCCGGTGTCGAAGTAAAATTCGCAGGCCAACAGCTTTCGGTGAAGGGTGCCAAGGGCACTCTTGAACTGAACATCCATTCGTCCGTTGAGATCGTTGAAGAAGCCGGTGAGTTGCGTTTCGCTGCTCGCAATGGCGATCAACAAACTCGCGCAATGGCTGGTACCACTCGTGCGTTGGTAAACAACATGGTCCAAGGCGTAAGCCAAGGCTTCGAGCGCAAGCTCCAGCTGGTCGGTGTTGGTTACAAAGCGCAAGCAAAAGGCACAGTGCTGAACCTGGCTCTTGGCTTCTCGCATCCAGTGGATTACGAACTGCCGGAAGGCATCACCGCTGAGACTCCTAGCCAGACCGATATCCTGATCAAGGGCATCGACAAGCAGCTGGTAGGTCAAGTGGCCGCCGAGATCCGCGACTTCCGTCCACCAGAGCCGTACAAAGGCAAAGGTGTGCGCTACGCGGACGAAGTCGTCCGTCGTAAAGAAGCCAAGAAGAAGTAGGGCATAGCAAATGACCGACAAAAAAGTTACTCGACTGCGTCGCGCTCGCAAAGCACGCCTGAAAATGCACGAACTCGAAGTCGTGCGTCTCTGCGTGTTCCGCTCTTCGCAGCACATCTACGCCCAGGTCATTTCGGCCGACGGCAGCAAAGTCCTGGCAAGCGCCTCGACTTTGGATAAAGAACTGCGTGATGGTGCCACCGGCAACATCGACGCGGCCACTAAGGTTGGCCAGCTGGTCGCTACGCGTGCTAAGGCCGCTGGCGTCTCGCAAGTGGCTTTCGACCGCTCTGGCTTCAAGTACCACGGCCGCGTTAAAGCGCTGGCTGATGCTGCTCGTGAAGCTGGGCTGGAGTTCTAAGTTATGTCAAATAACGACCAAAAGCGCGACGAAGGCTACATTGAGAAGCTGGTTCAAGTTAACCGCGTAGCCAAAACCGTTAAAGGCGGCCGTATCTTCACTTTCACCGCGTTGACCGTGGTTGGTGATGGTAAAGGCCGTGTTGGCTTCGGCCGTGGCAAGTCGCGTGAAGTGCCTGCTGCGATCCAGAAGGCAATGGAAGCTGCTCGCCGCAACATGATCCAAGTTGATCTGAACGGCACCACTCTGCAGTACGCAATGAAGTCCGCTCACGGCGCTTCGAAGGTGTACATGCAGCCTGCTTCTGAAGGTACCGGTATCATCGCTGGCGGCGCTATGCGTGCTGTCCTCGAAGTTGCTGGCGTTCAGAACGTTCTGGCCAAGTGCTACGGCTCGACTAACCCGGTAAACGTGGTTCACGCCACTTTCAAAGGTTTGAAGGCTATGCAGTCTCCTGAATCCATTGCCGCCAAGCGTGGCAAAAGCGTCAAGGAGATCTTCTGATCATGGCTACCGTTAAAGTTACGCTGATCAAAAGCATGACCGGCCGCATCCCTAACCACAAACTGTGCGTTAAGGGTCTTGGTCTGCGTCGCATCGGTCACACTGTAGAAGTCCTGGATACTCCCGAGAATCGCGGGATGATCAACAAGGCTTACTACATGCTGCGTGTCGAGGGTTAATCGATGAAACTCAATGATCTGAGTCCAGCGCCGGGTTCCCGTCGCGAAAAGCATCGTCCGGGCCGTGGTATCGGTAGCGGTTTGGGTAAGACCGGTGGCCGTGGCCACAAAGGTCAGACCTCCCGCTCCGGTGGCACCATTGCTCCAGGCTTTGAAGGCGGTCAACAGCCGCTGCATCGTCGCCTGCCGAAGTTCGGTTTCGTTTCCCTGAAAGCCATGGATCGCGCAGAAGTGCGTTTGTCCGAGCTGGCTAAAGTGGAAGGCGACATCGTCACCGTGCAGTCCCTGAAAGATGCCAACGTGATCAACGTCAACGTACAGCGTGTGAAAATCATGCTGTCCGGTGAAGTGACTCGCGCTGTCACTATCGGCAAGGGAATCGGCGCCACCAAAGGTGCGCGTGCGGCTATCGAAGCAGCTGGCGGCAAGTTCGAGGAATAAATGGCTAAGCAAGGTGCTCTCTCTGCGCTCGGCAAAGGCGGTATGTCTGAACTCTGGGCTCGTCTGCGTTTTCTGTTCCTGGCGATTATCGTCTACCGAATAGGCGCACACATCCCGGTTCCAGGTATCAACCCGGACCGACTCGCGGACCTGTTTCGACAGAATGAGGGGACCATTCTTAGCTTGTTCAACATGTTTTCCGGCGGCGCGCTGGAGCGGATGAGCATCTTTGCACTGGGGATCATGCCGTACATTTCGGCATCGATCATCATGCAATTGATGACCGCCGTCAGCCCGCAGCTGGAGCAGTTGAAGAAGGAAGGTGAAGCTGGCCGTCGCAAGATCAGCCAGTACACCCGCTACGGCACTGTCGTTCTCGCTCTCGTTCAGGCTATTGGCATGTCCATTGGTCTGGCGGGGCAGGGCGTTGCGTTCACTGGTGACTTTGGCTTCCATTTCGTCGCGGTAACCACATTTGTGGCTGGTGCGATGTTTATGATGTGGCTGGGTGAGCAGATTACTGAGCGTGGTGTTGGCAACGGTATCTCGATGTTGATTTTTTCGGGTATCGTCGCCGGTCTTCCGAGAGCGATCGGGCAGTCTTTCGAGTCTGCACGTCAGGGCGATATCAACATCTTCGCCTTGGTTGCCATCGGTTTGCTGGCAGTAGCGATTATCGGTTTCGTGGTGTTCATTGAGCGTGGTCAGCGTCGTATTGCTGTTCACTACGCCAAGCGTCAGCAGGGCCGCAAGGTCTTCGCTGCGCAGACTAGCCACTTGCCGCTGAAGGTGAACATGGCCGGTGTTATTCCGGCTATTTTCGCGAGCAGCATTTTGCTGTTCCCGGCTTCGTTGGGTGCCTGGTTCGGTCAGTCTGAAGGTATGGGCTGGTTGCAGGACATCTCGCAGTCGATCGCTCCTGGTCAGCCGTTGAATATTCTGCTGTTTAGTGCAGGGATTATTTTCTTCTGCTTCTTCTATACGGCGTTGATGTTCAATCCGAAAGACGTAGCGGAAAACCTGAAGAAGTCCGGTGCCTTTATTCCGGGCATCCGTCCAGGTGAGCAGTCTGCGCGCTACATTGACGGCGTTCTGACTCGCTTGACCATGTTCGGTGCTCTTTACATGACGGCCGTGTGCCTGTTGCCCCAGTTCCTGGTGGTCGCAGCCAACGTTCCGTTCTACCTTGGCGGGACCTCGTTGCTGATCGTCGTCGTGGTTGTGATGGACTTCATGTCCCAAGTACAATCGCACCTCGTTTCGCACCAGTACGAATCCCTGATGAAGAAAGCCAACCTGAAGGGTTACGGCAGCGGCATGTTGCGCTGAGTACCCATAAGGTTCGAGGAGTTGGTGATGAAAGTTCGTGCATCGGTGAAAAAGCTGTGCCGTAACTGCAAGATTATTCGCCGCGAAGGTGTTGTTCGAGTAATTTGCAGCGCGGAACCGCGTCACAAACAGCGCCAAGGCTGAGTGTGATTGTGCTTCAAGCCCGGTAGCTAGTGCGCTACCGGGTTGATTATTTGTTATTACAGCGATATTATCTCGCGCCCTATTTCTTGGCTTCCGGGGCGTAGGTAGCTGTCAATTGGAGTCCCACTGAATGGCCCGTATTGCAGGCGTTAACATTCCAGATAACAAGCATACTGTTATCTCGCTGACCTACATCTATGGTGTTGGTCGCACTACTGCACAGAAAATTTGTGCAGAGACTGGGGTAAACCCAGCAGCAAAGATCAAAGATCTGAGCGACGAGCAAATTGAACAGCTGCGTGGCGAAGTGGCGAAGTTCACCACTGAAGGTGACCTGCGTCGCGAAATCAACATGAAAATCAAGCGCTTGATGGACCTCGGTTGCTATCGCGGTCTGCGTCATCGTCGCGGTCTTCCAGTACGCGGTCAGCGTACCAAGACCAACGCGCGTACCCGTAAAGGTCCGCGTAAGCCGATCCGCAAGTAATCGCCCCAGCGAATCGACAGGAATTTAATCATGGCAAAACCTGCTGCTCGTCCTCGTAAAAAAGTTAAAAAGACAGTGGTTGATGGCATCGCCCACATCCATGCATCTTTTAACAACACCATCGTGACCATTACCGACCGTCAAGGTAACGCTCTTTCCTGGGCTACCTCCGGTGGTTCGGGTTTCCGCGGTTCCCGCAAGTCCACCCCGTTTGCTGCTCAAGTAGCTGCTGAACGTGCTGGTCAAGCTGCGCTGGAATACGGCCTGAAAAACCTCGACGTCAATGTCAAAGGTCCAGGTCCAGGTCGTGAATCCGCAGTCCGCGCTTTGAACGGCTGTGGCTACAAGATCGCCAGCATCACCGACGTGACGCCAATCCCGCACAACGGGTGCCGTCCGCCGAAGAAGCGCCGCGTGTAATCCAGGAGATTGTAAAGAATGGCTCGTTACATTGGTCCAAAATGCAAACTCGCTCGTCGCGAAGGCACCGATCTCTTCCTGAAGAGCGGCGTGCGCGCGATCGAATCGAAGTGCAACATTGAAGCAGCACCTGGTATCCACGGCCAACGCCGCGGTCGCCAGTCCGACTACGGCACCCAACTGCGTGAAAAGCAGAAGGTCCGTCGTATCTACGGCGTTCTCGAGCGTCAATTCAGCGGCTACTACAAAGAAGCTGCTGGCAAGAAAGGTGCAACCGGTGAAAACCTGCTGCAACTGCTCGAATGCCGTCTGGACAACGTTGTATACCGTATGGGCTTTGGTTCGACTCGTGCCGAATCCCGTCAGCTGGTATCGCACAAGTCGATCAGCGTAAACGGTCAGACCGTTAACGTACCGTCCTACCAGGTTCGTGCTGGTGACGTGGTTGCTGTTCGCGAGAAAGCAAAAAATCAACTTCGCATTGTCCAAGCTCTCGATCTGTGTGCCCAACGTGGCCGCGTAGAATGGGTAGAAGTAGACACTGAGAAGAAGTCGGGCGTTTTCAAGAACGTTCCAGCTCGCAGTGATCTGTCCGCCGACATCAACGAAAGCCTGATTGTCGAGCTCTACTCCAAGTAAGGGCTAGAAAATAGGTGCATCCATGCAGATTTCGGTAAATGAGTTCCTGACACCCCGTCACATTGACGTGCAGGTTGTCAGTCCAACCCGCGCCAAGATCACTCTCGAGCCTCTCGAGCGTGGCTTTGGCCATACCCTGGGCAACGCGCTGCGCCGCATCCTGTTGTCCTCAATGCCCGGCTGTGCAGTAGTCGAGGCCGAGATTGACGGTGTGCTCCACGAGTACAGCGCCATCGAAGGTGTACAGGAAGACGTAATTGAAATCCTGTTGAACCTTAAAGGTCTGGCTATCAAGCTGCACGGTCGTGACGAAGTTACGCTGACCTTGTCGAAGAAGGGTTCGGGGGTGGTTACCGCTGCCGATATTCAGCTGGATCATGATGTCGAGATCGTTAATCCCGATCACGTAATCGCTAACCTGGCGTCTAACGGCGCCCTGAACATGAAGCTAGTAGTAGCTCGTGGTCGTGGTTATGAACCGGCAGACTCGCGTCAGAGCGATGAAGACGAAAGCCGCAGCATCGGTCGCTTGCAGCTTGACTCTTCGTTCAGCCCGGTTCGCCGTATCGCATACGTGGTGGAAAACGCCCGTGTCGAGCAGCGTACTAACCTGGACAAGCTGGTTATTGATCTGGAAACCAACGGTACCCTGGATCCTGAAGAGGCTATCCGTCGCGCTGCAACCATTCTGCAACAGCAGTTGGCTGCGTTCGTCGACCTCAAAGGTGACAGTGAACCAGTGGTTGTCGAGCAGGAAGACGAGATCGATCCGATCCTGCTTCGCCCGGTTGACGATCTGGAACTGACTGTACGTTCGGCTAACTGCCTTAAGGCGGAAAACATCTACTACATCGGCGACCTGATTCAGCGTACCGAAGTAGAGCTGTTGAAGACTCCGAACCTGGGCAAGAAATCCTTGACTGAAATCAAGGACGTTCTGGCCTCCCGCGGTCTGTCCCTCGGCATGCGCCTCGACAACTGGCCGCCTGCAAGTCTTAAGAAGGACGACAAGGCGACTGCCTGATCGTCGTAATCACCGAACGTAGTGTTTGGTAAGGAATGAACCATGCGTCATCGTAAAAGTGGTCGTCACCTGAGCCGCACCAGCTCGCACCGCAAGGCCATGTTTCAAAACATGGCGGTGTCGCTGTTCGAGCACGAGCTGATCAAAACTACTCTGCCAAAAGCTAAAGAACTGCGTCGCGTTGCTGAGCCGCTGATCACTTTGGCCAAGGTAGATAGCGTTGCTAACCGCCGTCTGGCTTTCGACCGTACTCGTTCGAAAGCTATCGTTGGTAAGCTCTTCAACGACCTGGGCAAGCGTTACGCTACCCGTGAGGGTGGCTACCTGCGCATCCTCAAGTGCGGTTTCCGCGCTGGCGACAACGCGCCTATGGCGTACGTCGAGTTGGTTGATCGTGCTACTGCCGGCGAAGCTGTATCCGCCGAGTAAGACGTCAGTCTGAAACAAAGGACCGGGCCTAGTGCCCGGTTTTTTGTGTCTGAAACAAATGTGTTGTTTGTTCAGGTCTCTTCTTCCTCCAAGCCGTCATGATGTAGTGGGGAGGATAAGTAGAAATTATCTATCGATGTCTGCAAGTTAATGAATTTGTAGGTGTCACATTGATGATCAATACTCCTCCTCAGCCGATTAGCCGGCAGTTCAAGACCGACAGAGGAAGGAAGATCGCATGAGTCAGAACACAACGCTTACAACCGCCAGCGGCGCTCCCGTTGCCGATAACCAGAATTCCCGTTCCGCCGGCCCCCGTGGCCCGTTGCTGCTCGACGACTTTCACCTGATCGAGAAGCTTGCCCACTTCAACCGTGAAAATATTCCGGAGCGTCGCGTGCACGCGAAAGGCTCGGGTGCATACGGTACGTTCACGGTCACTCGCGATATCAGTCAATACACCAGCGCGAAACTGTTTGAGTCGGTTGGCAAGCAAACCCCAACCTTCCTGCGGTTCTCCACTGTCGGTGGTGAACGCGGTTCGGCGGACACCGAGCGTGACCCCCGTGGTTTCGCGCTGAAGTTTTATACCGAGGAAGGCAACTGGGACATTGTTGGCAACAACACGCCGGTATTTTTCATCCGCGATCCGCTGAAGTTCCCTGACTTTATCCACACCCAAAAACGTCTGCCGCAAAGCAATCTGAAAAGCGCTCAGATGATGTGGGACTTCTGGTCGCATTCGCCTGAGGCGCTGCACCAGGTCACGATCCTGTTTTCAGATCGGGGTATTCCTGACGGCTACCGTCACATGCACGGCTTCGGTAGCCACACCTATAGCCTGATTAGCGCCAGTGGCGAGCGTCATTGGGTGAAATGGCATTACAAAACCCAGCAAGGGATCAAGAACCTGGCTCCAGCGGATGCTGCGCGCCTGGCCGGCACTGACCCGGATTACGCCCAGCGCGATCTGTTCAATGCCATTGAACGCGGTGATTTTCCGAAATGGACTGTGTGCATTCAGATCATGACCGAAGCCCAGGCTGCCGCTCATCACGAGAATCCGTTCGACGTCACCAAGACGTGGTCGCAGAAAGAGTTTCCGCTGATCGAGGTGGGTGTTCTGGAGCTCAATCGCAACCCGCAAAATTACTTCGCTGAAGTTGAGCAGGCCGCATTTGGCCCCAGCAACATGGTGCCAGGCGTTGGTCTTTCACCGGATCGAATGCTGCAAGGTCGGGTCTTTGCCTACGCGGATGCTCATCGCTACCGTGTGGGGACCAATCACCAGCAGTTGCCGGTGAATGCGCCTCGTAGCCCGGTCAATACGTATCAACGTGATGGTTCGATGGCGTTTGGCGGCAATGGCGGCGCAGCGCCGAACTACGAGCCGAACAGCTATGTACAGTCGCCCAAACAGGCTCCTCATTTCGCGGAGCCTGCCTTGACCCTGAGCGGCGCGGCCGATCGTTATGATCATCGCGAAGACACCGACTACTACAGCCATGCCGGCGCGTTGTTCCGCTTGATGACTGAAGTGCAGAAATCACTGCTGGTCAGCAACATCGCCGGTGCGATGGCCGGTGTCTCCAGTGATGTGGTGGATCGTCAACTTCAGCATTTCTACAAGGCTGATCCGGCGTATGGAGAAGCAATCGCAAAGCTGCTCAACGTACAGCTTAACGAAGTCTAAATGAGAAGCAGAACCGCCCTTATTTGGGCGGTTTTTGCGTTATTTAGGCTGGTTTTCTCTGAATATCTTCGCTTTTATTGCGTATTGCGAGTGACGTTATGGGCAGGGTGGTTCAAACTACAACTTTCAAGCAGGGAGATGTAGGGCGATGCAAGGCCACCCAGACGTAATCGATTACCTCAACACGTTGCTGACCGGCGAGCTGGCCGCGCGTGATCAATATTTCGTCCACTCGCGGATGTATGAGGACTGGGGTTTCACCAAGCTCTACGAACGAATCAACCACGAGATGGAAGAAGAAGCAGGGCACGCCGATGCGCTGATGCGCCGGATCCTGATGCTCGAAGGCACGCCGCGCATGCGTCCGGACGACCTCGATGTCGGCACCACGGTGACAGAGATGCTCGAAGCGGATTTGCGCCTTGAATATAAAGTGAGAGCTGCGCTGTGCAAGGGCATCAAGCTCTGTGAGCAGCACAATGACTATGTCAGCCGTGAAATGTTGCGAGTTCAATTACACGACACCGAAGAAGATCACACCTACTGGCTCGAGAAGCAGTTGGGTCTGATCAAGTTGATCGGTCTCGAGAACTACCTGCAATCTCACACCTGATTTGCGAATACAAAAAAGCCCCTGTCACTGATGAAGTGACAGGGGCTTTTTCATGGGGGCCAGGTTAAGCCCGATCACGCTCCAGCAGCGGCTTGAGGTAGAAACCGGTATGAGATTGCTTCATCTCGGCCACTTCCTCCGGGGTGCCGACCGCAATGATCTGGCCGCCCTTGGAGCCGCCTTCCGGCCCCAGGTCCACCAGCCAGTCGGCAGTCTTGATCACGTCCAGGTTGTGTTCGATGACCACGACGGTATTGCCGTGATCGCGCAGTCGATGCAGCACGTCGAGCAATTGCTGGATATCCGCGAAGTGCAAGCCGGTCGTCGGCTCGTCGAGGATGTACAGGGTTTTGCCGGTATCGCGTTTGGACAGCTCGCGGGACAGTTTCACCCGTTGGGCTTCACCGCCTGACAGTGTGGTCGCCGATTGGCCCAGCTTGATGTACGACAGACCGACATCCATCAGCGTTTGCAGCTTGCGCGCCAGAGCCGGTACCGCGTCGAAGAATACCCGTGCTTCCTCGATGGTCATTTCGAGGGTTTCGTGAATGCTCTTGCCCTTGTACTTGATCTCCAGCGTCTCGCGGTTGTAGCGCTTGCTCTTGCAGACGTCGCACGGGACATAGATGTCCGGCAGGAAGTGCATTTCAACCTTGATCAGGCCATCGCCCTGGCAGGCCTCGCAACGTCCGCCCTTCACGTTGAAGGAGAAACGCCCCGGCCCGTATCCGCGGGAGCGGGATTCCGGCACGCCGGCGAACAGTTCGCGGATCGGCGTGAACAATCCGGTATAAGTCGCCGGGTTGGAGCGCGGTGTACGGCCGATAGGGCTTTGGTCGATGTCGACGACCTTGTCCAGGTGTTCCAGGCCCTTGATGCTGTCGTGCGCGGCAGCCTCGAGCGTCGTTGCACCATTAAGTGCCGTGGCGCTCAATGGGAACAGCGTGTTGTTGATCAGCGTCGACTTGCCCGAGCCGGACACGCCGGTGACGCAGGTCAGCAGACCAATCGGAATCTCCAGGTCGACATTGCGCAAATTGTTGCCGCGAGCACCGTTGAGGGACAGCGTCAGCTTTTTGTTGCGCGGCGTGCGGTTGGCCGGGACTTTGATCTTCACCCGGCCCGACAGATATTTGCCCGTCAGGGAGTCGGGGTGCGCCATGACTTCGGCCGGCGTACCTTCAGCGACGATATGCCCGCCGTGCACGCCAGCACCCGGCCCGATATCCACTACATAGTCCGCCAGGCGAATCGCGTCTTCGTCGTGCTCGACCACGATCACTGTGTTGCCGATGTCGCGCAGGTGCTTGAGGGTGCCGAGCAATCGGTCGTTATCGCGCTGGTGCAGGCCAATCGAAGGTTCGTCGAGGATGTACAGCACGCCGACCAGACCGGCGCCAATCTGGCTGGCCAGGCGGATTCGCTGTGCCTCGCCGCCCGACAAAGTGTCGGCACTGCGATCCAGCGACAGGTAATCCAGACCGACGTTGACCAGAAACTGCAGACGCTCGCGGATTTCCTTGAGGATCTTGTCGGCGATTTCGCCACGGCGGCCGGTCAATTTCAGCCCGCCGAAGTATTCGCAGGCATCGCCGATGGGCAGGTTGGTCACCGCCGGCAGGGTTTTCTCGCCAACCCACACATGCCGTGCTTCACGGCGCAGACGGGTGCCTCGGCAATCCGGGCAGGATTGGGTGCTAAGGAATTTGGCCAGCTCTTCGCGCACCGAAGCCGACTCGGTTTCGCGGTAGCGTCGCTCCAGGTTCGGCACGATGCCTTCGAACGGGTGCGACCGTTTGACGATGTCGCCACGGTCGTTCAGGTATTTGAAGTCGACGTTCTGTGAGCCGCTGCCGTGCAGGATGAATTTCTGCTGATCGGCTGGCAGTTCGTTGAACGGAACCTCCAGGCTGAACTTGTAGTGAGCAGCGAGCGACCCGAGCATCTGGAAGTAATAGACGTTGCGCCGATCCCAGCCGCGTATCGCACCTTCGGCCAGGGTCAATTCACCGTTGACCAGACGCTTGATGTCGAAGAACTGCTTCACCCCCAAACCATCGCAGGTCGGGCAGGCGCCGGCCGGGTTGTTGAAGGAGAACAGCTTGGGTTCCAGTTCGCTGATCGCGTGGCCGCAGATCGGGCAGGCGAAACGTGCGGAGAAGATCATCTCTTCGCCCGGCTCGTCGTCCATCGGCGCCACGAGGGCAATGCCGTCCGCGAGTTTCAGCGCGGTTTCGAAGGATTCGGCCAGGCGTTGTTGCAAGTCGGCGCGAACCTTGAAGCGGTCAACCACGACATCAATGGTGTGTTTTTTCTGTTTGTCGAGCTTGGGTGCTTCGTCCAGCTCATAGAGCTTGCCGTTGATTCGGGCGCGGACGAAGCCTTGTGCGCGCAGCTCTTCGAAGACCGACAGGTGCTCGCCTTTGCGCTCGCGGATGACCGGGGCCAGCAGCATCAGCCTGCGGCCCTCCGGTTCGGCGAGGACCAAATCAACCATCTGGCTGACGGTCTGCGCTTCCAGAGGGATGTCGTGATCCGGGCAGCGCGGAATACCCACGCGTGCATACAGCAGGCGCAGGTAGTCGTAGATTTCGGTGATGGTGCCGACGGTTGAGCGCGGGTTGTGCGAGGTCGACTTCTGTTCGATGGAGATCGCCGGCGACAGGCCTTCGATGGTGTCGACGTCGGGCTTTTCCATCATCGACAGGAACTGCCGGGCATACGCCGACAGCGATTCGACGTAGCGGCGCTGGCCTTCGGCGTACAGGGTGTCGAAGGCCAATGACGACTTGCCGGAGCCGGACAAGCCGGTGATGACGATCAGCTTGTCCCGTGGCAGGGTCAGGTCGATGTTCTTCAGGTTGTGGGTTCGAGCCCCACGAATCAGGATCTTGTCCAAAGTGGCCTCGCTCGGCGGGCGTCGAAAACGTAGGAGTATACGGCCAAATACTGGATGGATGCACACTATCAAACGAGTGGGTGACTGTCTTACATGAAGAGTGTGTCAGCAATGCGCGGCAAAGCGTCGCGATATATCCCGTCAATCGATGGGACTGGTAGAATCGCCGCCGGTTCACATGAGGTTTTTCCATGCACGATCCCCACAGCGAGCGTATGAGTGGCAGCGAGACCCGCGCAGCAAGCGGTCTGGCGCTGGTGTTCGCCTTCCGTATGCTTGGCATGTTCATGGTGTTGCCGGTGCTGGCGACCTATGGGATGGATCTGGCGGGTGCGACCCCGGCCCTGATTGGGCTGGCGATTGGCGCATACGGCCTGACCCAGGCTGTTTTCCAGATCCCGTTCGGTATCATTTCTGACCGTATCGGTCGCCGTCCGGTGATTTACCTGGGGCTGATTGTCTTCGCCCTCGGCAGCGTGCTGGCGGCCAATGCCGATTCGATCTGGGGTGTGATCGCCGGACGGATCCTGCAAGGCGCCGGGGCGATTTCTGCGGCGGTCATGGCGTTGCTGTCCGACCTGACCCGCGAGCAGCACCGGACCAAGGCCATGGCCATGATCGGGATGACGATTGGTCTGTCGTTCGCTGTCGCGATGGTTGTAGGGCCATTGTTGACCCGTGCTTTCGGCCTGTCCGGGTTGTTTTTCGCCACGGGCGGCATGGCGTTGTTCGGCATCTTGATCGTGATGTTCATGGTGCCGCGGTCCACCGGGCCGTTGCAGCATCGTGAATCCGGTGTGGCGCGCCAGGCGCTGATGCCGACGCTCAAGCATCCGGACCTGCTGCGCCTGGACCTGGGCATTTTTGTGTTGCACGCCATGTTGATGTCGAGCTTCGTTGCCTTGCCGCTGGTCCTGGTGGAAAAAGCCGGCCTGCCCAAGGAGCAGCACTGGTGGGTGTACCTGACTGCGCTGCTGATTTCTTTCTTCGCCATGATCCCGTTCATTATCTACGGCGAGAAGAAACGCAAAATGAAACGAGTTTTACTCGGCGCCGTCGTGACGCTGTTGCTCACTGAGCTATTCTTCTGGCAGTTCGGCGACAGCTTGCGAGCTCTGGTGATCGGTACGGTGGTGTTTTTCACCGCTTTCAATCTGCTGGAAGCTTCGTTGCCGTCGCTGATCAGCAAGGTTTCACCGGCAGGCGGCAAGGGCACTGCGATGGGGGTTTACTCCACCAGCCAGTTCCTCGGGTCAGCACTGGGCGGCATTCTCGGCGGCTGGATGTACCAGCATGGCGGTCTGTCGGTTGTGTTCCTCGGATGCGCCGGTCTGGCTGCCCTCTGGCTGGTCTTTGCTGTTACCATGCGTGAACCTCCCTACGTCACGAGCCTGCGCTTGCCGTTGTCGCCTGAGGCGATCCGCGAAGCGGGTCTGGTCGAGCGCCTGAAGGCGGTCGTAGGGGTAACAGATGCAGTGATCGTCGCGGAAGAAGCGGCTATTTACATCAAATTGGACACCGAACTATTGGATCGCACCACCCTTGAGCGCCTGGTGAACAACCCGGCCGGGGCAGCGTGCGTAGCCTAGGAGAACGTTATGGCCCGTGGGGTTAACAAAGTCATATTGGTCGGCACTTGCGGCCAGGATCCCGAAGTTCGCTACTTGCCTAACGGTAACGCCGTGACCAACCTGAGTCTGGCGACCAGCGAACAGTGGACCGACAAGCAAACCGGTCAGAAAGTCGAAAAGACCGAATGGCACCGTGTTTCGATGTTCGGCAAGGTTGCGGAAATCGCCGGCGAATACCTGCGTAAAGGTTCGCAGGTCTACATCGAAGGCAAGCTGCAGACCCGCGAGTGGGAAAAAGACGGTATCAAGCGTTACACCACTGAAATCGTGGTCGACATGCAAGGCACCATGCAACTGCTGGGCGGCCGTCCACAGGGTGACCAGCAGCCTCAGGGCGGCGGTAACAACTACCAGCAATCCGCTCCGCGCCAGCAGGCTCCACGTCCGCAGCAGTCGGCACCGCAACAGCGTTCGGCTCCGGCCTCACAACAGGCTGCGCCGCAACCGGCTCCGGATTTCGACAGCTTTGATGACGATATCCCGTTCTAGCAGCTGCAAGCCTCAAGCGACCAGCTGACAAAACAAAACCCGCGCTTCGGTCTGAAGTGCGGGTTTTTTATGGCTGGTGAAACTTGGTTACAAACTCAGGCGGCGATGAATTCGTTGGTTGACACAACGCTGGCATAGGCAAACGCAAGGGCTGCCATGAACGCCGCATGAACCTGCGCAGCCGGAACCGCTACGCCATTGAACTCCAGGTCGCGGGTCGCGCAGGCATCGTGGATGACTGTGACCGTATAGCCAAAATCCGCGGCAGCGCGGGTGATGCCGTCGACACACATGTGGCTCATGCTGCCCACGACCACCAGTTCCTTGATGCCTTGTTCGTCGAGAATTGACTGTAGTTCGGTTTCGCGGAACGAGTTGACGAAGTGCTTGAGCACCACCGGCTCGTCGGCGCGGTTCAGGACTTTGGGGTGCAATTTGGCGCCTTCAGAGTTGGGGGTGAAGAACGGAGCGTCCTCGGAGGTGAACTCGTGGCGGATGTGCACCACCGAATCACCAGCGTCGCGGAAGGCCTTGATCAGGCGCACGGCGTTGTCTGCGGCGGCGTCGGCACCGACCAGCGGCCACTTGCCTTGGGGGAAGTAGTCGTTCTGGATATCGACTACGATGAGCGCTTGCTTGGCCATGACTGTTACCTCGAAGTGTGTGTTGGGTGTGGAATGAAGTATCCGGTGTGGCTGGCATTCCGAGGATTGGCCGCACCGACAATAAGAGGGGGAAAACTGACAATGGACGCACAAAGGGCAATCGCCGAACTGGGGGTGTTGATTTACCCCGGCGCGCAGATGGCGGCGGTGCATGGGTTGACGGACTTGTTCGGCGTGGCCAACCGGATCGCCGCCGAGCACCAGGCTGCGCAGCTGCCGTTATTGCGCGTCAGCCATTGGCAAGTTGTGGGCGACCAAGCACCGGAGCGCAGCTATGACAGCCATCCCGGCCCGGATTGCACCAGGGTGGCCGTGCTGATTCCGCCGTCGATTACCGGTTTCTCCGAAGGCCAGGCGCCGCAGGGTTTGATCCGCTGGTTGCGCGAGCAACATGCCAACGGCGCGACGCTGGGCGGGGTGTGCGTAGGGTCGATTCTGCTCGCTGAAAGCGGTTTGCTCGACGGCCGCAGCGCCACCACTCACTGGACCTCCGCGAAAGCCTTCGCCGAACGTTACCCGGCCATCAAGCTCAAGGCCGATACGCCCATTGTCGATGACGGTGACTTGATTACCACCGCCGGGTTGATGGCCTGGTCCGAGTTGGGTTTGCGCCTGGTCGACCGCTTGCTCGGGCCGAGTATCGCTACCAGCACGGCGCGGTTTCTGGTGGTGGAGCACAGCGACAGCGCCAGCGAATGCGGCAGCAATTTTGCGCCGATCCTCAGCCATGGCGATGCGTCGATTCTGAAAGTGCAGCACTGGTTGCAAAGCACCGGCGCGACTGATGTTTCGTTGTCGGCGATGGCAGAGCGGGCAGGGCTGGAAGAACGCACTTTCCTGCGGCGTTTCCGCTCAGCCACCGGGCTAAAACCCACCGAATACTGCCAGCATTTGCGGGTCGGCAAAGCCCGGGAAATGCTTGAGTTCACCAACGGCACCATCGATCACATCGCCTGGACCGTGGGCTATCAAGACCCAGGGGCGTTTCGCTCGACCTTCAAGAAAATCACCGGGCTGGCGCCGAGTGATTACCGGACGCGATTTGGGGTCACGCCGAGTGTTGCTGCACGCTAGGTGTTTCACCACAACCATCTGTAGGAGCGAGCCTGCTCGCGATGACGTCGGAACCGTCAACATTGATGTCGCCTGACCCACCGCTATCGCGAGCAAGCTCGCTCCTACAGGGCCGCGACTCGTGCAAAATACCTGAGCCTCAACAGGCGTCGTGCAGAATAAAACAGGCCTCATGCCATCACGTTTTGCGCAAGTCATTGATTTGAAACCCATCGCGCCAACCCCTGCCTTGGCGTGATCTCTGCACCCCCTTCACTACATTCATCACACGCTGATTGAAGGGGGATGCATGACCCCGGTCAACCGCAATAAATTAGTGGTCGCTCACTCAGTTCACGCCGACGCGCCGCTGCATGAAGTCGAAACCAACCGGGTCCTGGCCCGATGGCTGGCGCAGATTCTCGGGCTCACGTACGCGGGCAGTTATGACGCCGATTTGCACGGTGGACAGGATTTGTATCTGTTGCCAACCCAAACCCTGGTGGGCGCTGCGGCGGCACGGGCGTTAGGGGTCAAGGGGCCGGAAGACTTGTGGGGCGGTTATGTCGACCATGATTTTATTTGCACCAAGGCCATCAGCCACGGTTTGCTGAACCACAACGCTCATGCGCCGCAAGGTTGGGCACCGTTGTTTTCCGAGCGGGTGCGCGGCGTGGTGCTCGACGGCCTCAGCGTGTTTTCCTTCGAAGATGCTCGGCCGGCGGCGGAGCATCTGCTGTACACCGGGCCGATTCGCCTCAAACCGATTTATGCCTGCGCCGGGCGCGGTCAGGAAGTGATCCAAAGCCTCGACCAATTCGATGACGTCCTTGCCAGGCCGGATGCCAAAAGCCTGTTCAAGAAAGGTGTCGTGCTGGAGCAAGACCTGGAGCAGGTCATCACCCACAGCGTCGGCCAGAGTGTTGTCGGCGGCAAGGTGCTGAGTTACTGCGGTGAGCAATACTTGACCGAAGACGCGCATGGCGAGTCGGTGTATGGCGGCTCCGATTTGTTGGTGGTGCAGGGCAATTATGACGATTTGCTGAAACTCGACCTGGCGCAAGACGTGCGTTTGGCCATTCAGCAGGCCCAAGTGTTCGACCGCGCTGCGGACGAAGCCTATCCCGGGTTTTATGCGTCGCGGCGCAACTACGACATCGCTCAAGGGCTGGGCAGCGATGGCCGGCAACGCAGTGGCGTGCTCGAACAGTCCTGGCGCCTGGGCGGGGCCAGCAGCGCCGAACTTGCAGCGTTGCAGAGCTTTGTGAACGATCCGCAGATTCGTGCGATTTGCGTGTCCGCCGTCGAGACTTATATCGATCAACCGCTGCCGGCAAGCGCGATTGAGGTGTACCGCGGACCGGCGCAGGACAGTGATTTTCTACTCAAGTACGTAACGGTCAAATCCTATGACGGCTAGAAGCGAAAGCATTCAAATCGACATCGACGACGAACAGATGAGCGGGACGTTTCTGAGCCCCAAATCGAAAGTCCCCGGCGTGCTCTTCGTGCACGGCTGGGGCGGCAGTCAGGAGCGGGATCTGGAACGGGCCAAAGGCATCGCCGGACTGGGTTGCGTGTGCCTGACTTTTGATTTGCGCGGTCATACCAGCGGCACGGGCATTCCCCTGTCCCGGGTAACCCGCGAGGACAACTTGCGGGACTTGCTGGCGGCTTACGATCGGCTGCTCGCGCACCCGGCGCTGGATACCTCGGCGATTGCCGTGGTGGGCACCAGCTATGGCGGTTACCTGGCTTCGATCCTCACGTCGCTCAGACCGGTGCGCTGGCTGGCGCTGCGGGTGCCGGCGCTGTATCGCGACGATAAATGGCACACGCCCAAACGCGATCTGGACAAGCTCGATTTGCGCGATTACCGCAGCACCCTGGTGCGCGCCGAGGGCAATCGCGCCTTGCATGCCTGTTCGGCATTTACCGGGGATGTGTTGTTGGTGGAGTCCGAGACCGATGAATACGTGCCGCACTCAACGATCATGAGTTATCGCGCCGCGTGCCAGCAGACCCACTCGCTCACGCACCGCATCATTGATGGCGCCGATCATGCCTTGAGCGATCCGGTTTCACAGCAGGCCTACACGTCGATCCTGGTGGACTGGATCACGGAGATGGTGGTGGGTGAGCGGTTAAGCATTATTCAATCGCAGTGATTTTGGGTGCTGGACAGGGCGCTATCGCGAGCAAGCTTGCTCCTACAGGGTTCGTCATTGAACACAAATGTTGTGATCACTGGAGATCCTTGTGGGAGCGGGCTTGCCCGCGATGGCGTCAGATCAAACACCACCACTCACTTGGGTTTCTTGCTGATCCGCAACGACTTCGCCTTGGCCTCGACGATCAGATACATCACCAAAGTGATCAACAGCGGCAGCAGAAAATAGATTGCCCGGTACGCCAGCAATCCCGCCACCAGACTGCCCCGTGACGCCTCGTGTTGCAGCAGTGCCACGAACACCGCTTCCAGCACGCCGAGCCCGGCGGGGATGTGCGTGATGACCCCGGCAATGGCGCTGATCAACAACACCCCAAGCACCAGCGGATAATCCAGTTTGCTCGGCAACAAGGTGAAAATGACCGCTGCCATCAGCGACCAGTTCAGCGCGCCGAGGCCCAGTTGCAGGATCGCCATGCGCAGTGACGGCAAGTTGATTTCCACCCCGCGTATCGACCACTCCCGACGGCTGGAAAAGCGACACGCCGCCAGATAGCCCGCACTCACCAGCAACAGCAAAACGCCCACCGCTTGCAGAGCGCCGCTGCTCAATTTCCAGCCCGGCGGCATGCTCACCCATCCACTGCTGAACACCACACCGGCAATCAGCATGTAGCCGATCCAGTTGGTCGCCAGGCTCAGGCCGAGGATTTTCGCGATGTTGCTTTTGCTCACCCCGAGTCGCGAATACAGCCGATAACGCATGGCGATACCACCGACCCAGGCACTCAAGTTGAGGTTGAAGGCATAGCTGATGATTCCTACGGGGAGGATCTGTTTCCACGTCAGGTCCTGACGGATGTAGGTGCGTCCGATCAGATCGAAACAGGCATACACCAGGAAGCTCACCGCAGTCAGCGAGGACGCGATGATCAGCGTGCGTACCTTGAAATCGGCCAGGGTTTCGAGCACTTCGGCCCATTCGATGCGCTGGGCAAACATCGTCAATAACACGATCAGCGCCAGAAAAAACAGCAGGGTCAGCGGTTTTTTCCAACGGCTCCAGCGCGACTTGGCCGGGTGATCGGTATGGGACGTCGACCCGGTCTCAGCGTGGCTCATGGAGATCGCTCCCGGTCGTCGGCGTGATGCGTTTCAGGCGCGGTTTATGGGCCGGCAACCAGCCCGCCCACGCCGGAAAATGCCGCAAAAAGTGAAACACCAGAAAACCGACGGTCATGTGCCAGACCCGCCCACTCGGGATTTTCTCGGATGACATCATCTTGCAGTGGTGGTCGCTGAGGTCTTCAAGTCGGTCGTACAGGTCGCGGTTGAACTGACGGTCACGGATCAGCACATTGGCTTCGAGATTCATCGACAGGCTCAACGGGTCGAGGTTACTGGAACCGACGGTGCTCCAGTCTTCGTCCACCAACGCCACTTTGCCGTGCAACGGACGGTCGCAGTATTCGTAGATCTTCACCCCGGACTTGAGCAAGTAGTCGTAGGTCATGCGTGCCGCGAGCCTGGCCACCATCATGTCCGGCTGGCCTTGCAGGATCAGCCGCACATCGACGCCACGGCGCGCCGCGTTGCGGATCTCGCGCAGTAACCGGTAACCCGGAAAGAAGTAGGCATTGGCGATGACCACCCGGCGTTGTGCGGTGCGCAACACCTGTCGGTACACCTCTTCAATGTCAGTCGGGTGTTCGCCATTGTCGCGGTACACCAACCGCACTTGACCATCGTGATCGCTGAAGGCCAGTTCCGAGCGCCGTTGCCGCCGCCGTTGCCACCAGTATTTGGCCCGCACCGGGCGACCGCATTGCAGCAAGGCAAAGTGATGAATGTCGGCCACCACCGGGCCCTGGACTTCAACGGAGTAATCCTGCTTGGCTTCAGGGCCGAAGTCGGCGAGATGGTCGGCGGAAAAATTGATCCCGCCGATGAAGGCGACAGTGCCGTCCACCACCACGATTTTGCGGTGCAGACGGCGGAACCAGTTGGTGCGGATGCCAAGGCGTTTCGGCGCCGGATCGAACATCTGCAAATGCACGCCCGCGCCGCTCAGGGCGCTGAGAAATCCGCTGCTCAATTCGCCACAGCCAAAGCCGTCGAGGCTGACGGTGATGCGCACGCCCCGTTGCGCCGCTTCGATGAGAATCTGCTGCAGTTCATTGCCGACCTTGTCCTCGAACAGAATGAAGGTCTCCAGCAGGATCTCACTTTGTGCCTGGCGCAGGGCTTCGAACACCCGGGGAAAATACGCCTCACCGTTTTCCAGCAGTTCGACCCGATTGCTGCCTTGCCAGCTGTACTCGACATCGACCGCTGTCGGCTCGCGAATCGGCGGGGCGGGGATGTGTTCCACCGTGGATTTTTCCATCGACTGGCTGCTCATAGCTCGATCTCTACCGATAGCGGGACGTGGTCGGAAAGGTGGGACCAGGGGCGGTTCGACAGCACTTGCGGATGGCTGGCCTTGAGGTGACGCACGTAGATGCGGTCCAGGCGCAGGGCCGGTAAACGTGCCGGGAAGCTGCGCGCCGATTGGCCGTGGTGTTCGGCGAAGACCTCGCGCAAACCGCTGGGCTTGAGCAGTGCATCGGCGCGCAGGCGCCAATCGTTGAAGTCACCGGCGATGATGACCGGCGCGTCGTCGGGCAGCGCTTCCAGGCGTTGGACGAGCAATTTGAGTTGCGCGTTGCGGTGGGTTTCGCGCAACCCCAGATGCACACAAATGGCGTGCACCTCGCGACCGTCGCCGGGCAGGCGCAACACGCAATGCAGAAGCCCGCGGTTTTCGTGGCCGCTGATGGACACGTCGAGATTATCGTGGCGAATGATCTGGAATTTCGACAGCAGCGCATTGCCGTGATCGCCCGCCGGATAGACCGCGTTGCGACCATAGGCGAACTGCGGCCAGAGGGTGTCGGCGAGGAATTCGTACTGCGGCATCGTCGGCCAATTGGAGTAGCGTTTTGGATGCTGCTCATGGGTGCCATGGACTTCCTGCAAAAACACCACATCGGCAGACACGCTGCGCACCGCTTCGCGCAGTTCCGGCAGGATGAAGCGCCGGTTGAGCGCGGTGAAGCCTTTGTGGGTGTTCACCGTCAGCACCGTGAAGCGATGCACGTGGGTGTCGAAGGGGGTCTGTTCGTCTGTCACGCCGACTGGCTCCGGAGTCGTCATGACAACACACCCTGCGCAGCAGGCTCACCGGGCGTGGTGGCGAGGTTTTTGTCGAGGTGGAACCGCTCCAGCAAGCGGCGGGCATCGAAGGGCGCGCGGACTTTGATGACATTGTCGAAATAGCAGAACACTTTCCGGGGCTGGCGTGGCTTTGGCTGCTGGCGGGGGGCGATCAGTTGCGGATCACTTGGTTGCCGGCCGTGGCCCAGGCCGTTCGGGTAGAAATCCCCGCGCCAGGGCGTGTACCGCCAACCTGAAATACCGATATGAATCGCCGACATGTCGCCTCCGGTCCGATGAGCCCTGTCTTTGGAGGACTGCGCGGTGGCGACGAAAGTTTCGGTGGGGCTACGGACGGTTAACCGCCGCCGTGTGCAGCGTAGGAGCTGGCGCAGCATGCGTGCTAATGTCACCCCGAATATTTTCGACGATACATTTGTGGGCCAAGTGCGAACTTGCCCGGCAATTCTCGATCAGTTCCTTACAGTCACAGCCAACGGAGGGGGTGCTTTTGATCGGGCTCAAGACCGCGATATTAATGGGGTCATTGCTGTTTCTGGGCAGCGAGACGCTGGAAGCGGCAGCGATACCGGGGCTGCCGGCCGCCGCCACTACGCCATCGGCACACCCGGAGCCACTGGTGCAGGGCGGGTTGCTGGGCGCCATCAGCTCAAGCATTGACGAAGTCCAGAGCAAACTCGATCTCAACGAGCACCTGGTCGACACCTGGCGCCTGCGCGCCGATCGTGCGGTGGATGAAGTCGATGAGCTGGTCAATCGTCCATCGTCCCGTTCGACCTGGGGCGTTGCCGGGGATTTCCTCCTGCTGACCTGCGTCTGGACGGGTGTGTTTGCGCTGCTTTGGCTGTTTGGGCGACTGTTGGCCCGACGCCTGGGCGGGCACCGCTGGATGCTCAGTCGCGAGCGTGGCCAGGCGTTGCTTGGCTACATGCTGCCTTACACGATTCCGGCGGTGGTCAGTCTGACGCTGACGATTTATGCCAGCCAGTTTCTACAGGTGTCGGCCGGTCGGGCGCTGGCGCTGTGTTTTGCCTACGCGGCCAGCGCCGGTATTTTTGCTGCGTCGCTGGTGCTGTCTCTGATGGTGATGTTCAACATCGGCCACAAGCGCTCGGCGGTGCGGATCATCCGTCAGCACAGTCCCCGGCCGCTGTTTTCAATCGGTTTTCTGGTGGCCTTGAGCGATGCCCTGACGAGCCCGCAGATCGCCCATCAACTGGGCAACAACCTCACCAGCAGCATTGCCGTATTCACGGGGCTCGCGGCTTCGATTTCGTTCGGTTTGCTGGTGATCCGCATGCGTCGGCCGGTGGCCCATGTGATCCGGATTCTGCCGCTGGCCCAGCGCGTCAATCAGCCGGCGTTGCGCGAAACCCTGCGGATATTTTCCGGGCTCTGGTACTGGCCGATTCTGTTGATGGTGCTGGTCTCGATCATCAACCTGATCGGCATTGGCGACGACAATCAGACGGTACTGCGCAGTGCGTTGTTCACCACCGTGTTGCTGATTGCCACGGTGTTTCTCAGCACCACGCTGCATCACCTGTTCAAGTCGCGCAGCGAATCGGATGCGCGGCGCGGCAGTGCCTACAAAGAACGATTCCTGAACCTGTCCCACGCGTTGTTGCGCATTGCCATGGCCGTCGTGTTCATCGATGTCCTGGGGCGTATCTGGGGCGTGTCGTTGTTCGAGTTCGCGGTGAGCAACGCAGTCGGGCGTGCGATCAGTGATTCACTGAGCCACATCGGCCTGATCTTCCTGGTGACCTGGATGGTCTGGGTGGTGCTCGACACGGCCATTCAGGAGGCCCTGAAACCACCGGCCAATAAACGCTCGGCGCGCCAACCGAGTACACGGGTGAAAACCATCCTGCCGTTGCTGCGCAATGCGGTCAAAATCATCCTGGTGGTGATCTGCGCGATCACCACCATGGCGAACCTGGGGATCAACGTTGCGCCGTTCCTGGCCGGTGCCGGGGTGGTGGGGCTGGCGATTGGTTTCGGTTCCCAGCAACTGGTGCAGGACGTGATCACCGGGCTGTTCATCATCATCGAAGACACCCTGTCCATTGGTGATTGGGTGGTGCTCGATTCCGGTCATGCCGGGACAGTCGAGGGCCTGACCATCCGCACCTTGCGCCTGCGTGACGGCAAGGGTTTTGTGCACTCGGTGCCGTTCGGCCAGATCAAGGCCGTGACCAACCAATCGAGGCAATTCGCCTACGCGTTTTTCTCGGTGCAATTCACCTATGACACGGATGTCGACAAGGCCATCGAGTTGATCCGCGAGGCCGGGCATTCGATCAGCAACGACCCGTTCCTGCGCTACAACCTGCAAGGGCCGCTGGATGTGTTCGGTGTCGACAAGATGGACCTCAACGGCGTGGTGCTGACCTCGCAATTCCGCACGGTGTCGGGCGGGCAGTATGCGGTGAGCCGGGCGTTCAACCAGCGTTTGAAAAAGCTTGTGGATAACAGCCCGTGGGTGCACTTCGCGCAGACTTATCCACAGCAGGCGCTGGTGCCGAGGCATCCGGTCGAACCACCGCCTGAAGGCGAGCCTGAACCGGAGCACTCGACGTTGTTGATGCCGGATGGGGCGCGGTCACAGTAAGTCGCCCGGGAGGTTTTTGTTGGTTTTTAGGGGCCCATCGCCAGCAAGCCGGCTCCTACAGGGATTTGCGCAGGTACATCAAACTGTAGGAGCTGGCTTGCCAGCGATGGGGCCTGCGCAGACGCCATCAATGCCGGATCAGTTTATTCCGAACCTCGTCACTGACTCGCTGATCCAGCTCCGCCCAAAACAAAGGCTTGCCGGCAATCTCGGCAGCCACCGGCAAACCATCGCGATACACCAGCCGATTGCTCGCCAGCGCCGGGACTTTCGCGCCGGGCAGCAGGGTGCCGGCGAGGTTCAGGGGATCGACCCCGCACACGGCGATCAGGCTGCCGTCCTTGGGGCGACGCCGCACTTCGCGCAGCAAGGGAATCGCCTCGGGCAGCGCGAATTGCTCCCCCGCCAGACCACTGACAAACCGTCCGCCACGAATCTCGCCCCGGGCCTCGAGGCGATGAAACGTGCGCAGTAATTCGCGCCAGCTCGGCAGCCAATCCGCCTCACGCTCCAGCAATCGCCAGAACACCACGCCGTAGCGGCGCAGCAAGGTCATGGCGATGTGTTCCAGCGTATCGGCCGGGGTCGACGACGGACGCGGGTTATCAACAAACGGCGCGGCGTTTCCACGGCGTAACAACGCCCAGCGTCCAGCGTCGTCCATGCCGCCGATGAACGCCCCGCGCCCGTGGCGACTGCGGTGGTGCTGGCGCTTGCTGGCCGGGGTGATCAGCGCACGCAGCCCGGCGAAACTGTCGGCGTTCACCAGCCCGGCGCCCACCAGTTCCTGCAAGGCGATTTCCAGCTCCGAGCGCAGCAGGTGAGCTTCGTGAATCAGCTCATCGAAAAACAGTGCGCCGTGCTGGCTGAGGGCGGTGTGGACCTTTTGCGTTTTCGGTGACAGTTCGCTGACCGGCGTCTGCTCGGTCAGCCCGCTCCAGAGTCCGACCTGACTGCGCGGCAGCAGCACAATCGGTGTACTGCGCAACGCGGTGCCGGTGCCCTTGTTGCGTGCGGTCAGGCGTGTCCACACCAGTCTGCCGCTGCGGCACAACTCATCCAGCCAGCTCGCCGAGTAATCCTTGATCCGTGCCGGCAGGAGGTCGCTGTCCCAGGCGGACGCGGCGGCGGGGTAGCCTTCGAACTGGCTGGCGATGGCGGGCAATACGGCCGCGCCTTGACCCTGAGTGGCACTGGATACGTGCTGCCAGTCGAACAGAAACCGCATGAAATCCTGCAACGCCACCGGCTCGATTTCCCTACGCAGGCGCTTGACCGTGTAGCGATGAATGCGCGCGAGCAGATGACGCTCACACCATTCTTCCCCGTGGTTGCCCGGGGTGAATCGTCCACGCAGCACGTAGCCTTCGCGCTCCAGTTGCGCCAGCGCCTGGATCACTTGAAGGTCAGATAAACCGAGGGGGTCGGCAATATCGTGCAGCGGTAACGGGCCGAAGGCGCTGAGCCGCGCACGGACCACTTCGACCACGGCTTCGTCCTGTTCCCAGACCTCATCGAAACCCGGCAACGCCTGCAAGGCTGGCGATAATTGCGCCTGTGGATAAATCGCCCGCAGGCAGGTCAGTCGCTCCAACGCCAGCCACAACGATTGCCCTTCGTTGATCTGTAAGTGGGTGGCGCGACCGCTCATGGCCAGCGCGTTGAGCCAGTCGCGCCACTGCGGGTTGGCTTCGGCTTCTGCGTCGGTGATGCACGCCAGGCTCATCAGTGCCTCATGCATTTCATCGTCACCCGTTGGCGCGGGCCAGGCCTCAACGCGCACGGCGTTGATCGCCTCGGTATCGAGTGCGCCGAGGTCGTCGGTCGATTGCGGATCGCTCCAGCGCCGGTTGAGCACGGCTTGGGTGCGGCGCTCTTCCAGCGGCGCATCGTCGAGAAATGTGTAGGGCCTGGCGCTGAGAATCTCGGCCGCCAGCGGCGAGGGCGCCGGCAGCTCGCGGCTGATCAGGCGCACCTCGCCGCGCTCCATGCGCCGCAGCAAGGCCAGCCAGCCTTCGCTGTCCATCGCATCGTGCAGACAGTCGTCGAGGGTTTGTTCCACCAGTGGATGGTCGGGAGCTTCCCGTTCCCCGGCGAGGTTTTCCACGCAGGCGATCTGATCGGGGAACACGCTGGCGATCAGGTCTTCGCTTTTCATCCGCTGGATTTGCGGCGGCACTTTGCGCCCGCCGCTGTAGCGCGGCAACGCCAGGGCCACCCCGGCATTCCAGCGCCAGCGCACGCCAAACAGCGGCGCGTCGAGCACGGCCTGAATCAGGAGGTGTTCGGCACTGTTGCTGTGCAGATAGCGCCAGACATCGTCCAGTACGAAACTGTGGCTGGTGGAGAGTGACAACACGATGGCGTCTTCGCTGGCGGCGGCCTGCAATTCGAAGTTGAAGGTGCGGCAGAAACGCTTGCGCAGGGCCAGGCCCCAGGCGCGGTTGATGCGGCTGCCGTAAGGCGAGTGAATGATCAGTTGCGTGCCACCGGACTCGTCGAAAAAGCGCTCCATCAGTAACGTGTCTTGCGACGGCAGGGCGCCCAGCGTCTGGCGCGCCGGGGCGAGGTATTCCACCAGTTGCTCAGCGCTGGCGAAGTTCAGGCCGAGGGTCTCGGTCAGCCAGTCGAGCGCCGGTTGCAGGTTGCCCGGCGTGTTGCCGAGCATCGCGTCGAGGTGCGCTTGCAGGCGCGCCACCGCCGAAGACAATTCAGCGCTGCGCCCCGGCGCTTCACCCAGCCAGAACGGGATGGTCGGCGGCTGCCCCTGAGCGTCTTCGACCCGGACCTTGCTGGTTTCGACGCGCAGGATTCGATAGGACGTGTTGCCCAACTGGAAGATATCGCCGGCAATGCTTTCCACCGCAAAGTCTTCGTTGATGGTGCCGATGTTCAGCCCTTGGGGTTCCAGCAGCACGCTGTAGTCGGCGTTGTCCGGAATGGTTCCGCCACTGGTCACGGCCGTGAGTTTCGCGCCTCGACGACCGCGCAGGGTGCGGGTCACGGCGTCGCGATGCAGGTAGGCGCTGCGAATACCCTGCCGCCCGTTGTAGCCCTCAGCGAGCATCTGCAGCAGCGCCTGATAATGTTTGTCGTCGAGTTCGGCATACGGCGAAGCGCGGCGAAACATGTCCAGCAACGCTTGCTCCTGCCACTCCTGGCAGCTGACTTCGGCGATGATCTGTTGCGCCAGCACGTCCAGCGGCGCTTGGGGAATCAACAAGGTATCGAGCTCGCCCCGCCGCACGCAGTCGAGCAGCGCGGCGCATTCAATCAGGTCGTCGCGGGTGGTGGCGAACAAACGGCCCTTGGGCGTTCCGCCGACCTGGTGGCCGGAGCGGCCGACCCGTTGCAGGAATCCGGCAATCGAGCGCGGTGACGCAATCTGGCACACCAGGTCGACGTCACCGATGTCGATGCCCAACTCCAGCGATGCGGTGGCGATCAGCACTTGCAAGTCGCCACGCTTGAGCCGCTGTTCGGCATCCAGCCGAAACTCCTTGGCCAGGCTGCCGTGGTGGGCGGCCACGGCGTGTTTGCCGAGGCGCTCGCTGAGGTGCCGACTGAGGCGCTCGGCCAGCCGTCGGGTGTTGACGAAAATCAGCGTGGTGCGGTGTTGCCGGGCGAGGGCGGCGAGACGGTCATAGACGAGTTCCCAGACATCGTTGGCCATCACGGCCGATAGCGGTACCGGAGGCACTTCGATGTCCAGATCCCGTGGGCGGGCGTGGCCGATGTCGACAATCTCGCAAGGGCGATCGCGACCCACCAGAAAACGCGAGACCGCTTCGATGGGTTTTTGCGTGGCCGACAGACCGATGCGCACCAGTGGTGCGGCGCACAGCGCCTGCAAGCGCTCAAGGCTCAGGGCCAGATGACTGCCGCGTTTGCTGGCGGCGATGGCGTGGATTTCGTCGACGATTACCGTGCGGGTTGTCGCGAGCATCTGCCGCCCGGAATCGGAGCCGAGCAACACGTAAAGGGACTCGGGGGGTGGTGACGAGTATGTGCGGCGCGATCTTGCGCATCGCCGTGCGGTCTTTTTGCGGCGTATCGCCGGTGCGTACGGCGGTGGTGATCTGCAATTCGGGCAGGCCCATCACGCGCAATTGCTCGGCAATCCCGGCCAAGGGGTTTTGCAGGTTGATCTGGATGTCGTTGGACAAGGCCTTGAGCGGTGAGACGTAGACCACCAGGGTTTCATCGGGCAGGCCGTCGGGGCTTTCAAGGCCTTGGTGGACCAGGTCGTCGATGACCGCGAGGAACGCGGTGAGGGTCTTGCCGGAACCGGTGGGCGCGGCAATCAATGTCGAGCGGCGCTGGCGGATCAACGGCCACGCCCGGGCCTGCGCGGCGGTGACCGCAGGGAAGGTGTGGCTGAACCAGGCGCTGACGGCGGGGTGAAAGCCTGTCAGGGCACTGTCTGTGGGGATGGGCAGGTTCATGGGGCAATTTATGCGGGTGAGGCCGGGAAGATGCAAGTACAAAACCATTGTAGGAGCCGGCTTGCTGGCGATGGGGGCCAGTTGCAGCGCCACAAATCCCGGACATCTACACTTTACGGATGACGGTTGCGCACTAAACCCGCAAAATGCAACGATTCCTGCAACTTTCAACGACATCGCCCGCAAGCGCTGTCGAAAAACCATCGTTCCAATCAGACTGGGCCTGCTGACTCTATGCGAATGCGCCTTATGTTACTGGGCGGCGGAAATGCCCTTGGGCAGGCGCTGATTCGCCTCGGTGCGGAGGAAGATATCGGTTTCCTCGCCCCCCGCCCGCCACAAGATGGCTGGGATGCCGCGAGCCTGACGCAACTGCTCGACGACACGCGCCCCGATGCGCTGATCAACCTCGCCTACTACTTCGACTGGTTCCAGGCCGAAGCGGTCAGCGAACAGCGGCTGGCCCAGCAAGAACGGGCCATCGAGCGCTTGGCGGAGCTGTGCCAACACCACAATATCGTGCTGCTGCAACCTTCGAGCTATCGGGTGTTCGACGGCTCCCGCGCTACCGCCTACAGCGAAAAAGACGAGCCGCTGCCCTTGGGTCTGCGGGGGCAGGCGTTGTGGCGGATCGAGCAGAGCGTGCGCGCCACCTGCCCGCAACATGTGTTGTTGCGCTTCGGCTGGCTGCTCGATGACAGCCCCGATGGCACCCTTGGCCGCTTCCTGGCACGTGCTGAAAACCCCGAAGAGCTGTTGATGGCCGACGACCGCCGTGGCAATCCGACGCCGGTGGACGATGCTGCCCGCGTGATCATTTCGGTACTCAAGCAACTCGATTGCGCCGCGCCGCTGTGGGGTACGTACCACTACGCCGGGCATGAGGCGACCACGCCGCTGGCGTTGGGGCAGGCGATTCTCACCGAAGCCCGCAACCTGCATGAGTTGGCCATCGAAGCGCCGACCGCCCAGGCCCACGCCACGCGCCCGGATGCTGCCGAAGAGCCGCAACACGCGGTGCTGGCCTGCAAGAAAATTCTCCACACTTTCGGGATCAAACCCCGCGCCTGGCGTGCGGCACTCCCCGGTTTACTGGACAGGTTTTATCGCCATGGCTGACGGCCCCGTTTTAATCACCGGCGGTGCCGGTTTCATTGGTTCGCACTTGACCGACGCCTTGCTTGCCAAGGGCCATTCGGTACGCATTCTCGATGACTTATCGACGGGTAAGCGCAGCAACCTGCCGCTGGACAATCCCAAGGTCGAGCTGATCGTCGGCGACGTGGCCGATGCGGCGCTGGTTGCCCGGGCGCTGGTCGGTTGCAGTGCCGTGGCGCACCTGGCGGCAGTGGCCTCGGTGCAGGCCTCGGTGGACGATCCGGTGAAGACGCACCAGAGCAACTTCATCGGTACGCTGAACGTCTGCGAAGCCATGCGTCAGGCCGGGGTCAAACGCGTGTTGTTTGCCTCCAGCGCTGCGGTGTATGGCAATAATGGCGAAGGTGAGTCCATCGACGAAGACACGCCAAAGGCACCCTTGACGCCTTATGCATCGGACAAACTCGCCAGCGAGCATTACCTGGATTTCTACCGGCGCCAGCATGCACTGGAGCCAGTGATCTTCCGCTTTTTCAATATCTTCGGCCCGCGCCAGGATCCGTCCTCGCCGTACTCCGGGGTGATCAGCATTTTCAGCGAGCGCGCCCAAAAAGGACTGCCGATCACGGTGTTCGGTGACGGCGAGCAGACGCGTGATTTTGTCTATGTCGAGGATCTGGTCGATTTGCTGGTGCAAGCCATCGAAAAACCTCAGGTCGAAAATGGCGCCGTCAACGTCGGGTGGAATCAGGCGACGACGCTCAAGCAGTTGCTCGAGGCCCTTGAAACGGTGATCGGCGCGTTGCCTGCGGTGAGCTACGGACCGGCGCGTTCCGGTGACATTCGTCATTCCCGGGCGAACAACCGGCGGCTGTTGGAGCGCTTTACCACGACAGAACAGACCCCTATGAGTGTGGGGCTGGCGCGGTTGTTGGGGCGATAAACGTTTCACGCGGACATGAAAAAGGCGCCTTTTTACAGGCGCCTTTTTCACGGCCGGAATGTGCGTTACAGCGTGTGCAATTCCTGTGGCGAGGGAGCGTGCTCCCGGTCGAGCGCAATGCGCTCGCCATCAGTTCTAAGTCTGCTCGCCACTAAGCCAGGCTCACCACCACGTGAACGTTTTTTAGAACTTGTAACCCAGACCCACCATGTAGATGAACGGGTCCACATCCACGTCCACACGTGCCCGGGTGCCTGGGGCAATCGAATCGTTTTCGACGGTGGCGCGGGTATCGATGTCGATGTAGCGCACCTGGGCGTTGATCATGACATTGTCGGTCAGCATGTAGTCAGCACCGACCTGCCACGCCATACCCCAGGAGCTCTCTGCCTTGAAGTCGCTGAAACCAGCGGCTTCGGCTTCGCTGCTCACGTGTTCGTCGTAGATGTAGGTGTAGTTGATGCCGCCGCCCACGTACGGTTGGAATGCCGACTTCGGATCCAGCGGGTAGTACACCAGGCTCAGGGTTGGTGGCAGGTGCTTGATCGTGCCGAGTTTGCCGTTGGCCGCGCTCAGAGCGGTGCCCTTGAGTTTCACGTCATGCTCGAACGGGGTGGCTGCCAGCAGCTCGATACCCCAGTGGTTGGTGAGCATGTAGGCGAAGTTCAAGCCCAGCTGCGTGTCGCTGCTCAGGGTCGCCTTGCCACCCAGATCGGCACCTGCCAGCGGGCCTTGATCGACCTTGACGCTGGAGCTGTCGGCTTCCGGGTTAACGGTGATTGCGCCGGCGCGAATGAGAATGTCACCGGCCTGGTGGGCGTGGGCGAGCGGGGCTGCGAGCGCGAGGGCAACCAACGAGGCGCTGAGCAAGGACTTGTTCATGGGGGCTCCAGAGGATGTTGAAAATTTTCTATGTCCAATGGTAGCTGGCTAATGGTTTTGCGTTGTTGATTTAGCTCAATAAATTGCGCAAGGATGGATTTTTTTGATGATTTTACTGTCCCCATCGCGAGCAAGCTCGCGCCTACAGGGGGTTAATCGATCAATGACGGTCTGGCAGGCAACAAAAAACCAGCGGATTCACTCCGGTAACTCATACAAATAAATCTTGTCCGCCGCCATCTGGTACCCGGCATCCGCCAACTCGCTGCTGGACGCCTGGACCTGCAATGCACCTTCGATCCAGTACGGTTGATACAGTTCGTCGACCTTCACCCCGACTTCGCTTTTGACGTGCACGATCTGGTTCGACGGCGGTGGCGGCACATGGATGCAAGCGCCGAAATACGGCACCAGCAGAAACTCGGTGGTGCGTCCTTCCTCGTTCACTTCCAGTGGCACGATGTAGCCCGGCAAGCGGATGTTCTGACCGTCGAGCGCCTTGACCACCGGTGCGTTGGGCAGGTCTTGCCTGGCGGCCGGCGCCGATTCGGCCGACAACGTATCGCTCATCTTCGACAGATCGTGCAGCGGTGTCATGTTCGGCACTTCAGCCGGCGCGTCAGGCGGAATCATTTCCGACCAGGTCAGGTCTTTGGGCTGTGCCGCCCACAGGGGCAGGGCGACCAGCATCAACAGCGCAAGTACAGCGCGGGGCATTTTCAACATCCTCATAAACGGATCGACAGACCATCGGCCAACGATTGGCGATAGGCACGCCAGGCCGGCACGCTGCCCATCAGCAACGCGGCGATCAGGATGCCACCGAGCAGCGTCCATTCATATTCACTTGGCCAACTCAGTGGCAAATACAGACCGTAATTGGCTTGCACGTACCCTTGGGCGGCGGCGATGCACACATACAGCAGCGCCACACCGGCGATCACGCCCGAAAGCGCCAACGCAAAGGCTTCCAGTACCAGCAACGTCGCGATGTGCCACGGCCTCGCACCCACGGAACGCAGAATCGCCATCTCCCGGCGACGTTCGTTGAGGCTGGTGAGAATGGCCGTGAGCATGCCGATCAACCCGGTCAGCACCACAAACAGCGAGATCACGAACAAGGCTTTTTCCGCCGTGCCCATCAAGCTCCACAACTCTTGCAGCGCCACGCCCGGCAGGATCGCCAGCAGCGGTTCACCACGGAATTCGTTGATGTCGCGTTGCAGGGCAAACGTCGAAATCTTGTTGTTGAGGCCGAGCATGAACGCGGTGATCGCCTGCGGCGTCAGGTCCATGTTGCGCGCTTGATCGGCCGTGACGCGACCGTCACCGCGGGCCGGCACGCCGTTGTGCCAGTCGACGTGTATCGCTTCCATGCCGCCGAGGCTGATGTGCAGCGTGCGGTCGACCGGGGTGCCGGTGCGCTTGAGAATACCGACCACGGTGAACGGTTTGTCGTCGTGCTTGACCAGGCTGATCACGGCCACGCCATGGGCCAGCACCAGTTTGTCGCCCAGTTTGTAATGCAGCGCCTCGGCCACTTCGGCGCCGAGCACCACTTCGAAAGGATCGGTTTCGAAGGCGCGGCCATCGCTCAACTGCAGGTGTTGCTGGCGCCCGTACTGGTAATGCTCGAAGTACGCTTCGGTGGTACCCATCACCCGATAACCGCGATGGGAATCGCCGAGGGACATCGGGATCGCCCATTTCACTTTCGGGTTGTTGGCGAAATGCTCGAAGCTGTCCCAACGGATGTTGTTGGTGGCGTTGCCGATGCGGAACACCGAATACAACAGCAGATTCACCGAGCCCGAACGGGCGCCGACGATCAAGTCGGTGCCGCTGATGGTGCTGGCGAAACTGGCTTTGGCCTCGGTGCGCACACGCTCGACGGCCAGCAGCAGGCACACCGACAAGGCAATGGCGAACGCTGTGAGGATCGCAGTGAAGCGGCGGTTAGCCAGGCTGGCCATGGCTAGACGGAACAAATACATCTCAGACCTCGGACGGGGTGGCGGCGCGATTGAGCTCGGCCAGCGACAGGTTGCGGTCGAACAGCGGTGCCAGGCTCTGGTCATGGCTGACGAACAACAGGCTCGAGCCGGCCTCGCGGCACTCGGCGAACAGCAGGCGAATGAAGTTCTCGCGGGCGTCGTAATCCAGCGCCGAGGTCGGCTCGTCGGCAATCACCAGCTCGGGCTGACCGATCAAGGCGCGCGCGGCGGCGACCCGTTGTTGCTGGCCGATGGACAGAGAGTCGGCGCGGCGACCGAGGATGCTTTCATCCTTCAAACCCAGGTGAGCGAGCAGGGTGGCTGCCGCTTTATCAACGCTGCCGTGACGCTGTTTCGCCCGTGCGGCGCGCAGTTTCGAGAAGTGGCAGGGCAGTTCGACGTTCTCGCGCACTGACAAAAACGGCAGCAGGTTGAACTGTTGGAAAATGTAGCCGGTGTGATCGACGCGAAAGTGATCCCGAGCACCGGCTGATAGCGCGGTCAGTTCCTGGCCGAGCAGACGAATACTGCCGCGATCAGGCTTCTGCACACCGCCGAGCAGGCCGAGCAGGGTGGTCTTGCCGCTGCCGCTGGGGCCTTTGAGAAACAGCGTTTCCCCGCGCTCCAGGCGAAAGGCCGGAATGTCCAGCAGCGGCGGGTGACCGGGCCAACTGAAGCCCAGGTCCGACAGTTCGATAAGTGGTTGGGTCATTTAGTCGATTTCATGGGTGTTGATTGACCTGCGTAGGAGCTGCCGCAGGCTGCGATCTATTGATCTTTGAAGGTCAAAAGATCGCAGCCTCGTTTCACTCCGCAGCTCCTGCGGGGCGATCTTCGGTGAGTTTAGAATTTGAGGGCGGCCGCTTTGGCCGTCACATCAACCCCTTGCTGCCCGCTCGGGCCGATCAGTTGTACCTGAATTTTTTGGGTGGCCGGGAAACGGGTGAAAATGTTCGCCAGATCCAGGGTCTTCAACGCGTCTGGCGTGGCGCAGGTGAATTGGTAATGGGCGTGGATTTCGCTGTGGTCGTGGTGATGTTCGCCTTCATCGTGATCCTCGTCCGCATCAGGTTTGTCGCCGAACAACGGGCTTTCCAGCTCCTGTTTTTCCACCACGCACCCTGCGGCTTTCGGCAGATTGAACAGCGCCTGTGGTTTCTCCAGCTGCGCACGGACGGCGGCGACTTTGGCTTTGTCGGCGTCGCTGGCGGCAGCGTGTTCGAAGCCCACCAGGTTCATCGCCGGGCTTTCCAGTTCCAGTTGCAGGGTTTGCCCGTCCAGCGCCGCGTTCAAGCGTCCGACGCCATGTTCGTGGGCACCGAGACTGCCGTGCTCGTGGTCATGTTCCTCGGCGGCGTGGGCGACAGCCAGCGGCAGCAAGGCAAACGGCAGGGCGAGAAGCAGACGGCGCATGGCAAATCTCCGGACAGTAAAATGAAGAAATTGTTATGTAATCTTATAACGTAAGTGCGGAGAGTTTGACTGCCTGCTTGGCGTTGCACAAGTCCCATGGGAGCATGCAGGTGAAGAAAAGTGCTGGAGCGGACTTATGTTGCGAATACGCGGAAGCATCGGCGACTGGCCGGTGGATTTGACCCTGGAAATGGATGACAGCGACTGGGCACGGCTGGGTGCGCAGTTGCAGGTGGAGAAAATCGCCGTCAGCACGCCTGCGGCGAAACCGCTGAATCAGGACGAGGCGCTGTGGCAGGTTGCCAAGGACTTGTTGCGCAAGGCCGGGCAATTGAACGGGCCGGAGTTGCTTGATCAGCTCGAAGGGCTGGCCGGCAGCGCTGCGGCGGGCAAGCGACTGTTGGTGCGTTTGCGCCACAGTCCGGAAGTCAAAGTGGTGAGCGGCGGGGATACGCCGCTCTACAGCTGGATCGAATAGACCGCAAAAGATCGCAGCCTGCGATCTTTTGATTTTTAATACAGCGCAGCAAACAACTTGCGACGGTACGTGCTCACCAGCGGGTGATCATTGCCCAGCAGTTCGAACACTTGCAGCAAGGTCTTGTGCGGCAAGCCTTCGCTGTAGCTGCGGTTGCGGGTGAACAACTTCAGCAGAGCATCCAGCGCAGCGTCGTATTGCTGACGGGCCAGTTGCTGGATCGCCAGTTGATAAACCGCTTCGTCGTCCTGTGGATTTTTCGCCAGGCGTGCTTTCAGATCGGCGGCATCCGGCAGGTCCCTGGCCAGACCCAGAAACTTGATTTGCGCCTTGGCACCGGCCAGCGCCGCTTTATGTTCGTCGCTTTTGACCGCATCCAGCACGGTTTGCGCTTCGCCCAGTTCACCGCGTTCGGTGAGGCAGCGGGCATAGAGAATCAGCGCCTTGGCGTTGGTGTTGTCCTCACCCAGCAGCACGGTGAGGATGGCTTCGGCATCGGCGAAGCGGCTGTCGTCAAACAGCGCCTGAGCCTGTTCGAACGGATCGGCGGCGGCCGGTGGCGGCATCTGCACATGGGGCTCCAGCAGCGCGCGTACAGCAGACTCCGGTTGTGCGCCGGCAAACCCGTCTACCGGCTGACCATCCTTGAACAACACCACGGTCGGCAGGCTGCGAATGCCAAAGCGGGCGACGATGTCTTGCTCGAGGTCGCAGTTGACCTTGGCCAGGAGCAACTCACCTTGATAGCTCTCGGCGATGGTCTGCAGCATCGGCATCAGCACTTTGCACGGCGCGCACCATTCGGCCCAGAAATCCACCAGCACCGGTTTGTGGAAGGAGTTCTCGATCACCGACTGATCGAAATCGGCCGTCGTGGCGTCGAAGATGTACGGCGTTTGCTGACTCATGAGGGATCTCGTAAAAGCGTGAATGTGCTCACTATAAGGGCTGCGATCTTTTTCGGCTTCAAGTCCGACGCGCGTGGTACAGGCTCACATGCCGAAACTCTTCCGGCTCGGCCAGATCCGGCAGGGTCATGGCCTCGAGCATTTCAATGCGACGGTACAACGGATGACGGAAATCCCGGACTCGGGAATCCGCCACCAGCGCTTCCCGGCCACGACTGAGGAATTCGTCGAGCAGCGGCAGGTTCGCCCGGTCGTACAGCACGTCCGCCACCAGGATCAGATCGAAGCGATCGGCCTCGGCGAAAAAGTCGGTCGAATAATTCAGCTGTACGTCATTGAGCTCGGCATTCGCCCGGCAGGCGGCAATCGCCAGCGGATCAAGGTCGCACGCCACCACTTCGAGCGCCCCGGCCTTGACCGCCGCAATCCCCGCCACGCCAGAGCCGGCGCCAAAATCCAGCACCCGTTTGCCCTCGACCCAATGCGGGTTGTCGGCGAGATAACGGGCTATGGCCAACCCGCTGGCCCAGCAAAAACTCCAGTACGGCGGCTCATGCAGGATGCGCCGGGTTTCTTCCGGGCTGAAGGCGCGGTCCATGTTATCGTCGTCGATCAGCCACAGCTTCAGGTCGGTCCCCGGCAACCCGCACGCCACCAGTTGCGCATCGCCCAGCAGTTCACCCAAGGCCTGTTGCAGGTCGAGCGGTGCACTCATGGGGCTTTGACGAACTGCATTTGGCCCAGGGCCTGGGTGGTCGGCTGCGTGATCGTTCGCGACGGCAGATGCAGGATCAACTGCCCGGACTGGCTGGCGCGGCCACGCAGTTCAACGCGGGCACCGGCCGGAAATGAATCCGGGTTGAAGCGCAGGCGAAACGGCAGGGCCTGATTGGTACCGATCAGGCTGGAGCTGGCGATCAATTGTTGCGGTCGGTCTTTATCGTCGATCACCAGCAGCGCCAGTTCGACTTCGGCGCCGTCCGGTACACCTTGCAAGGTGCCGCTCAATTCGCGCTGATACGCGGGCAGCGGACCGAGTTCGGCGGCTTCCCGGGCTTTTTTCTGCGCTTGTTGAGGCGCGGGGCCGGGTGTTGGCGGCTGGGGTTGGGGTGCATCGCTGCTGCAGGCCGCCAGCAGGCTGAAAACACTGAGCAAAATGAGCGGACGTAACGACATTGGTGGCTCCATAAAGCTGAATTCCATGGATCAAGTGATCATCCCGTCTGTATACCGCAAACCCTATGGCTTGTCTTGCCACCGGGATGCGCTACCATGGCCCTCCCTTTTTTTGTTGCCTGCCACCATGCACTGTCCCTTCTGCGGTGCCAACGACACCAAGGTCATCGACTCGCGTCTGGTCGCCGAGGGCGAACAGGTGCGCCGCCGGCGTGAATGCCTGGCCTGCGGCGAGCGCTTCACGACGTTCGAGACGGCTGAACTGGTGTTGCCGCGCCTGATCAAAACCGACGGCAGTCGCCAGCCGTTCGACGAAGAAAAACTCCGTGCCGGCATGCAGCGGGCGCTGGAAAAGCGCCCGGTGAGTGTAGAGCGCCTTGAATCGTCGCTGGTGCACATCAAACATAAACTGCGTGCCACCGGCGAACGCGAGGTCAAATCCCTCGTGGTCGGTGAACTGGTGATGGCCGAGCTGCAAAAGCTCGACGAAGTCGCCTATATCCGCTTCGCTTCGGTGTATCGCCGCTTCCAGGACCTCAACGAGTTCCGCGAAGAGATCGATCGCCTGGCCCGTGAGCCGGTGAAAGAATGACCACGCCTACCGAACAAGCCATCCTCGACGCGCATTTCATGGCCCGCGCCCTGGAACTGGCGCGCAAAGGTCACTACACGACGCACCCCAATCCACGGGTTGGCTGCGTGATCGTGCGTGACGGGCAGATTGTCGGCGAAGGCTGGCATGAGCGCGCCGGCGAGCCCCATGCCGAAGTCCACGCCTTGCGCGCGGCCGGTGTACAGGCGCGAGGTGCCACCGCTTACGTGACGCTGGAACCCTGTAGCCACCACGGCCGCACGCCGCCCTGCGCCGATGCGCTGGTGAATGCCGGCGTGGCGCGGGTGGTCGCGGCCATGCAGGACCCGAATCCGGAAGTCGCCGGTCGTGGTCTGCAACGCCTGGAGCAGGCCGGTATCGCCACCGAAAGCGGCGTGCTGGAAGGCGAGGCGCGCAAGCTCAATCAAGGGTTCCTGAAACGCATGGAACACGGCTTGCCGTTCGTGCGGGTCAAACTGGCGATGAGCCTCGATGGCCGCACTGCGATGGAAAGCGGCGAAAGCCAATGGATCACCGGCCCTGCAGCGCGTTCGGCGGTTCAGCGTCTGCGTGCTCAGGCCAGCGTGGTGCTGACCGGTGCCGACACGGTGCTGGCGGACAACGCCCGTTTGACCGTGCGCGCCGATGAGCTCGGCCTGGATGCCGAACAAACGGCACTGGTCATGAGCCGACCGCCGTTGCGTGTGTTGGTCGATGGGCGACTGCGCGTGCCGCTGGATGCGCCGTTCTTCAAGGCTGGCCCGGCGCTGGTCGCGACCTGTGTGGCGGTGGAGGAGCAATATGCCAACGGCCCGGAATGCCTGATCGTGCCCGGCTACGATGGTCAGGTCGATCTGCGCCAGCTGTTGGTCGAGCTTGCCAACCGTGACGTCAACGAAGTACTGGTCGAGGCCGGTCCACGGCTGGCGGGTGCCTTTGCCCAGCTCGGTCTGGTGGACGAGTTCCACATCTTCATTGCCGGCAAGTTCATGGGCTCTTCGGCGCGACCACTGCTGGATTGGCCGCTCGCGCAGATGAAGGATGCACCCGAGCTTGAAATCATCGAAATTCGCGCCGTGGGCGATGACTGGCGAGTCATTGCCATTCCTGCGCCAGCCGCGAGCGTATAATTCCCGGCCAACGCTAAAGCGCTGGCTTTGTTCTCGAGGAGAACCCCATGTTCACCGGCATCATCGAATCCATCGGCAGTATCCGTGCACTGACCCCAAAGGGCGGTGATGTGCGGGTTCACGTCGAAACCGGCAAGCTCGACCTGAGCGACGTCAAACTGGGCGACAGCATCGCGGTCAACGGCGTGTGCCTGACGGCCGTTGAATTGCCGGGCAACGGCTTTGCGGCGGACGTCAGTCGCGAAACCCTCGACTGCACCGCCATGAACGACCTGAAAAGCGGCAGCCCGGTCAATCTGGAAAAAGCCCTGACCCCGACCACTCGCCTCGGCGGGCATTTGGTCAGCGGTCACGTCGATGGCGTGGGCGAAGTGGTTGCCCGTACCGAAAATGCCCGCGCCGTGGAATTTCGCATCCGCGCGCCGAAAGAACTGGCCAAGTACATCGCCCATAAAGGCTCGATCACCGTCGACGGCACCAGCCTGACCGTGAACGCGGTCGATGGCGCCGAGTTCCTGCTGACCATCATTCCGCACACCCTGAGCGAAACCATCATGGCGTCGTATCAGCCGGGTCGCCGGGTGAACCTGGAAGTGGACTTGCTGGCCCGTTATCTAGAGCGCCTGCTGCTGGGCGACAAGGCCGCGGAACCGACTGCCGGCAGCACCATTACCGAAAGCTTTCTGGCCGCCAACGGCTACCTCAAATCCTGACTCAAGGGGGTGCCTTGTGGCGCTCAATAGCATCGAAGAACTGGTTGAAGACATCCGCCAAGGCAAGATGGTCATCCTCATGGATGACGAAGACCGCGAGAACGAAGGCGACCTGATCATGGCCGCCGAGTGCTGCAAGCCCGAACACATCAACTTCATGGCCAAGCACGCCCGTGGCCTGATCTGCATGCCGATGAGCCGTGAGCGCTGCGAACTGCTCAAGCTGCCATTGATGGCGCCACGCAACGGTTCCGGTTTTGGCACCAAGTTCACCGTGTCCATCGAAGCTGCCACCGGCGTGACCACCGGCATCTCCGCTGCCGACCGCGCGCGCACCGTGCAAGCGGCCGCTGCCCGTGATGCCAAGGCTGAAGACATCGTCAGCCCGGGCCACATTTTTCCGCTGATGGCCCAGGCCGGCGGCACGCTGGCCCGCGCCGGCCACACCGAAGCGGCCTGCGACCTGGCGCGCATGGCCGGTTTCGAGCCGAGCGGCGTGATCTGCGAAGTGATGAACGACGACGGCACCATGTCCCGTCGCGCAGAACTGGAAGCCTTTGCGACCGAACACAACATCAAGATCGGCACCATCGCCGACCTGATTCACTACCGGATGATCCACGAACGTACCGTTCAGCGGATTGCCGAGCAGCCACTGGACAGCGAACTGGGCCAATTCAACCTGGTGACCTATCGTGATTCCGTGGAAGGCGACGTGCACATGGCACTGACCCTGGGCAATGTCTGCGCCGAAGAACCGACCCTGGTTCGCGTGCACAACATGGACCCACTGCGCGACCTGTTGATGGTCAAGCAACCGGGCCGCTGGAGCCTGCGCGCCGCCATGGCCAAGGTTGCCGAGGCTGGCAGCGGCGTGGTGCTGTTGCTCGGTCACCCGCTCGATGGCGACGTATTGCTCGCGCATATCCGCGAAACTGCCGACCAGCAAGCGGTGAAAAAACCGACCACCTACAGCACTGTCGGTGCCGGTTCGCAGATCCTGCGCGACCTCGGTGTGCGCAAAATGCGCCTGATGTCGGCACCGATGAAATTTAATGCGATATCCGGTTTCGATCTGGAAGTTGTAGAATACGTGCCCTCCGAATAGGGCACCGGGTTTTGGCATCGTTGTTCACTTAAGGCTTGTTTGATTTACTGTGGCGAGGGAGCTTGCTCCCGCTTGGGTGCGCAGCGCCCACAAGAGGGGCCGCTACGCAGCCAGCGGGAGCAAGCTCCCTCGCCACGACGATCGCAAGTGAACGCCGATGTAGAATTCCGACGCTGTATTCGCGGTTCAAATATCACTGAGGGATGCGTACGAGACGCGTCCCGGCTCTTTAAGAGATCTATCGAATGACCCTGAAGACCATCGAAGGTACCTTCATCGCCCCTAAAGGCCGCTACGCTTTGGTAGTGGGCCGTTTCAACAGCTTCGTCGTTGAAAGCCTGGTAAGCGGTGCTGTTGATGCCCTGGTTCGCCACGGCGTGAGCGAAAGCGACATCACCATCATCCGCGCACCTGGCGCCTTCGAAATCCCGCTGGTTGCGCAGAAAGTCGCCCAGAAAGGCGAGTTCGCAGCAATCATCGCCCTGGGCGCGGTCATTCGTGGCGGCACTCCGCACTTCGAATACGTGGCTGGCGAGTGCACCAAGGGCCTGGCCCAGGTGTCCATGGAGTTCGGCGTTCCGGTCGCTTTCGGCGTCCTGACCGTTGATTCCATCGAGCAAGCCATCGAACGTTCCGGCACCAAGGCCGGTAACAAAGGTGCTGAAGCTGCCCTGTCCGCTCTGGAAATGGTCAGCCTGCTGGCGCAGTTGGAGGCCAAGTGATTAGCGACGAAAGCGATCGTTTCAACCCGCGCGATCCAAAGCCTGCGGATGCCGGCAAGCCATCGAAAAGCGTCAAGCGTCGCGAAGCCCGTCAGCTCGCGACTCAGGCGCTGTACCAATGGCACATGGCCAAGCAGTCGCTGAACGAGATCGAAGCGCAGTTCCGGGTCGATAACGATTTCAGCGATGTCGACGGCGCTTACTTCCGCGAGATCCTGCACGGGGTTCCGCAGTTCAAGACCGAAATCGACACCGCGCTCACGCCATGCCTGGACTTGACCATCGAAGAGCTGGACCCGGTTGAACTGGCCGTTCTGCGCCTGTCCACCTGGGAACTGCTCAAGCGCGCCGACGTGCCGTACCGCGTTGTGATCAACGAAGGTATCGAACTGGCCAAGGTCTTCGGTTCCACCGACGGCCACAAGTTCGTCAACGGTGTACTCGACAAGCTGGCCCCGCGCCTGCGTGAAGCTGAAGTCAAGGCGTTCAAGCGCTGATCGGCGCTTGCAACTGCAATGGGTGAGTTTGAGCTGATCCGCAATTTCTTCGCCGCCGCGCCTTGTGCGCAGGGCGGCGAAGGCGTTGCTCTCGGGATCGGCGATGACTGCGCCTTGCTGGCTGTTCCCCCGGGGGAACAGTTGGCGATCTCTACCGATACGCTGGTGGCCGGTGTGCATTTCGCCGACCCCTGCGATCCGTTTCTGCTCGGTCAGCGCTCGCTGGCCGTCGCGGTCAGCGACTTGGCCGCCATGGGCGCTACGCCTATTGCCTTTACCCTTGCCCTGACCTTGCCGACGGTGACTGCCGATTGGCTGCAAGCCTATGCCCGTGGTTTGAACCTCATGGCGCAAAGCTGCGGCGTGGCGTTGGTCGGCGGCGATACCACCCGCGGGCCGTTGAGCCTGACGATGACCGTGTTCGGCCGTGTGCCGGGTGGGTTGGCGTTGACCCGCAGCGGTGCGCAACCGGGTGATCTGCTGTGCGTGGGCGGCCATTTGGGCAATGCCGCGGGTGCGTTGCCATTGGTGCTGGGCCTGCGGACAGCCGAAGCGCGCATTGCCGAGCCGTTGCTCGCGCATTACTGGTCACCGCAACCGCAGCTTGGTTTGGGCCAGGCGTTGCGTGGCAAGGCCACGTCGGCCATGGATATCTCTGACGGGCTGCTCGCGGATTGCGGGCATATCGCGCTGGCCTCGAAGGTCGCTATTCACATCGACCGGGAGCGCTTGCCACTGTCGCCGGCATTGGTCGCGTTTCTCGGTCAAGCGGACGCACAAGTGGCGGCCCTGAGCGGCGGCGATGATTACGTACTGGCCTTCACTCTACCGTCCGTCGAATTGCCGCTCTTGCTGGCCGACGGCTGGCCGATCCATGTGATCGGGCGCGTCGTGAACGGGCAAGGCGTGACACTGCTCGATGCCAGCGGACAAGACATCACCCCGCAAACCCGGGGTTATCAACATTTTCGGGAGTCACCGTGACAGATCACCCCAAACAGGTCCCGGCAGAGTTTGTACCGCCGTCGGTCTGGCGCAATCCGTGGCACTTTCTGGCGTTCGGCTTCGGTTCGGGCACCTTGCCAAAGGCACCGGGCACTTGGGGTTCGTTAGTGGCGCTACCCTTTATCCCGATTTGGCAGATGCTGCCGGATTGGGGTTACTGGCTGATGCTGGGCATCACGATGCTGTTCGGCTTCTGGCTGTGCGGCAAAGTGGCCGACGATTTGCGGGTACACGACCATGAAGGCATCGTCTGGGACGAAATGGTCGGGATGTGGATCACCCTGTGGCTGGTGCCGGAAGGCTGGCAGTGGTTGCTCGCGGGTTTTCTGATGTTCCGCTTCTTCGATATTCTCAAGCCGTGGCCGATTCGCTGGATCGACCGGCATGTACACGGCGGTGTCGGGATCATGCTCGATGACGTCCTGGCCGGGGTATTTGCCTGGTTGGCGATGCAAGGGTTGGTATGGATGTTCGCCTGACCTGAATGGGTCATGGGGTGATAAGTGGGAGGATCAGGGATGGCTGGGCGCGGTTTGATGGCGATGGTGTTCGTCTTGTTTTGCTCTCTCGTTCAGGCGGGGGAAGCGACGACGCCGTCCGTGATTCACTTGGCCAGCGAAGATTGGGAAGACTACACCGCTACCGATGGCCGTGGCCTGGGTTGGGACGTGCTGCGGCAAGTCTTCGAGCCAGCGGGTGTCAAAGTGGACATTCGTACCGAACCCTATGTGCGTTCAATGGGCCTGGCCGAGCGTGGAGAGGTCGATGCTTGCGTCGGTTCGTACAGCAAAGAATCCGAAGACGTGCTCTATCCCCGTTGGAACTTCGACACGGATCACATCTACGCCTTGGGGCTGGCGAGCAGTCCGGTGCCAACCCTGGAAACCCTGGGTCTTTACAGGCTGGCGTGGATTCGTGGTTACGACTATCAGAATTACCTGCCCAACGTGCGCCGCTATGACGAAGTGATCCGGCGCACCGGTATCGTGTCGATGCTGACTCACAATCGCGCGGACTTTTACATTGATGCCCAGACCGAGGTCGATTACGTCTTCAACCGGGCCAAGGATCCGTCGCAGTTGCGCCGCACCCATATCGCCGAACTGCCGCTGTATCTGTGTTTTGCCAAGACCGACAAGGCCCGCACATTGATGGCGTTGTTCGACCAGCGCATGGATCAACTGGTGAAAAGCGGCGAGCTCAAACCGATTTTCGAGCGCTGGAAGCAGCCGTATCCGTTTGACGACCCTCAAATGTAGGCGCAGCCTGCTGCAGCGCCTACCTTGATGGCAGATCTGTAGCTATCAAACTTTTTGATAGTTATCGCCGGTAATTCAGCCTAAGCGTCGGCCGGAAGCTGCTGGTACAATGCCCGCTTTCTGCGAACTTCAGAATCTTTCAATCAGGAGCACACCGGTGCCTGTCGTTTTTGTCGCCGCTTCCAAGCTGCCAACGCCTTTTGCGCAATTCACCATGCATGGTTTTCTCGATGAGGCCACCGGCCGCGAGCACGTCGTGCTGAGCCTGGGTGAATTTGCCGACGGTGCCCCGGTACTCGGCCGGCTGCATTCCGAATGCCTGACGGGCGATGCCTTGTTCAGCCAGCGTTGCGACTGCGGCTCGCAACTGGAGGCGGCCTTGCAGGCCATCGCCCGTGAGGGGCGTGGCGTGTTGCTTTACTTGCGTCAGGAAGGTCGTGGCATTGGCCTGCTGAACAAGATCCGCGCCTACGAATTGCAGGACGGCGGTGCCGACACCGTTGAAGCCAACGAGCGCCTGGGCTTTGCCGCCGACCAGCGTGATTACGCCATGTGCCTGCCGATGCTGGAGCATCTGGGCGTGAAATCCCTGCGCCTGATGACCAACAACCCGCGCAAGGTCAAAGCCTTGACCGACATGGGTATCGTGGTTGCCGAGCGCGTGCCGCTGCACACCGGGCACAACCCGCATAACCGACTCTACCTGGCGACCAAGGCCAGCAAGCTCGACCACATGATGGGCAATGAGCATCAGGGCGAGGCAGACCGGGCGTGACCCGCGGTCAGGTGCGGCGGCGACTGTCCGTCAATTGGTGGCAATACCTTGCGCTGGCGTTGTTGCCTCTCTTCGTGATCAACGCAGTGTTTGGCCAGAGCGAGTCGATCCTGCCGGTGCTCGCCATGCCGCTGTTCATCGCCGGTGTGGCCTCGATGTTTGTCAGCCTGAAGTTCTTCGGCGCTTATAAACACGCGCTGATCGCCACCCAGAAAGCCCTCGATACCCCTGAAGAGCCCGCCGCATGGGTCAGCCTGGCGGCCAAGCGCCGCACGGCATTTCTCGCGGCCGGTCTGCCGGCGTGGATCGGTGCGCTGGCAGTGTTTGTCGGGCTTGAAGCCGTACCGCTGGTGCTGCTGGCGCTGTCGACCACGGTGCTGTTCTACCTCTACCGTATTCCGCGTCAACTCGGTTGATGCGCCCTGTCTGGCTGGCGGTTCTGCTGCTGGTCATCAGCAACGCGGCCGTCGGTATCGAACGCGTTGTCAGCCTTGCACCTTCGCTTTCTGAAATCGTCGTTGAACTGGGCTCCGCAGACCTTTTGGTGGGTGTGCTGGATGCCGGTGAGCGCCCGGCAGAACTCAAGGACCTGCCCTCGGTGGGGCGTTACGGTCAGCTGGACATGGAGCGGTTGCTCAGCCTGAAACCTGATTTGCTGTTGCTCTGGCCCGGCAGTGTCGGCCCGGCCCAGCGTGACCAGCTCAAGCGTCTGAACATCCCGACTTTCGTCGTCGAGCCCCAAAGCCTGGACCAACTCGCCGCACAGATCGAGACCATTGCCGCTCAACTCGGCCGGCCTGAACGCGGAATTTCATTGGCCGGCGATTTACGCCAGCGGCTGGGTGAACTGCGCCAACGCTATCGTCGAGAGGTGCCGTTACGCGTGTTCTATCAAGTTTGGGATCGACCGCTGTACACGGTGGGGGGAGGGCAGATCATCAGTGATGCGCTGGACGTCTGCGGGGCGAAGAACGTGTTTGCCGATCTGCCGCTGCCAGCACCGCAAGTCAGCGTAGAGGCCGTGCTTCAGCGCAATCCCGAGGTGATTCTGTCCAGTGATCAGGCGCAGCTCGAGGCGTGGAAAGCGTGGCCGCAAGTAGCGGCGGTCAAGCAGCAGCAATTACGCTTAGTGACAGACAAAGGCCTGGAGCGGCCGAGTGGGCAGATGGTCGAGGCGACTGCAAAGCTGTGTCAACTGATCGATCCTGAGCGCTGAGTTGCGATGTACCGACACACTGCCTCCTACAATGGATCTCAGTGGATCTCCGGCGTCCACGTCACCCCGAACATCCACGCCCGACCTTCCTCGCGATACCCGTACTGACTGCCTTCATGGCTATACATCGCCCGGCTGTAACCCTTGTCCAGCAGGTTATCCACCTTCAGCTCCAGCTTGATTTCACGATTGAGTGCCCAATTGCCGCGCAGTCCCAATAGTGCATAACCCCCCAACGGCTGCTGATTGTTCAAATCGTCATAGCTGCTGCTGACCGCTTGCCAACTGGCGCCGAGGCCCAGGCGATCGAACTGCCGATCCAGGTCCAGGCTCAACGTGCGTCGTGCGCGGCGGGCCAGGGTGTGGCCGGTGTCGCGGTCCCGTGGGTCGATGACCGCCACGCCAAGGTTGCTCTGCCAGCCGAACAGCTCCTGTTTCAACGCGGCTTCGAAGCCGTTGATTCGTGCCGAGGCGACGTTTTCAGGCTGTGAATTGCTACCGAAGATGATCGCGTCTTCGAGGTCTGTCCGGTAGAGCGAAGCCTCCAGGCGACTGTTCTCGGTCAGCTGACTGCGCCATTGCAGTTCATAGCTTTTCGACGTCTCGGGCTTCAGGTCCGGGTTGCTGTAATCCGGGTAATACAGGTCGTTGAAGGTCGGCGCGCGGAAGCCTTCGCTGTAACTCAGCAACACTTCGTTGTCCGGATTCAGCGGCAGGGTGAAGGTGCCGCTCCAGGTGTTCTGGCTGCCGAACTGCTGGTTGTCGTCGTGACGCAAGCCCAGCTCCGTGGAAAAACGGTCGGCCCGATAGCGATGCTGGATAAATGCCGCGCGGTTCCAGCGACTGTCTTCATCGAACGCAGTGCTGCTGTTGATCCGGTCCTCGTACCAGTCGCCACCGATCATCAGGCTGTTGCGCTCAGTGAGGGTCAGATCGTTCTGCCAGTTCACCGAGTCGCGGTAGGTGTTGAACACGCTGCGTTCATCGCTGAGCTTGTCCAGCGTCTTCTCGCGGTTTTCGCTGTGGCCGAGTTCGACGCGGGTATTCCACGCCGCGTTGACCCGGGCGTCGACGTAGCTGCTGACACTGCTGATATCGAATTCGTTGTAGGGCTGCTGTTGATAAGAGTTGCCCGTGACGTAGTCGTAACGGCCGAACGGACTATCAAACTCGCTCTTGCCACGGTTCTCCAACACGTTGGCGCCGATTTCGACGTCGTCGTTCAGAGCATGGCTCAGGCTCAGGCTGAACGATTTGTTGCGGTACGCGTCATGGTCACCATCACTCGGATACGACTCGTGGGTGCGGTTGATCCCGGCGGTCTCATCAAGGCTGGCGCCGAGGTTGAAGCGGGTTTGTTCATCGCCACCGGACAAGCCGAGGCTGCGCTCCCACGTCTGGTTGCTGCCAACGCCGACATGAAGCTGCGGTCGCAACCCGGGTTCGCCGCCACGGCGGGTGAAAATCTGGATCACCCCGCCAATTGCATCGCTGCCATAAATCACCGAACGGGAGCCACGCAACACTTCCACGCGCTCGACCTGTTCGATGTTGATGTGTTGCAGGTTGCTGTCGCCGGAGGTCGAGCTGCCGATGCGTTGGCCGTCCACCAGCACCAGGCTCTGCGCCGATTGAGTGCCTCGGATGTAGACCCCCGGCAAACTGCCGCGTCCGCCGCTTTGTGCCACTTGAACGCCAGGCACGCGACGCAGCAGGTCGGTGACGCTGTTGGGTTGCAGGCGGTCGATGTCTTCGCGGGTGAACACGGTATTGGCGGCGCTGCTGTCGTTGCGCGCTTCGACCTGACGGTTGGCACTGATCAGCACGTCGGGCAGTTTCAGGGCTTGATCGCGTTCGAAGGTGTCGGCCAGCAGTGGGCCGGCTGGCAGCAGGGTCAGCGTCAGGGCGAGGCGGAAGAAATTCATAGTTTTTTCGTAGAAACGCAGGAGTACACAGTCCCTGTAGGAGCTGGCTTGCCAGCGATGGCGTCCTTGGACGCGCCATCGTCGGAACGCCGCCCGCAGCAAGCCGGCTCCTACAGGTGTGGTATCGGGGTTAGAGGTTGAGCAGTTGCAGGCGTTCGCGAATGGACGCTTCAATCCCGGCTTCATCCAGCCCGCATTCGGCCAGCATTTGCGCAGGCTTGGCGTGTTCGACGTAGATGTCCGGCAAGCCCAGGTGCAGCATCGACTTGAGGATGTTCTCGCGGGCGAGGAATTCGCTGACAGCACCACCGGCACCGCCCATGATTGCGTTCTCTTCGACGGTCACCAACAGATCATGGCTGGCCGCGATTTCGCGTACCAGCTCTTCATCCAGTGGTTTGACGAAGCGCATGTCGACCACGGTCGCATCCAGCTTCTCGGCGACTTTCAGTGCCTCGGCCAGTTGCACGCCGAACACCAGCAGGGCGACCTTGCTGCCCTGACGGCGAATCACGCCCTTGCCGATTTCAATCGGTTCGAGGTCTTTTTCAATCGTCGCGTTCGGGCCGTTGCCGCGTGGGTAGCGCACCGCCGCCGGGCCGTTGTACAGGTGACCGGTGGTGAGCATTTTACGCAGTTCGTTCTCATCGCTCGGGGTCATCACCAGCATGCCGGGGATGCAGCGCAGATAGGACAGGTCGAAGCTGCCGGCGTGAGTCGGGCCGTCTTCGCCCACCAGACCGGCGCGGTCGATGGCGAACAGCACGTCGAGGTTCTGCACCGCAACGTCATGCACCAGTTGGTCGTAACCGCGTTGCAGGAACGTCGAGTAGATCGCCACCACCGGTTTCGCACCTTCGCAGGCCATGCCGGCGGCAAACGTCACCGCGTGCTGCTCGGCAATCGCCACGTCGAAGTAGCGCAGCGGGAAACGCTCGCTGAACGCCACCAGGTCCGAGCCTTCCTTCATCGCCGGGGTAATGCCCACCAGTCGCGAGTCGGCAGCCGCCATATCGCACAACCATTCACCGAACACGCCGGAGTACTTCGGCCCGCTGGCCTTTTTCGGCGCAACGGCCGGGGCGCCCAGCGGTTCGAGTTTGGTGATGGCGTGGTAACCGATCGGGTCGACTTCTGCCGGGGCGAAGCCTTTGCCTTTCTTGGTGACGACATGCAGGAACTGCGGGCCCTTCAGATCGCGCATGTTGCGCAGGGTGGCGATCAGGGTTGGCAGGTCGTGGCCATCGATCGGGCCGATGTAGTTCCAGCCGAGTTCTTCAAACAACGTGCCGGGGACCAGCATGCCTTTTGCGTATTCTTCGGTACGGCGGGCGATTTCCCAGGCACCGGGCAGGCGCGACAGCACTTTCTTGCTGCCTTCGCGCATGCTCGCGTAGGTGCGGCTGGAAAGGATCTTCGCCAGGTAGTTCGACAAGCCGCCGACGTTGCGCGAGATCGACATGTCGTTGTCGTTGAGGATCACCAGCATGTTGGCGTCCACTTCCGGCGCATGGTTCAGCGCCTCGAACGCCATGCCGGCGGTCAACGCACCGTCGCCGATCACAGCGATGGCTTTGCGATCGCTGTTTTGCAGGCGGGCGGCAATGGCCATGCCCAGCGCTGCGCTGATCGAGGTGCTGGAGTGGCCGACGCCGAAGGTGTCGTACTCGCTCTCGGAGCGGCGCGGGAAAGCGGCAATGCCGTCTTTCTGGCGCAGAGTGACCATGCGCTCGCGGCGACCGGTGAGGATCTTGTGCGGATAAGCCTGATGACCCACGTCCCACACCAGCCGGTCGTCCGGGGTGTCGAAGACGTAATGCAATGCGATGGTCAGCTCGATCACGCCCAGCCCGGCACCGAAATGCCCACCGGTCTGGCCGACCGTGTAGAGCAATTCCAGGCGCAACTCATCGGCCAGGGTTTCCAGCTCGGCTTCGCCTAACCGGCGCAGGCCGTCCGGCGTATTCGCGCGGTCGAGCAGGGGCGTGGTTGGGCGCTTGCGGGGAATCTCATGAAACGTCGTGGGCATCAGGCGAATCGTTATAGGTATAAAAGATGCGGCAGTTTACCTGATGCATCGCCCCCTGCCCACGCGTAGGTCTTTTTTGGCGCAATCGCCGTCAGCTGCGGCGATCGACGATATAACGGGCCAGATCGCGCAACGGCTCGGCCGCCGCGTCAAACGGTCGCAGCGCGTGCAGGGCCTGATCGCGCAGTTCCAGGGCGTAGGCCTTGGCGGCTTCAAGACCGAGCAGGGCCGGGTAGGTCGGTTTGTCCCGTGCGATGTCGGCGCCCTGGCGTTTGCCGAGGGTGGCGGTATCGCTTTCGACGTCGAGAATATCGTCCTGGACCTGGAACGCCAGGCCGATGGCCTGTGCATAAGTCTGCAAGTATTTCAGCTCGTCCTCCTCGGCACGGCCACTGGCCAGGGCGCCGAGTTTGACGCTGACCTCGATCAGCGCGCCGGTCTTGTGCCGGTGCATGTATTCAAGGGCTTTCTGATCCAGCTTCAGGCCGACCGAGCCGAGGTCGATGGCCTGACCGCCGACCATGCCCGCCGGGCCTGCGGCCAGTGCGAGGGCGCTGACCATTTGCAGGCGGATCTCGGCGTCCGATGAACTCAGGCGCGGGTCGAGCAGGGCGCTGAAGGCCAGGCTCTGCAAGCCGTCACCGGCGAGGATCGCGCAGGCTTCGTCGAATTTCTTGTGGGTGGTCGGCTGGCCGCGACGCAGGTCGTCATCGTCCATGGCCGGCAAATCGTCATGCACCAGCGAGTAGGCGTGGATCAGCTCCACGGCACAGGCTGCGCCGTTGGCTTGCTCGGGCTTGCCGCCCAACGCTTCGCACGTGGCGTAGGCCAGCAACGGACGAACGCGTTTGCCGCCGTTCATCACGCTGTAGCGCATGGCTTCGTACAGTCGCGCCAGCTCTGGACTTGGGGCGGTGAACAGGGTTTCCAGGGCTGCGTTGACGCGGGCCTGACTGCTTGCCGAGTACGCTGCGATCATTCTGGTTGATCCGCGTCGAAGGGTTCCTCGGCCAGCTCGCCATCACGCTCGAGCAGCACCTGAACCTTTTGCTCGGCCTGGGCCAGCGCCGCCTGGCAATCGCGGGTCAGACCGATACCTTGCTCGAAAGCGGCCAGCGAGTCCTCCAGCGACAATTCGCCATTCTCCAGACGCTCCACCAGCGTTTGCAGGTCGGCGAGGGATTGTTCGAAATCCAGTGCAGCTTTTTTGCGGGCCATGGCGGCGATTTCCGGTTGACGTTAAACCGGCGCGACACTAGCAGATAGGGGGTTCATGGGCAAACTCACGGCGACGCACTCTCCTTGTAGGCGCAGCCTTCGGCAGCTCCTACAGTGGCGAGTTATCAGGATAGCGAATCTGATAGCGCGTACTGCGCCCACCACAGGTCGTGAATCCATGCGCACTTTGAGACACATCCGATTGTTAAAAAACATCCCAGTGGCTAACCTTCGCTCTATCTACGACCCGACACTTATGGGTCTTTCAGACGAAACGCAGTATTCACCTCTGTAACGCGCCGAGGATCGGGCGCAAGGTTTCGTCATGCATGGCAGGAGGCGTCGCATGCGCTCATTTCTTTTGTTGCTGATCGGGCTGGCCTGCGCGCCAATGCTTGCGGCCGCGGCGAGTGCCGAGTTGTCGGAACCGGTGGGCGGCTGGCGTTTCAACGGTTTGCTGGACCGTAGCGAAAACCCGCGAGTCGCCTATCCCACGCCGCCGATTGATCGGGGCGTGCAGCGCAATCGCACGATGATCGAAGGCAGACTCAAGGCCCTTGGCACCCCGCGCGGGCCACACACCCTGGCGGTCAACGGCAATCCCTTGAACCTGTATACCGACGATCAAGGTCGTTTTGCCCGACCGTACGCGTTCGGTGCCGGTTCCAACAGTGTCGAAGTGCGCAGCGCCGAAGGCCAGTCCCTCAAACGCGTTCAATTCTATGAAGCCAACAACCTGCGCACGCCTGCACGGATTCGTGTGGTGCTGGGTTGGGACGATCCGAAAGCCGAGCTCGATCTGCATATCGTCACACCTGACGGTCAGCATGCGTTCTGGGCCCACTCGGCCTTGACCAACGGCGGTGGCCTCGACCCGGACGGCGTCGACGGCCCGGGTCCGGAAATGTTCACCATGACCGCACCGCTGCACGGCACCTATCTGGTTTACGTGAACTACTGGGGCAACTTCGGCAGCGGCGGCTATAACTTCGATGAGGCCGGCAACCAGAACGAGGTGATCACTTCACAGATCAACCTGGTGCTCAACGAAAACACCGTCGACGAAAAACGCGAGACCTTCATCGTGCCCCTGCGCGCGATCGGTGACCTGCTGCTGGTCAAGACTTTCAACTATTAAGCATCCCGCTCCACGGATGAACTGGGTTTTGTGAATATGAGCGAAAACACTGCAACGCCGGCCGCCAAACCGTCCCGCCGTTGGCCAGCCATTGTCGTCGGGCTGTGCCTGGTCGCGGGCGTGGTCGCCGGCATGGGCTGGCTGATGCAAAAAAACAAAGCCCCGGCACCGCAACTGGCGGCGGAAAAACTCGGCATGAGCCGCCCCGACGGTTTGCTCGAAACCCATTCCTTGAGCCAGTTGCCCAAGGACCTGCTGGCCGTGCCGTTCCTCAAGGAAACCCTGACTGAGGATTTTGTTTTCTACTACGAAACCCACGCCGATCGCCTCGGGTTGATCGGCAGCTTGCGGCGGATCATTTACGAGCATGACCTGAAGTTTCAGGACACGCTGATCGAGCAACTGTTCGATCAACCGGCAGATGTGGCGTTGTGGCGCGGAGTGGATGGCCGGCTCAAGGATTTCCTGCTGGTGATGGATCGTGGCGGCCTGGCCAAGGTGCTGGAACCGCTGGCGAAAGTGGCGCTGGATGATTCGCAGCTGAGCAAAATCGCAGATGTGAAAGTCGGTGCCGACGATGTGGCGCTCTATCAACTCAACTACAACGCCAGCAAGGCGCTGCTGTTCGCTTCCCATGGCGACAAACTGGTGGTGTTGTCCAATCCGGCGAAACTCTACGACCCTCAAGGCGGTGCCGTCGCGGAACCAGGCGGTGTCTCGACTACCGCACTTGCCGCGTTGCTCAACGGCGAAAAACTGTTCCCCGAAGCCTTCGGCCTGCCACCCCGCGCGCCGGACGTGAAGCAACGCCTGTCGGTCAATGCCAGTGTGTTGGCCATGGGGTATCAGCGTTTCATTCCAAATTTCGCCGGCCTGCGTTTCGACATGGACGACAAGGGCTGGCACAGCTTTCTGGCCATGGACGAGCTGGACAATCAACCCGACTTCGATTTCAAGCCGATCTGGCAAGCCATGCCCATGGGCGCCAGCGCTTGCGTAGCGCTACCGCTGGCGGCGGAACAGCAGAAACCGCTGCTGGTGAAACTCGGTGCCGAAGACCGCGTGGCCAAAGCGTTGACCGAACAGATGGCCGGCGCGGCGGGCCTGTGCTGGTACGCCGACTCGCGGCTGTACACGCCGTTGCTGGTGGCCAGTCTGAATGATGAGGATGGCGACAAACTCGATGGCGATCTGGGCCAGTTGTTTGGTTCGATGGTCGGTGCCTATGAAAGCAACGTCGACGAGCACGTGTTCCCGGTTGTGGAAAAACAGGAAGCGCAGAGCCATCAGTGGCAGCGGCAAGTCAGTTCCAGTTTTGGCCCGTACAAAGCCAAGGACGCCGAGAATCCGGAGGCGATCAGCGGCAAGGCATTCATGCGTGTGAGTCTGGCGCGGCACGGTTCGACGCTGCTGTTTTCCCTCGACGACAAACTCGTCGACAAGGCCCTCGGCACCCTCGATAAACGCTTCCCACCGATGGCCGATGTGGTGCCCAAAGACCTGCTGATGCCGGTGTACTTCGGCCCGGAATCCATGGCGCAACTGATGCAGCAGGAAACCCTCGACAGCCTGCCCCAAGACATGGAACCGGTGTTCTTCAACGCCGCGCAAACCTACCTGATTCCGAAACTGCGCAAGCTCGGCGGTTACGGCAAATATGCGCTGACCTTGCCCGAAGGCAGTGAGCCCGACGGCCATTGGCAATGGCTGCCGCTGGAATGGAAAGCCCTGTGAGCGCACTGATCCGCAGCCTTGGTTTACTCGCTTTGCTGCTGAGTGCCGGCGCCCGGGCCATCGAAGCGCCCGCGCTCGACCCGCAGCAATCCCAGGTCTTCCGCGCCTGGTTTGTGCGCATCGCCCAGGAGCAATTGAGCCAGGGCCCGAGCCCGCGCTGGTATCAACAGGACTGCGCCGGGCTGGTGCGGTTTGCCGCCAATGAAGCGCTGAAAATCCATGACGACAAATGGCTGCGCAGCAATGGCCTGTCCAATCGCTACCTGCCGCCGGAGTTGCAACTGAGCGATGCCCAGCGTCGTCTCGCCCAGCAATGGCAGCAGGGCGGCGGCAAGGTCGGGCCGTATGTCAACGCGATCAAACTGATTCAGTTCAACAGTCATCTGGTCAGTCGCGATGTGTCTCAAGCTCGTCCTGGCGACCTGATGTTTTTCGATCAGGGCGACGATCAGCACCTGATGATCTGGATGGGCCGCTACATCGCCTATCACACCGGCTCCACCACCCCCACCGACAACGGCATGCGTTCGGCAAGCCTGCAGCAACTCATGACATGGAAGGACACGCGATGGATACCCGATGCAGCCAACCCCAACTTCATCGGCGTCTATCGACTGAATTTTCTCTCCCAATGACCGGTGCCCGCATGCTGCGTTTTCTGTCTCTGCTGTTGGTGTTGATACTGCCGTTCTCGGCGGTCAATGCCGACGACACCGTCGAGCCAAGCGGCTACACGCCGGTGGCGGGCGAAAGTTTTTTCCTGCTGGCCGACAGCAGTTTCGCCAGCGATGAACAGGCGATGGTGCGCCTCGAGGCGCCGGGTCGTGACTACCGGCGCTATCGCATGGAACCGTACGGTGGCGCCGACATTCGGGTGTATCGCATCGACAAGCCGCTGGATTTCCTCAAGCGCCAAAAGAACCTGCACCGCGTGGTCAGTGACGGCCAGTTCAAGGGTGAAGGATTGTCCAATACGTTGGCTTACCTGTGGGACAACTGGTACCGCAAATCCCGTCGGGTGATGCAGCGGGCGTTTTCCTACGAGTCGCGTCAACAGGTCACCGAGGAAGTGCCGGAACTGAAGATGGGCAACGCCATGGTCGCGCCAACGCCCTACGACGCGCAGCCGCAATTTGCACTGATTCCGGGTTTGCCGGTGGTCAGCCAGTTCCGTTATCCACTGTGGCAAGCCAAGCCGATTCAGCCGCCAGCGGGCGTTAACCTGGCAGGGTCTTCCAGTGAGTTTGTCAGTGAGGCGCCGGGCAACGTGTATATCCCGTTGGGCAACCTGAAACCGGGTCTGTATCTGGTGGAAGCGTTGATCGGCAAGTACCGCGCGACCACCATGGTCTTCGTCTCAAACACCGTGGCGGTCAGCAAGATCGCCGGTGACGAATTGCTGGTGTGGGCGGCGCGCAAACACGAAGGCAGCTCGGTGCCCAAGGTCAATGTGTTGTGGACCGATGGCCTCGGCGTGATGAGCAGCGGTGCCACCGATGCCGACGGTTTGCTGCGCCTGAAACACGTCAGCCCCGAGCGCTCGTTCGTGATTGGTGAGGACGAAGAGGGTGGGGTGTTCGTCTCGGAAAACTTCTACTACGACAGTGAAATCTACGACACCAAACTCTATGCCTTCACCGACCGGCCGCTGTACCGGCCGGGGGATTGGGTGTCGCTGAAAATCGTCGGGCGCGAGTTCAAGAATGCTCGGGATTCGGTGCAGCCCACCGCTGCCGACGTCAACGTGACCGTGCTGGATGCGACGGGTACGGCACTGCAGTCTCTCGACCTGAAACTGGATTCCAAGGCTGGCACCCAGGGTCGCTTTCAGTTGCCGGACAACGCCGTGGCCGGTGGCTACGAGTTGCGTTTCAGCTACAAGGATCAGGTCTACAGCAGTGCGTTCCGCGTGGCCGAATACATCAAGCCGCACTTCGAGGTTTCCCTGAACCTGGCCAAGCCGGATTACCGCACCGGCGAGCCGGTCAAGGGCAATCTGGTGCTGTTGTACCCGGACGGGAAACCGGTGGCGAATGCCAAGTTGAGCTTGAGCCTGCGCGCCCAGCAACTGTCGATGGTCGACAACGAACTGCAATACCTCGGGCAATTCCCGGTGGAGTTGACCAGCACGGAACTGACCACCGACGCCAAAGGCAACGCGACGCTCGATCTGCCGGCGGCTGAAAAACCGAGCCGCTACATGCTCACTGTTTTCGCCAGTGATGGTGCGGCGTATCGGGTCAAGACCACCAAGGAAATCCTCATCGATCGCGGTGCGGCGAATTTCCGTTTGAGCGCGCCGCAACGGTTCAGCGCGGTGGGCGACAAGGTTGGGTTCAGCTACGCCCGCGAAGGCGAGCAGGCGCAAGCGGTGACGCCAAGCAGTTACGGTTGGGTCCGCCTGGAAGATCAGAGCACGGGCGAAGGCAAACTGGCGGCAACCGACAAAGGCTTCACCCTGGCCTTCGAGCGTCCCGGCACTTACAACCTGACACTGCGCGATGACCATGGCCGCACGCTCGGCGCGACCGGACATTCGGTCACGGGTGAAGGTGTCAAAGCGGTCCCCGGCACCGTGGAAATCGTCCTCGACAAACCCGAGTACAAGGCTGGCGATGAAGCGCTGGCGTTGATCACGTTTCCCGAGCCGATCAGTGATGCGCTGCTGTCGCTGGAACGCGACAAGGTCGAAGCCACCGCGCTGCTGTCCAAGGGCGGGGACTGGCTGAAGATGGAAAAGCTCAGCGACACCCAATACCGCGCACGCATTCCTGTGCGGGACGGTTTTGCGCCGAACCTGACGTTCTCGGTGCTCTACACCAAGGGCGGTCAGTACAGCTTCCAGAACGCCGGCATCAAGGTGATAACGCCGCAGATCGACGTGGCCATCGCGACGGATAAAGAGACCTATCAGCCGGGCGAAACGGTCTCGGTGGACCTGACCACACTGTTCGCCGGCAAACCGATTCCGGCGCATCTGACCGTCAGCGTGGTCGACGAAATGGTCTACGCGCTGCAACCGGAAGTGGCGCCGACCATCGACCAGTTTTTCTACCATCCTCGACGCAACAACGTGCGCACCAGCGCCAGCCTGTCGTTCATCAGTTACGACGTGGCATTACCGGGCAGCCCAGGTGCGCCGGGTAAAGCTAATCGCAGCGAGCGCGGAGTGAAAGTGCTGGAGCGGCCGCGTCGCGAAGACGTCGACACCGCTGCGTGGCAACCGGAGTTGCTGACCGATGCCAATGGAAAAAACCGTTTCACCTTCAAGATGCCTGACTCGCTGACCCGCTGGCGCATCACGGCGCGGGCCATCGCCGATGACGGACAGGTCGGGCAGAAGAAACAATTCGTGCGCTCGGCAAAACCGCTGTACCTGAAGTGGAGCGGCCCGACCCGATTCCGCAGCGGTGACAAACCGGACCTCGGTGTGTTCGCGTTCAGTCAGGCCGAAAAACCGGTCAAGGCCGAACTGGTGACCCGTTACGCGGGCTCCGAACAGCGCCTGCCCGTCACGCTCAATAGCGGCATCAATTACATCGCCTTGCGGGCATTCCCGCTGGCCAGCGGTGAGTGGACCGCCGAGTTGCTGCTGGACGGCAAACCCGCGGATGCCTTGGCCGTGCAACTGACGGCGACCGGTGAAGGCTGGCAGGTCACGCAAAGCCAAAACCTGGACGTCGCCACCGGCGATACACCGTTGACCTTGCCGGCCGATGCAACGGACATCCGCCTGCGGCTGGACGACAGCCCGCAAGCACTGTTCCGCTCGGCGCTGGATGATCTGCTGAGTTATCCCTACGGCGGCGTCGAGCAAACGGCCAGTCGCCTGTTGCCGCTGAGCATCGCTTACCCGACCTTGGCAGCCAATCCTCAGGTCCGCGATCGCTTGCGCCTGATCATGCAGAACAGCCGATTGCGTCTGGTGCAAATGGCCGGTCCGTCGGCCGCGTTCACCTGGTGGGGCATGGACGGCGAGCCGGATGCGTTCCTCACCGCTTACGCGTATTACGCCGACTGGCACGCCAGCCAGGTGTTGGAGCTGAGCCTGCCGCCGGAGCATTGGCAGCGTGTGTTGGAGGTGTACGCGAAACAGGCGAAGAACACGCCGTTGTTGCAGCGTGCGCTGATTCTTTCATTCGCCAAACAGATGCAATTGCCGGTCAATACGCTGCTCAGCGGTTTGATGGATGATCTGTCGAAAGCGGGCGAGGGCACTGCCGCGAACCTGATGGAGGATGGCGAAGACAGCCTCGTCATGAGCGACCCGGATTCTGCTCTCGGTCTGGCCGCCGCACGTGTGTTGACGGCCTCCTTGGCCAAACAATCCAAGGTCGCTCTGCCAGAGACTTTCAACCGGCAACTGGCCGATGCGCAGCAACGATTGGCGGTCAGTTCCCAACCGTTTGCCGAAGCGCTGAGCCTGTCGCTGCAACCGTTCGATCAGGCTCATGCTCAAGCATTGTTGCAACGCCTGTTGCCGCAGCAATCAACTTTGGAACGTGCGCTGGCGCTTACCTGGCTGCAACGCAGTATCGAACAGGCGTCGCCTACGATCGCACTCGCGCCGGGTGACGGCTGGAAGAAGCAGCATGGCGCTTCCGGTGAAATGTATTGGACGTGGCAGGGGGCTGCGCCGGTGCCAGCCGTGTTGTCACTGACCGGGGTGCAAGAGCGTCCGCTGCGTGCCGCGTTGAGCTTCCAAAGCCAACAAGCGGTGGTCGATCCGATGGCGGTCACCATCACCCGTCGTCTGTCGCGTCTGGTGCCGGGAGATGAAGCATTCACCTTCAAACTGGAAGCGGGCGGCAGCGCGCCGCTGTCCAGCGACAGCCTGTATCTGGACGAAGTGATCGTCACCAGCAAAGCCGCCAAACCGCTGCGCTACGGCATGCTCGAAGTGCCGTTGCCACCGGGCGCAGATGTCGAGCGTACGACCTGGGGCATCAAGCTCATGGGCAAGGCCGGCACCGAACCGAGCGCACTGGAAAAGGCACGTTTCGAGCCGGGGCAAATGGCCTACGCCATTCCGCTCGATGCCTTGAGCGGTGAACTGCGTCTGCGGCATTTGGTGCGCTTCTCGCAAAAAGGCCAGTTCAACCTGCCGCCGGTGCGTTTCACTCAGGTCTATGCGCCACAACATCAGGCCCGGGAACAGAAACCGGCCCTCGGTCAGGTCACGGTTCACTGACGTGTGGCGGCCTCTGCTCGGGTGGCTGTTGTGTTTGATTCCTGCGCTGGCAATGGCGCAGGACGAACCGCTACGCGTGGCATTCAAGGGCGAATTGTTGTCGTTGAATCGTGCTCAAGCGATCTCTCGCGAGCCGTTGCCCGCAGATTTGCAGGCGCCGCTGGGCAGTGTGTGGAAGTTGTTTGTCTATGCCTGGCTGGTGGATACCGGCGCACGAGAACCGGCCTATGAATGTCGTGGGCAGTCGAAGGAAGAAGTTTACTGCTGCACATCGGGCGGCAAGATCGAACGGGATCAGGCGCTGGTGAAATCCTGTGGTTTGTATTTCGAACCGGCGCGGTTGGGCATCAAGGACGCCGATTGGCGGGTGTATTGGCAGGCGCGGCAAGCACCGGAATGGCTACTCGATTTACCTTCGCTGCAACCGGCCACACGGGTTTCGGTGGCGGCGCTGTTGAAGGTGCTGGCGGTCATGCCGGCACAGGATCAGGCCCGGCGTGTGTTGCTCGATGTGGTACTGAATGCGGCGGATGGCAATGTCGCAGGCGAACTCGGCAGCCGCTTGCGGGTGAAAACCTGGAGCTGGTTGGGGGATCAGGATGCCGCATCACGTCAGGGCGGGTTTGCCGGCTGGACGGCAGACGCAGAGCCGATCTGGGCCGGTGGGCGCGGGACCAGTCAGCGGGTTTTGCGTGACTATGCGCCGGCGTTGGCGTCGGTCATTCCGGTTGAATGGCCGGCCGATGCGGACCGTTGTGTTGAAGTCGGGCTGTTTTCGCGATACCCGCTGCGGCGCGTGTTGTCGGGCGAAAGCGTGGTAGCCGCTGGCGTCTTGCGGGGCGCTTATCGTGTCGAGTTCATGAACGGTAACGCGCTGGATATTCACAGCGACGGCGAACTTTTTCTGCTGAACGACACGCTCGTTGCCCGTGTGGATCGCGAAGAATACGTCGCCCGGGTTCTGCAACGTGAAGCCAGCGCCGAACCGGTTGAAGCCGCCAAAGCCCTGGCCGTGGCCATCCGCACATACCTGCTGCAAAACGCCACGCGTCATGGCGATTGCCTGAGTATCGACGACAGCAGCAGCCGTCAGCGCGTTGCACCGCGTCCGGCCAGCGCCGAGTCGCGCAACATCGCCGCGTGGACCAGCGACCTGGTGCTGGCGGGCAGCACCGTCACCTACCATTCCGATCAACCAGGTCCGGACAAACTGTCCTGGCAGCAAGCCGTCGAGCAAGCCAGCGCTGGCCAACGTTACGACGCGATCCTGCTCCACGCTTACCCACGCGCCAGCCTCAGCCGCTGGGACAATCCGGTCGCTTCCTGCGAAGCGCTGCCCGCCGCCCAAGACTGGCTGAAAACGCAGCGCCGCACCTGGCGCCCGCGCCTGGAAAGCGAAACCGGCTACAACGAAGTCAGCAGCTTCGCCGTGTGCCGCCTGGCGTTCGGCCGGCCCTACGTTGACCGCGAACGCCAGCGCATTTATGTGCGCGGCGTGCTGTCGCTGCAAGACCGACTCGACCTGACCCACGAATACCTGCACCTGGCCTTCGAAGCGCATCCCAACGGCCAGGATGAAACCTACATCGAAGGGCTCGCCCGCCACCTCTTGCTGGAATAGTCCATGAAACTCCGTTATCCACAGCTCATGCTGTTTCTTCTGTCCCTGACGGCGTTGCCATGGGCTTCGGCAGCAGACAGCGTCAAACTCGACACGCCCGTCGGCGGCTGGCGCAGTGGTGCCCCTGACGGTGAAGGCGAAAGTTTTCGTCAGACCGTCAACTACCCGGCCTCGTCGGTGAACACCCCGGCGGGGCAGGCCAAGACCGCACGCATCAGCGGCCAGATCAAAGGCACACCCAAATCCACAGAGCCCGGTCGTTTGATCGTCAACGGCGTCAGCATGCCCCTGAAAATCGATCCCGCCGGCCGCTTCGACCGACCATTCTCATTTCCTGACGGCAGCAACAGTGTCGAAGTGCGAAGCCCCGATGGCCAGCAACGGCACCGCACGCAGTTCCTCAACAGCAGCGGCGGCGCCACCCCGGCCAAACTCCGCGTATTGCTGGCGTGGGACAGCGACGGCACCGACCTGGACCTGCACCTGATCACCCCCGACGGCGCCCACATCTGGTACGGCGAGCGTGCCGTCGCCAACGGAGCGGCACTCGATGTCGACGTTACCACCGGCTACGGTCCGGAAATCTTCGCCATGCCCGCGCCGATCAAGGGGCAGTATCTGGTGTATGTGAACTACTTCGGAGGCGGGTATCGCAGCGATGAAGAAGGGCAAGCGGATGCGGTGCAACCGCTGACCACGGCGCAGGTGACGGTGATTACCGAGGAAGGCACACCGAGCGAGAAAATGGAGTCCTTTCTGGTGCCGATGCGGGCGGTGGGCGAACTGACGCTGGTGAAGTCGTTCAGCTATCCGTGAGGTTGAGGTACAACTTGCGCAGCGTTTGCACACGATTACGCCCGTGATGCTTGGCGCCATACAGGGCTTCATCTGCCTGTGAAAGCAGGCTCGAAAGGTCGTAGCCCGATTCACGAGTGGTGACGACGCCGATACTGACACTGAGCATCCCCGGCTCCAGCATCGACAGCTGAGAAAATGCTCGGCGCATACGTTCGGCCACCAGAACCGCCTCCTGCTCATCGGCCTCCTGGAGCAGGCAGGCAAACTCTTCTCCACCGATACGACCGAACACATCGTGAGTGCGCAGATGACTTGCCAGAATTCGACTGAATGCGATCAGCACCTGATCCCCCATCGGATGGCCGAAGCTGTCATTCAGACGCTTGAAGTGATCAAGGTCGCACAGCAGTAACGCTGCGGACTTTTCCTGGCGCTTGCAGTGGGCCAACAAGCGTTCGCCGTGGGACATGAAGGCGCGCCGGTTGCCGATCCCGGTCAGCGGATCACAAAACGCGGCAGCCTTGAACTTCAGTTCCGCGCGCTCCTTGACCATGGCCAGCGTCACGTAAGCGATCCCGATGACATACAGCATGGATTCGAACAGCATGAAGGAGAAAAAACGTACGCCATCGCCGATGCCTGACAGAGCCTGATCCAGAGGCAGGCTCTTATCGATCACGCTGCGAACGATATAGAAAGCCGTGTGCAACAGCGTCAGCACCAGCGCCGGCATGTACGCGACTTCAAGCTTTTTCCGGCTGCGGCAGAACTCCGCTGCCGTGAGCACGCCGTAACCGGCCGCCAGCAGTGAATACGCCACGACTCGCACGGGCATCGCGTCATAGAACGCGGGAATGAGGCACAGGATCAGCCAGGTGCCTGCTCCAGCGAAGATTCCTGGCAGCGACGGTGCACGCCCGACAAACACGCGCATGGCAGTCCAGTTCATTGCGGCACTCAGCAACAGGGCCACGTTGCCGAAAACGAGAGGGACAATATCGACCCCACAACCCCGCCAACTGACCAGCACCACACCAACAGCGGCCAGCAGCATCATTGCCCCCAGATAGGCCAAAGGCCGCTCACGGGTTTCACGCCACCAGGCATGACAGGTCAACAAACCCATCAGAATGAAAACGAAGACCGAGACTACCAGCAGGGTCGGGATGTGCAGATCCATTGCGAAGGTTCCCGTTGAGCTTGAAAGCGAAATCCGACCGGCAGAGCTTTTTCCGGGTAAAGGTAGCGGTCTTTGAACGGGGTGGATTTAGCCTTGCCCCATTTGGCTTGGCAAGTGTTCTCTGGGCGCGATGACGGGGCAGTAGCTTTGTTTCATGCAGATATACATTGTGAATGTTCATGCGCCGTTATCAGGAGTAATTGAAAGGGCCCGCCCACTGATATGGAAATGCCCTTACGTGAATGATCTTTCCTGCAATACCTCTCTCGATTCAGCGTTCAGCGAAATTACCCTACTGATCGTGACCGCAAGACATCGCGCCATGCAGGCGGTCAACACCGAGCTGATTGAACTGCACTGGCAAGTCGGGGCCTACATCAGTTGCAAAATTGAAGCAGCAGAGTGGGGTGATGGAGTCGTCGCCCAGTTGGCTACGCACCTTGAGCGTACACAGCCTGGACTGCGTGGGTTTACGAGACGAAATTTATTTCGAATGCGCCAGTTCTATGAGGCGTACAGGGACGATGCAAAAGTGTCAGCACTGCTGACACAATTACCCTGGACCCAAAATCTGATCATTCTCAACCATAGCAAACGCCCGGAAGAACGTGAGTTTTACCTGCGCATGGCAATCCAGGAAAAGTGGTCGAGCCGCGAACTGGAGCGGCAGTTCAAGGCGGCTCTGTTTGAACGTTCAGTGATCAGCCCGGCAAAAGTGTCAGCACCGCTGCGACAAATTCATCCTCAGGCCCTGGACGTGTTCAAGGATGCCTACGTGGTCGAGTTTCTGGCACTGGAACGTGGTCATGCAGAGACAGACCTGCATGGAGGTCTGCTGCACAAACTCAGGGATTTTCTGATCGAGCTGGGCAGAGACTTCTGCTTTGTGGGCTCTCAATATCCGTTGCAGGTAGGCGGGCGTGACTTTGCGCTGGATCTGTTGTTTTTCCACCGTGGGCTGAACTGCCTGGTGGCGATCGAGCTCAAGGTTGGGCGCTTTGAGCCGGAATACCTGGGGAAGATGGACTTCTACCTCGAAGCGTTGGACCGCAATGTCCGCAAGCCGCACGAAAACCCGGCGCTCGGCGTATTGTTGTGCGCGAGCAAAGAGGACGAAATCGTCGAGTACTCCCTGAACCGCTCAATGTCGCCTGCCTTGATCGCGGAGTACCACACTCAATTGCCGGACAAGAAGCTGTTGCAAGCCAAGCTGCAGGAGTTTTATGCGCTGAATACTGAAGGAGTGGAGTGATTTTTGTCGTTGATCACTTTTCTGAAGGCATTAAAAAGCCGGCTTGTGGGCGGCGTTATTGTGTTTTTAGTATTTGATTTATATGGGTTTGTTTTTTTTGATGGTCGATGTCCCCCCATTTGTCCCCCCAGCCCCGCTTTGCGTGACTGGCCTTCGCTCTCGATTACCAATATTCGCTTTAGGGTTTGCAATGGTTTAGCGTTTGAGGGGCAAAATGCAAGCCTTGGTTGCAGAAGGAAAATGACGCACAGTTGCGCCGAAGCTCTGGGGTCGTTCGTGAGAGTGTCGGAGCTATGACGTAGCTTTCCATAGGGGCGTTGCGCAGCATCAGGAAGTAAATCGGGGGATTGGATGGCAAAGACACCAAAATCGAGTGGGTCCGGAACGCTATTTGAAGATGACTATCTTGTCCGAACACTAGGGCCGATATCCCATGATCCAGAGGTTGCTCTGACTGAATTGGTTGCCAATGCTTGGGATGCCGGCGCATCTCTAGTCAATTTGACCATTCCACACGCGAAGCAGAATTTCCTTGTCGTCGAAGATGACGGTCATGGCATGACCGCGCCACTTTTTAAACGTAGATGGATGACACTCGGATATGACCGTTTGAGGCATCAAGGGGTCAGCGTGGAGTTTCCGTCAGAACGAAATGATTGGAGTCGACGGGCATATGGTCGAAATGGTGTTGGTCGCCATGGGCTGCTTTGCTTCGGAGACACTTATTCGGTGAATACCATCGTAGGAGGGAATGAGGCACGTTTTGAGATAGGGGCAGGAGGTGGGAAGGATCCATTCAGAATCATCAACGAATCCTCCTCCCAAAAAGACGGCCATGGGACGAAACTTTCGGTCATCGTCGAAAGGCATCTTCCTGATCCCGACAAAATTCGCGAGGTTCTTTCTGCTAGATTTTTGCATGATCCCCGGTTCGAGGTTCGTGTCAATGGACGCTCAGTTTCCCTTCCTGAGCATTTAGGCTTGATTGAGCAATCAACCATCGCGGTCGTTGAGGGGGGGGCTATTGACGTTTTTGTTATTGACTCGTCTAGGACGGCCAAGTCTAACCGCTATCAGGGTATCGCTTTTTGGGTCAATAACCGACTTGTCGGAACCCCTGCGTGGATAGTGGGAAACGTTGCAGTCATAGATGGGCGCTCCCGATTCGCCAGGCGCTACGCCATTGTAGTCAGAGCGGATGAAAGCTGGATATCTGAAATAGAGGCTGACTGGACACGGTTCAAACAGACGCCGAAGATAGCGGCGCTTTTTGCGGCCGTAGTACTTCAGGTCAGAGATGTATTCGACCGGCTATCAGCGACCTTGGTGGACGAAAACTCTGAGGAGGCTCTGGTACGGAATAGAGAAGACTTCAAGGAGCTTTCAACTCTTGGACGGATTGAAGTGGCCAATTTTGCGCAGACTCTTGCGAAGAGCAATCCCGGCATAGGAAACGACGTACTTTCCGCTGCTGTACAGGCCGTCATTAACTTAGAGAAATCCAGGAGTGGCATTGCCCTCCTCGAAAAACTTACCAAATTGGACGAGGAGGATATTGATGGACTTGATCGTCTTCTTGGGCAGTGGACTGTCAGTGATGCATTAGCGGTACTCGATGAGATTGACCGGCGTCTTTCTATACTTTCTGCGATTGACAAGCTAGGAGGCGACTCAGGGGCTGACGAGTTGCATACGCTTCATCCTTTGGTGACACAAGCTCGCTGGCTATTCGGTCCCGAGTTTGATAGTCCGGAATACGCATCCAATGTGAGTCTCAGGAGCGCTGCTGGTAAGATTTTCGGGAAGCGTGGGGGAGAGGGGGCATTTCTCAACCCCAGACAGCGCCCGGATCTCATGACCCTTTCGGACAGCACCCTCTCTATTGTCGGAACTGAGGAATTTGACAGCAGGGAGGATAATTTGACCAAGATTCGAGATGTTCTGATTATCGAGTTGAAAAAGGGGAAGTCCACCATTGGCCGTGACGAGATGAATCAAGCGGACGGCTACGTGCAAGATTTCCTTGGAAGCGGGCTATTGGATGGCACTCCGATATTCAGGGCCTTTGTGGTTGGTCACGAAGTCTCTCCGAAAACTTCCACCGAGAAGGAAATAAAAGAGGATGGAGTGCTGCGAGGCAGGGTAGTTGCAACCACTTTCGGCCGATTAACCCGGACTGCTCATCACAGACTTTTTAGACTTAAGGAGCGGATTCCGACTCGTTACGAAGATATCAATGGCGCGGAACTGGCTGCCAAAGTGATGGGGATAGCAAGTCAGGCGAAGATAGCGCTTCTATCCCCAGAGTAGGGTCAGGTTGAAGAGGGTGCTGTGTTGCCGCTGACCGAAAATTGACCCAGCGGGGGTGCGGTAGAAATCTTGGACTACCTGGAGGTAGTTCATGTATTCATACGAAGATCGCATTCGAGCGGTCAAGCTCTACATCAAATTGGGGAGGCAAACCGGGGCAACTATTCGTCAGTTGGGC
>NZ_FYDY01000037.1:0-46281 GCF_900187435.1 Pseudomonas sp. Irchel s3b5
CCAAGCTCAGCACTGAGGGCTCGCTCGATCAAAGCCTTCTTGAACGCCGCAGAGGCGTCCTCAATGGCTTCAGCGGTCATCGGTCCATCGGTGAATTGCTCGAGCAGCTCTTTCGGGATTTTCGGTAGTTCTCGCAACGCGGGTTTCTTTTTGGTTGGCATACATGCACCTCTTACTCATGTTATGCCCGAACACAAAATTTCTGACACCCCCAGCCAAACTGACAGCGCCGTCAGTTAGCAGTCACCCTCCTGACCAGCAAACAGGTTTATAAAGGAAACTACCTTACCCTCCTACCGACCACCCAGCCCCGGCGCCCCACTCGCATGCGAATCCAGCAAAAACCCGCCCTGCTCGTCGCCCTCCTGATCCTCCTGGCAGCGCTGGGCCTGTGGTACGCCACCAAACCGGAAAAAACCAAACTCGCCACCCCCACCGCCATCCCCGTACGCATCGTCAGCGTCACCGAAAAGGACGTGCCGCGTTTCGTCAGCGGCATCGGCTCGGTCCTGTCCCTGCACAGCGTCGTGGTCCGCCCGCAAATCGACGGCATCCTCACCAGAATCATGGTCAAGGAAGGCCAATTGGTGAAGAAAGGCGACCTGCTGGCCACCATCGACGACCGCTCGATCCGCGCCAACCTCGACCAGGCCCGGGCACAACTCGGTGAAAGCCAGGCACAACTGCAAGTCGCACTGGTCAACCTCCAGCGCTACAAACTGCTGAGCGTCGACGACGGTGTTTCCAAGCAGACCTACGACCAGCAACAAGCCCTGGTCAACCAGCTCAAAGCCACCGCCCAAGGCAATCAGGCTTCAATCGATGCCGCTCAGGTGCAGTTGTCCTACACACAGATTCGCTCCCCGGTCACCGGTCGCGTCGGCATTCGCACCGTGGATGAAGGCAACTTCCTACGCATGACCGACACCCTGGGCCTGTTCACGGTGACCCAGATCGACCCGATCGCCGTGGAATTCTCCCTGCCGCAGCAAATGCTGCCGACTCTGCAAAGCCTGATCAGCGACCCGCAGCGCGCCCGGGTCAAGGCCTACATCGGGGCCGACACCGATGGCGAAACCGGCAACCTGTTGGGCGAAGGTCATATGACCCTGATCGACAACCAGATCAACGCCAACACCGGCACCATCCGCGCCAAGGCTGAATTCGACAACGCCGGGCAGAAACTCTGGCCGGGCCTGCTGGTGACGGTAAAAATTCAGACAGCACTGGATAAAGATGCGCTGGTCGTACCGCCCAACGTCGTACAGCGTGGCCTCGATCAACATTTCGTTTACCGCCTCAAGGGCGACAAAGTCGAAACCGTCGCGGTGCAAATGGTCTATCAGGACAGCGGCCTGAACATCATCAAAGGCGTGCAGGCCGGCGATCAACTGGTCAGCGATGGCCAGTCGCGTCTCAAACCCGGCTCGGTGGTTCAAGTGCTGACCGATCCGCCGCAGGTGGTGCAATCGGAGCCGACGCCATGAAAGGTCATGGCTCGATTTCCGCGTGGTGCATCGATCACCCCGTCGCGACTATCCTGCTGACCTTTGCGTTGGTGCTGCTGGGCGCGATTGCCTTCCCGCGCCTGCCCATCGCACCGCTGCCGGAAGCGGAATTCCCGACCATCCAGGTGGCGGCGCAACTGCCCGGCGCCAGCCCGGAAACCATGGCGTCGTCGGTGGCCACGCCCCTGGAAGTGCAATTCAGTGCCATCCCCGGTGTGACGCAGATGACGTCGAGCAGCGCGCTCGGCTCGACCATCCTGACCCTGCAATTCACCCTCGAGAAAAGCATCGACACCGCCGCCCAGGAAGTTCAGGCGGCGATCAACACCGCTTCCGGCAAGTTGCCCAAGGACATGCCGAACCTGCCGACCTGGCGCAAGGTCAACCCGGCCGACAGCCCGGTGCTGATCCTATCCGTCAACTCGTCGCTGATGCCCGGCCCGGAACTCAGCGACCTGACGGAAACGTTGCTGTCCCGTCAGCTCAGCCAGGTCGACGGTGTAGGACAGGTGTCGATTACCGGTCAGCAACGTCCGGCAATTCGCGTTCAGGTGTCCGCCGACAAACTCGCTGCCATCGGCCTGACTCTCGCGGACATTCGCCTGGCGATCCAGCAGACCAGCCTCAACCTGGCCAAAGGTGCGCTGTACGGCGAGTCGAGCATTTCAACGCTTTCGACCAATGATCAACTGTTCCACCCTGACGAATACAGCCAGTTGATCGTTTCCTACAAGGACGGCGCCCCGGTTCACCTCAAGGATGTCGCCAAAGTCGTCAACGGCTCGGAAGATGCCTACGTGCAGGCGTGGGCGGGTTCGCAACCGGGCGTCAACCTGGTGATCTTTCGCCAGCCGGGCGCCAACATCGTCGAGACCGTGGATCGCATCCAGGCTGCGCTGCCGGCGCTGCAAGCGATGTTGCCGGCCTCGGTGCAGGTCAAGGTGTTGATCGACCGGACCCAAACCATCCGCGCCTCGCTGCATGAGGTGGAAATCACTTTGCTGATCGCTGTGATGCTGGTGGTGGCGGTGATGGCGTTGTTCCTGCGCCAACTGTCGGCCACGCTGATTGTGTCGGCGGTGCTCGGTGTGTCGTTGATCGCCAGTTTTGCGCTGATGTATGTGATGGGCTTCAGCCTGAACAACCTGACGCTGGTGGCGATCGTGGTGGCCGTGGGGTTTGTGGTCGACGATGCGATCGTGGTGGTGGAAAACATCCACCGCCATCTCGAAGCCGGCGACGACATGCGCGAGGCGGCGATCAAGGGCGCCGGTGAAATCGGCTTCACCGTGGTGTCGATCAGCTTCTCGCTGGTGGCGGCGTTCATTCCGCTGCTGTTCATGGGCGGCGTGGTCGGTCGGTTGTTCAAGGAGTTCGCCCTGACCGCCACCTCGACCATCCTGATTTCGGTGGTGGTGTCCCTGACGTTGGCGCCGACCCTGGCCGCGTTGTTCATGCGTGCGCCGGTGCATCACGCCCACGACAAACCGGGCTTCGGCGATCGCCTGTTGGCGTGGTACGAAAAAGGCCTGCACCGTGCACTCGCTCACCAGAAATTCATGATCGGTGTGTTTGGTCTCTCGTTGGGCCTGGCAGTTGCCGGTTACATCTTCATCCCTAAAGGCTTCTTTCCGATCCAGGACACCGGTTTCGTCCTTGGCACCACCGAAGCTGCCGCCGACATCTCCTACGGCGACATGGTGAAAAAACACTTGGCGATGGCAGAAATCGTCGCCGCCGATCCAGCTGTGCAGTCCTTTTCCCACTCGGTCGGCGTCTCGGGCAGCAACCAGACCATCGCCAATGGCCGCTTCTGGATTGCCCTGAAAAAACGTGGCGACCGTGATGTCTCGGCCAGCGAATTCATCGACCGGATTCGCCCGCAACTGATGAAAGTCCCGGGCATTGTGCTGTATCTGCGTGCCGGTCAGGACATCAACCTCAGCTCCGGCCCGAGCCGTGCCCAATACCAGTACGTGATCAAGAGCAACGACGGCGCGACACTCAGCACCTGGACCCAGCGCCTGACGGAAAAACTGCGCGGCAACCCGGCATTCCGCGACATTTCCAACGACCTGCAACTGGGCGGCAGCATCACCCACATCAGCATCGACCGCAGCGCCGCTGCCCGTTTCGGCCTGACCGCCAGCGATGTCGACGAAGCGCTGTATGACGCGTTCGGTCAGCGGCAGATCAACGAGTTCCAGACACAGGTCAACCAGTACAACGTGATTCTTGAGCTGGACACCAAACAGCGCGGCAAGGCCGAAAGCCTCAACTATTTCTACCTGCGCTCGCCCCTGAGCGGAGAAATGGTGCCGCTGTCGGCCCTGGCCAAGTTCGATGCTCCGACCATCGGCCCGTTGTCCATCGCCCACGACGGCATGTTCCCGGCCGCCAACCTGTCGTTCAATCTGGCGCCCGGCGTGGCGTTGGGTGATGCGGTGATCATGCTCAACCAGGCCAAGGCCGACATCGGCATGCCGGCGGCGATCAGCGGCAATTTCCAGGGCGCGGCCCAGGCGTTCCAGAGTTCGCTGGCCAGTCAGCCGTGGCTGATCCTGGCGGCGCTGGTGGCGGTGTACATCATTCTGGGCGTGCTCTATGAGAGCTTCGTGCATCCGCTGACGATCATTTCGACCTTGCCCTCGGCAGGCCTGGGCGCGGTGATCATGCTGTGGATTTGCGGCCAGGACTTTTCGATCATGGCCCTGATCGGGCTGGTGCTGCTGATCGGTATCGTCAAGAAGAACGGCATCCTGATGATCGACTTCGCCCTCGAAGCGCAGCGCAACGGCGGCTTGTCGCCGGAAGAGGCGATCTTCAAGGCCTGTATTACTCGCTTCCGGCCGATCATCATGACCACCCTCGCCGCACTCCTCGGCGCACTGCCATTGATGCTCGGTTACGGCACTGGCGCCGAGTTGCGCCAACCGCTGGGGATCGCGGTGGTCGGCGGCTTGCTGGTAAGCCAGGCCCTGACGTTGTTCACCACGCCGGTCATCTACTTGTGGCTTGAGCGGCTATTTCATCGACCTAAACCAACGCCGGTTGCGGCGCTGGCGACCACAGACTGAGGCGGGTCATGCGCGTTCTGATTATCGAAGACGAAGAAAAAACCGCGGACTATCTGCACCGCGGCCTGACGGAACAGGGTTACACCGTAGACCTGGCCCGCGACGGGGTCGAAGGCCTGCACCTGGCGCTGGAAAGCGACTACGCGGTGATCGTCCTCGACGTGATGCTGCCGGGCCTCGACGGCTTCGGCGTACTGCGTGCCCTGCGTGCGCGCAAGCAAACCCCGGTGATCATGCTCACCGCCCGCGAGCGCGTCGAAGACCGCATCAAAGGCCTGCGCGATGGTGCCGATGATTACCTCGGCAAACCGTTTTCCTTCCTTGAACTGGTGGCGCGTCTGCAAGCGCTGACCCGCCGCAGCGGCGGCCATGAACCGGTGCAAGTGAGCATCGCCGACCTGTGGATAGATTTGATCAGCCGCAAGGCCACCCGCGCCGGCACCCGCCTGGACCTGACCGCCAAGGAGTTTTCGCTGCTCAGCGTGCTGGCCCGTCGGCAAGGGGAAATTCTCTCGAAAACCGCCATCGCCGAAATGGTCTGGGACATCAATTTCGACAGCGACGCCAACGTCGTCGAAGTCGCGATCAAACGCCTGCGGGCCAAACTCGACGGGCCGTTCGAAGAGAAACTGCTGCACACCATTCGCGGCATGGGTTATGTGCTGGAGAGCCGTGGTGTCCAGTAACAGCATTGCGCTGCGCCTGAGCGGGATGTTTACGCTGGTGGCGCTTTTGGTCTTTCTGTTGATTGGTTGGGCGCTGTACCAAGAGGTCGATAAAGGCCTGGGTTTGCTGCCCGAAGCTGAGCTGGATGCGCGCTACAGCGTGCTTGAATCCACCGTCGGCCGTTACGGCACGCCCGAGCATTGGGTGAAGATCAACAACAAACTCAAGCTGCTGGGTGAAGAAGACAAGCGCATCAGTTTCTGGATCACCAGCGGCGATCCGCACTATGAATATGGCAACCCTACACCGTCGATCCGCACCTTCGCCGAGGGACCGCTGGGCATGCGCGACCTGCAGTTGCCAGACCAGCCCTACCCGATGAAAGTGCTGGTCAGCGAGTTTCCGGCCAAGGATCATCGCCCGCCGCTGCGTTTCATGATCGGCATCGACACCGAGACGTTTTTCCACACGCAACACCAGTTGCTGATTGCCCTGATCAGCCTGGCGATCATTGGCGTGCTGATGGCCTCGGCGCTGGGTTACTGGGTGGCGCGAATCGGGCTCCAGCCGTTGATCAAACTGTCCCAGGAAGCCCAACGCCTGGCACCGCCCTTGCGCTCGGGGCGCTTGCGGCTGTCGCCGTTGCCGCCGGAACTCGATCAGTTCGTCAAGTCATTCAACTCGACGCTGGAACGGGTCGAACAGGCCTACTCGCGCCTCGAGTCCTTCAATGCCGACGTGGCCCATGAGCTGCGCTCACCGCTGACCAACCTGATTGGCCAGACCCAGGTCGCGCTGACCCGCGGCCGCTCCGCCGAGCACTATTTCGAAGTGCTGCAATCGAACCTCGAAGAACTGGAACGACTGCGTTCAATCATCAACGACATGCTGTTCCTGGCCAGCGCCGATCAGGGCAGCAAGGCGACCAAACTGACCTCTACATCGCTGGCCGATGAAGTGGCGACGACCTTGGAATACCTGGACTTCATCCTTGAAGATGCCCAGGTTCAAGTCGAGGTCAGTGGCGATGCGCACGTGCAGATCGAGATCGCTCACCTGCGTCGGGCGCTGATCAATCTGCTGAACAACGCTGTGCAACACACCGCGCCCGGGCAAGTGATTCAAGTGCGGATCGAGGTGGGTGAGCATCAAGTCAGCATCGGCGTGGCCAACCCCGGATCGCCGATTGACCGTGAACATCTACCGCGCCTGTTCGAACGCTTCTACCGGGTCGATGCGTCGCGCAGCAACAGCGGCCACAACCATGGGTTGGGACTGGCCATCGTCAAGGCGATTGCGCTGATGCATGGCGGCGATGTGTTTGTGCGCAGCGACCAGGGCATGAATACCTTCGGCATTCACCTGCCTGTCTGAGCGATCTTTGCTTCTGCTGTAACAGTCCTTTCATGAATCCGCTCTTTTTCAAAACCTCCGACCTCCTTATCTTTGCCCGCACCAAACAGCACTTGCCAAGCAAGAAGGTTTTAACGATGTCCAACCGTATGGGTATTGCCAGCGCTTTTGTTTTGTCTTCTTTGTTCCTGTCGCCATTGGCCTTCGCGGAGGAGTCGCAGACGTTCGTCACGCAAAACGCCACGCGCGCCGCCGCCTTCGAGGCACAGCAAATCGAGATGACAGCCAAAACCCCTGAGGCCACCCAGGCAGCACAAGCGTTGCGCATTCAAACCCAGCAAACCGAAAAAGACAGCTGATTGCGCGCATCGCTCCCGTTTCCCTCGACACTTTCCATCGGCTCTTCCCTTTGAAAAGTTGTCTTCAAGCCGCTGCTGTCAGCGGCTTTTTTTATGCTGGCTTCACCGTTTCATTGCGTGGGCTGTAACGATGATCACTCACGCCCTTTGCAATGGATCAACCCTCCTGGCACCGAGGCCGAATCATTCAGTTATTACGCTAATGGAACTACGCTTACACAGTCCCTCCAACAGATACCCGCCCTATGACCGCAAACCGCCTCCCGCATGTTTCAGGCAATACCGGTCGACCGGAGATCATGGTGATCCTCGGCAGCTCCCTGACGGTTATCGCAATCCTGTGCATTGTCACGTTCCTGCTGATTCGCGAACACACCAACGCCCAGCAGGCTGCTACCCGCAGCGCCACGACCATTGCGCAACTGATCGACGCCGATGTGCTGCGCACGGTGGAGCTTTACGATCTGATACTGCAAGGACTGATCGCGGCCGCGCAACGGGACGATCTGAAACAGGTGTCTGCGCAGATTCGCCATCTGGTGCTGTTCGACCGCTCCACCACCGCGCGTTACAAAGGCGACATCCTGTTGCTGGACAAGCATGGCGAGGTATTGGCCGACTCGTCGTTGATCGAGCCCAAACCGGCCAATTTCGCCGATCGCGACTATTTCCTCGCCCATGCCTTCAACCACGACACCGGCATGTTCATCAGCCGACCGTTCAAACCCCGCTGCGAATGTGAAGAAAAAGATGAATGGCGCATTAGTTTCAGCCGACGCATTGCCTCGCCCACGGGTGAGTTTCTGGGTGTTGCGGTGGCCTCGATGCGCATGAGCTATTTCGATCAACTCTTCAACAGTCTGGACATCGGTACCGGCAGTGCACTGGCCATCATCAATGACGATGGCATTCTCCTGGCGCAGAAGCCTTATCTGAAAGAAAACTTGATCGGCAAGAGTTTCGCCAGCAACCCCAATGTCGTCAGGATATTGCAAGCGCGCAATGGCAACTTCAACAGCGTGTCTAGCGTCGATTTCCAACGGCGCCTGTACACCTTTTCCCGGGTCGGTAATCTGCCGTTGACCGTCATCGTCGCACTGTCCCTCGATGAAGTATTCGCCACCTGGAAGCGCACGGCATGGGTGATCAGCGGCGCAACCGGTGTCCTGTGCATTGGCCTCTTGTGGCTGACCTGGTTGCTTTGCCGCGAACTGCGTTTGCGGCACCAGGCCGAGCAGGATCTGGCGCAATTGGCCGCCACCGATGCCCTGACCGGCGTTGCCAACCGTCGAACCCTCGATCATGCGCTGAGCCATGAATGGTTTCGTGCACAACGTTCCGGCAAGCCCTTGTCGTTGCTGATGATCGATGCCGATCACTTCAAGGCTTTCAATGATCAGCATGGCCATCAGGCAGGCGACGAAGCCCTGCGGGCGTTGGCCGATGTTATCCGCACCCATGTCCATCGCCCCACGGACCTGGTGGCCCGCTACGGTGGCGAGGAGTTTTCGGTGATCCTGGCTGAAACCGACAGTGAAGGTGCACGGCAGATCGCCGAGCAGATCCGGGAAGCGGTCCAGAACATGCCAGTGGCAGGCGCCCCTCAATCACCAATGACGGTCAGCATCGGTATCGCCACCTGCACATCGGCCAGCGAGATCAGCCTGGAGCAGTTGCTGTTCAGCGCGGACAAGGCGCTGTATCAGGCCAAGGAAGGCGGGCGGAATCGGGTGGTGTGCGCCAGCTGAAAAGATCGCTGGATCTTCTGATTCATGCAGACATAAAAAAAGGCCACCCGAAGGTAGCCCTTAAAAAACTAGAGAGGTTTTTTACTTACACGGCCGCAACAGGGCGCATGTAAGAAATTGGTGCGGTGCTGGCGTCTTCGAACGTCACGACTTCCCAGGCATCTGTCTGCTCAATCAATTTGCGCAGCAGCTGGTTGTTCAGTGCGTGGCCGGACTTGAAGCCCTTGAACTCACCAATCAGGCTATTGCCCAGCAGGTAGAGGTCACCAATTGCGTCGAGGATCTTGTGCTTCACGAATTCGTCTTCATAGCGAAGGCCGTCTTCGTTCAGTACGCCATCAGCGTCAACCACAATTGCGTTCTCAACACTGCCGCCGAGTGCGAGGTTGTGCTTGCGCAGGTACTCGATGTCACTCATGAAACCAAAGGTACGGGCGCGGCTGACTTCTTTAACGAACGAAGTGCTGGAAAAATCCACGCTTGCACTTTGGGTGCGGTCACGGAAAACCGGGTGATCGAAGTCGATCTCGAAGCTCACCTTGAAACCTTCGAAAGGGACGAAAGTGGCGCGCTTGTCGCCATCTTCCACTGTCACTTCACGCAGGATGCGGATGAATTTCTTGGCGGCGTCCTGTTCTTCCAGGCCTGCCGACTGAATCAGAAATACGAAGGGTCCAGCGCTGCCATCCATGATCGGAACTTCGGACGCGGAGAGCTCGACGTAGGCGTTATCGATGCCCAGGCCAGCCATGGCCGAGAGCAAGTGCTCCACCGTGTCCACTTTTACGTCACCGTTGACCAGCGTCGTCGACATGGTTGTCTCGCCGACATTGGCCGCACGCGCCGGGATCTCGACCACTGGATCGAGGTCGTTACGGCGAAAGACGATGCCGGTGTCGATCGGCGCAGGCTTGAGGGTCAGGTATACCTTCTCCCCGGAGTGCAGACCTACACCTGTGGCACGGATAATATTTTTCAGTGTGCGTTGTTTAATCATGGCTTGGGCCGCTTCAGCGCAAATTGCGAACTGGTATCAACAAAGGCTGGCGATGATAGCAGACCATGCCTTTGCTGAACACCAATCACCTTCATAGCCCTGATACATTTCATCAATCGGCCTGACGACGCAGGAATGCCGGGATGTCCAGGTAATCCAGATCATCTTGTGGATTCATCTTCGCGGCAGTCGCAGCACCGGCCTGAGCCTGGTTGCGCATGACGGTCGGACGGTCCAGGTCACGGTAATTCACCGCTGGAGCTTCCTGACGAACAGGGGCCTGTTGTTGTGGCTGTGGAGCCATCGAAGTGTGAACGGTATTGTCGATGACCTTCACAGGCTTCTCGATTTTAGCGCCAAGACCGGTGGCAACGACAGTCACGTGCAGCTCGTCGCGCATGTCCGGATCGATAACGGTACCGACCTTGACCATCGCGTGCTCGGATGCGAACGCCTCGATGATGCTACCCACGTCGGAGTACTCACCCAGGGACAGGTCAGGACCGGCGGTGATGTTCACCAGGATGCCGCGAGCGCCTTGCAGGTTCACGTCTTCGAGCAACGGGTTGCGAATGGCCGCTTCGGTGGCTTCGCGTGCACGGTTCGGACCGCTGGCGCAGCCAGTGCCCATCATCGCCATGCCCATTTCGCTCATCACGGTACGAACGTCGGCAAAGTCGACGTTGATCATACCCGGACGCTTGATGATGTCGGAGATACCGCGAACGGCACCGGCCAGTACATCGTCCGCCTTGGCGAAAGCCGACAGCAGGCTGGCGTCCTTACCGAGGATGGTCAGCAGCTTCTCGTTGGGAATGGTGATCAACGAGTCGACGCTTTCAGACAGCAGACGGATACCTTCGTCGGCCAGCTGCATACGCTTGCGGCCTTCGAACGGGAACGGACGGGTCACGACCGCAACGGTGAGGATCCCCATTTCCTTGGCCACTTCGGCAATGATCGGCGCAGCACCGGTACCGGTACCTCCGCCCATGCCCGTGGTGATGAACACCATGTTGGTGCCCTGCAGGACTTCGGCAATGCGCTCACGGTCTTCGAGAGCGGCCTGACGACCTACTTCAGGGTTGGCACCGGCACCCAGACCTTTGGTCACGCCGGTACCCAGTTGCAGGATGGTCCGCGCGCTGATGCTTTTCAGCGCCTGGGCATCAGTGTTGGCGCAGATGAATTCGACGCCTTCAATGTTGCTCTTGACCATATGGTTGACAGCGTTGCCGCCGCCACCGCCGACACCGATAACTTTGATTACCGGGCTTGCGGGGATGTTGTCTACGAGTTCGAACATTTTCCCTCTCCTTTCATTTCTCTAGTTTTTTCGCCTACTGCGTGCTTCGGTATTACGGTGTTGCGGTAAAGCTTTAAAAATTGCCCTGGACCCACTTCTTCAGGCGGTCCAGCAGCGGCGCCTGTGGGTCTTCGTTGCTGTAGCTGTCGCGGCTGCCGATGCCCGAGAACGAAATGCCGTCGGACTGTTTCTGCAGGCCGTACATCAACAGGCCAACGCCTGTGGAGTAAATCGGGTTGCGGACCACGTCATCCAGGCCCTTGACGCCATGAGGCACGCCCAGGCGCACCGGCATGTGGAAGATTTCCTCGGCCAGTTCAGTGGCGCCTTCCATCTTCGCGGTACCGCCGGTCAGCACGATGCCGGCCGGAATCAGGTCTTCGTAGCCGCTGCGACGCAGCTCGGCCTGGATCAGGGTGAACAGTTCGTCGTAACGCGGCTCAACCACTTCGGCCAGGGCCTGGCGGGACAGTTCGCGCGGAGGACGGTCGCCAACGCTTGGCACCTTGATGGTTTCACCGGCACCGGCCAGTTTGGCCAGGGCGCAGGCATAGCGAATCTTGATTTCTTCGGCGTACTGGGTCGGAGTGCGCAACGCCATGGCGATGTCGTTGGTCACCTGATCGCCCGCAATCGGGATCACGGCGGTGTGACGGATCGCACCTTCGGTGAAGATCGCGATGTCGGTGGTGCCGCCACCGATGTCCACCAGGCACACGCCCAGCTCTTTCTCGTCGTCGGTCAGTACCGAGTACGCCGAAGCGAGTTGCTCAAGAATGATGTCGTCAATTTCCAGACCGCAGCGACGCACACATTTTTCAATGTTTTGCGCAGCGTTGACGGCGCAGGTGACCACGTGAACCTTGGCTTCCAGACGCACGCCGGACATGCCCAGTGGCTCACGAACGCCTTCCTGGTTATCGATCACGTAATCCTGTGGCAGGGTGTGCAGCACACGCTGGTCAGCCGGGATCGCCACGGCCTGGGCGGCGTCGAGTACGCGCTCAAGGTCGGCGGAGCTGACTTCGCGATCACGAATCGCCACGATGCCGTGGGAGTTCAGGCTGCGGATGTGATTGCCGGCCACGCCGACGAATGCCGAGTGAATGCGGCAACCCGCCATCAGCTGTGCTTCTTCGATCGCGCGCTGGATCGATTGCACAGTGGACTCGATGTTCACTACCACGCCTTTTTTCAGGCCGCGGGACGGATGGGTGCCGATCCCGACGATTTCCAGCGTGCCGTCGTCCGCGACCTCGCCTACCAGCGCCACCACCTTGGAGGTGCCGATATCGAGACCGACGATCATTTTGCCGCTTTGCACGTTTGCCATGGGTCCTGCCTCTTCTTAATTCTTCGCGACAGCGGGTTGGGCTGCCGTGGGCGCTACCGGTTCCCGCCAGCCAACAGCAAGGCCGTTGGCGTAGCGCAGATCGATGCGCGCAATGTTCGTAATCTGTTCTTTAAGCGTCTTGTCATAGATGGCAATGAAGCGGCGCATCTTTTCCACCAGCTTGCCGCGCCCCAGCAGCAGTTCGATTCCAGGGCCCGCGCTGCCAGGGCCGGTGGTCAGGAACCAGCTGCCGCGTTCGCGCAGCTCCAGGCGTGCAATCGAGAAACCCATGGGTCTGAGCATCTGGCTCAGCACTTGGTATTGCTGCATCACTTGCTGCTGAGCCCGCTGTGGGCCGAACAGCTGTGGCAGGTGTTCATAGTTCGCCAGCTCGCGCGGGGTGAAGGCCTGGCCCTGGTTGTTCAACAGCGACTCATCGCCCCAACGGGCCACCGGCAGTTGTTCTTCCAGGCGGATCACCACTTGATCCGGCCACACCCGACGCACTTCGGCGTGGGCAATCCACGGCATCGTTTCCAGCTCGGTGCGCATGCTCGCCAGGTCAATGGTGAAGAAGCTCGACGCCACGAATGGCGCGATCCGCTGCTGCACCGCTTGCTGGCTGATGTAACTCAAGTCGCCCTGCACGTTGATCCTGGTGATCGGCCGGTCGGCGTAAGGCAGCAATCGCTGCGCGCCTTCGTAGGTGCCATACCCCAGCGCGACCAACAGCACTGGCCAGAACAACGCTTTGAGAAAACCAAAGTTGGCTTTCGGCAGGCGCGCAGACATCGGCTCTTTGGCCACCATACGGCTGGCACCCCGCGGCACCGGCTTGCGGCCGGTCGGTGCGGTAGGCTGATGTCTGAGCTGAGCGCCTTGCATGGTCTTAACCTCTTACCTCAACACTGGCTGCCAGAATGGCCAGAACCAATTGCTGAAAATCCAGACCGGCAGCACGGGCCGCCATCGGCACCAGGCTGTGATCGGTCATGCCCGGTGCGGTGTTGACTTCCAGGAACCAGAACTGCCCGTCGGCGTCCTGCATCACGTCTGCCCTGCCCCAACCGGCGATACCCAGCGCCTCGCAGGCTTTCGCCGTGAGGTCCATGAGTTCCTTTTCCTTGGCGCTGTCCAGCCCGCACGGAATGCGGTACTGGGTATCGTTGGCGATGTACTTGGCGTCGTAGTCGTAGAAACTGTGCGTCGTGCCCAGGGCAATTGGAGGCAACACCTGGTCACGCAGGGTGGCGATGGTGAACTCCGGACCTTGAATCCATTGCTCGACCAACACTTGCGAATCGTAGGTACTGGCCGCTTTCCATGCGTCGATCAACTCGGACGCGGAACTCACTTTGGCCATCCCGATACTTGAACCTTCATGGGCCGGTTTGACGATCAAAGGGAAGCCCAGTTCCGTCGCCGCCGAAATACAATCGGCTTCGCTGGTCAGTACCGCGTGACGTGGCGTCGGAATGCCCAGGCTGTGCCAGACCTGCTTGGTGCGCAGCTTGTCCATGGCCAGTGCCGAAGCGAGGATGCCGCTGCCGGTGTACGGAATGCCCAGGCATTCGAGCAGGCCCTGCATGCTGCCGTCTTCACCGCCACGACCGTGGAGGATGATGAAAGCACGGTCGATTTTTTCGCTCAGCAGACGCTGCAGCAGGTCATCGCCCACGTCGAGGCCGAACGCGTCCACACCGGCGCTTTGCAGCGCGTCGAGCACAGCGTTGCCGGACTTCAGGGACACTTCGCGCTCGGCACTCTTGCCACCGAACAGCACGGCGACACGGCCGAAGTCTTTCGGCGCAACGGTGGAGACGAGATTGGCGTAGGCAACAGTCATTTCAACTTCCCCTCAACCGGTGCGGCAACGGCACCGGCAAACAGCTCACTTTTCAACAATTTCGGTGCAAGACCGCCGATATCACCGGCGCCCTGGCACAGCAGGATGTCACCGGCACGCAGCAACGGCTTGACCACAGGCGCGAGGTCGACACCGCGTTCGATGTAGATCGGGTCGAGCTGGCCGCGCTGGCGGATGCTGTTGCACAGCTTGCGGCTGTCGGCACCCGGAATCGGTTCTTCACCCGCCGGGTAGACTTCCATCAACAGCAGCACGTTGGCATCGGCCAGCACATTGACGAAATCGTCGTACAGGTCGCGGGTGCGGCTGTAGCGGTGCGGCTGGTAAATCATCACCAGGCGGCGCTCCGGCCAGCCACCGCGCACGGCCTTGATCACGGCGGCGACCTCGGTCGGGTGGTGACCGTAGTCGTCGACCAGCATCACGCTACCGCCATCCACCGGCAGTTCGCCGTAGACCTGGAAGCGTCGGCCGACGCCCTGGAACCCGGACAGGCCCTGGACAATGGCTTCATCGCTGACACCCTCATCCGTGGCGATGCAGATGGTTGCCAGTGCATTGAGCACGTTGTGGTTGCCCGGCATGTTCACCGAAACATCCAGCGGTTCGCGGTCCGGACGCAGCACGGTGAAAAAGGTTTGCATGCCTTGCTGGCGCACATTGATCGCACGCACGTCGCAGTCGTCGCCGAAGCCATAGGTCACGGTCGGACGCTTGACCTGCGGCAGGATTTCACGCACCACCGGATCGTCCAGGCACATCACGGCCAGACCGTAGAACGGCAGGTTGTGGAGGAACTCGACGAAGGTTTTCTTCAGTTTGTTGAAGTCGCCGCCGTAGGTCGCCATGTGATCGGCGTCGATGTTGGTGACCACAGCCACCAGCGGCTGCAAGTGCAGGAAGCTGGCATCGCTTTCGTCGGCTTCGGCGATCAGGTAGCGGCTGGTGCCAAGCTGGGCATTGGTGCCCGCGGCATTCAGACGGCCACCGATGACGAACGTCGGGTCCAGACCACCGGCAGCGAACACCGAAGCGATCAGGCTGGTGGTGGTGGTTTTGCCATGGGTACCGGCGACGGCGATGCCGTGGCGATAGCGCATCAGCTCAGCCAGCATTTCTGCACGCGGCACCACCGGAATACGGCGCTCCAGCGCGGTGGCGACTTCCGGGTTGGACGTGTTCACGGCGCTCGACACCACTAGCACATCGGCGGAGGCAGCGTTCTCGGCACGGTGGCCGATGAAGATTTGTGCGCCGAACGATTCCAGACGCTCGGTCACCGGCGAAGCCTTCAAGTCGGAACCGGACACTTCATAGCCCAGGTTCAACAACACTTCAGCAATCCCGCACATGCCCACACCGCCGATACCGACGAAGTGGATGCGACGGATGCGGCGCATTTCCGGTTGCGGCATGGCTTTCTGATTCTCAACCATGGGCCACCTCCAGGCAGGTATCGACCACGTTGCGCGTGGCATCGGGTTTGGCCAGGCGGCGGGCCGCGGTCGCCATATCGTTGAGTCGTTGTGGTTGCATCAAGACCTCTGTCAGGCGAGCGGCAAGATCCGCTGCGCCAGTCGTTCTTTGCGGCATCAGGAAGGCTGCGCCTTCACGGGCCAAATAATCGGCGTTGCGGGTCTGGTGATCGTCGATCGCATGGGGCAAAGGCACCAGCATCGAGGGCAGACCGGCAGCAGCCAGTTCACTGATGGTCAGCGCGCCTGCGCGACAGACCACCAGGTCGGCCCAGCCATAGGCGTGGGCCATGTCTTTGATGAAGGGCTGCACCTGCGCCTCGACGCCAGCCGCGCGATAGCGCTCTGCGGTCACTTCATCGTGGTTTTTGCCGGCCTGATGGAACACGTCCGGGCGCAAGTCGACGGCGACTTGCGACAGGGCTTCAGGCAGCAACTTGTTCAACGGCTCTGCGCCAAGGCTTCCGCCCAGGATCAGCAAACGCGCCTTGCGACCGGCCAGGGCAGGTCGCGGTGTTTCGAGGAACAGCTCGGTGCGCACCGGGTTACCGGTGGTTCGACGGCTGTTCGACAGGGTAAAGGTGTCGGGGAACGCTTCACAGACTCGAGCGGCCAACGGCACCAGCAACCGATTGGCGGTACCGGCCACGGCGTTCTGCTCGTGAACGATCACCGGTACGCCGGTCAATTTGGCCGCAACGCCTCCAGGTCCGGTCACATAACCGCCAAAACCCACCACGCAGGCCGGCTTCAGCTGGCGAATGATCGCCCGCGCCTGCCAGACCGACTTCAGCAACATGAACGGTGCCTTGAGCAGGGACAACTTGCCCTTGCCACGCAAGCCACTGGCGTTGATCCGATGCAGCTCGATACCGGCCGCCGGGACCAGGTCGTTTTCAATGCCGCGCGGTGTGCCCAGCCAATGCACGGTGTAACCGCGCGCCTGGAACTCGCGGGCACAGGCCAGCGCCGGGAACACGTGGCCACCGGTGCCGCCCGCCATGATCAAGACGTTAGCGCCCATGGTTCGGCTCCTCGGCGAAGTCGCTCTCATGGAACTCCATCTCTTCACTGCCCAGGTGGGTTCGACTCTCCCACTCAATGCGCAGCAACAAGCCGAGACAGGCACAGCAGATCACCAACGAACTACCGCCATAACTGAGGAACGGCAGCGTCAGGCCTTTAGTCGGAAGCAGGCCGACGTTCACACCGATGTTGATCAGGAACTGACCAATCCACAGGAACGACAAACCGTAGGCCACATAGGCCGCGAAGAACTGTTTGGCCTTCTCGGCCCACAAGCCGATGTACATGCCACGAATACAGACAAACACGAACAACGCGACAGTGCACAGCGAACCTACGGCGCCCAGCTCTTCGGCCAGGACCGAGAACACGAAGTCGGTGTGGGCTTCCGGCAAGTAGAACTGTTTCTGCACGCTGTTACCCAGGCCCACGCCCAGCCACTCACCGCGACCAAACGCGATCAGTGCTTGTGACAACTGATAGCCCGCGCCGAACTGGTCAGCCCACGGGTCGGCAAAGTTGGTCAGACGCGCCATTCGATACGGCTGCATTTGAATCAACGCCACCACCGCGCCGACGGCCAGCACCACCATCAGGGAGAAACGGAACAGCCCGACGCCGCCAAGGAACAGCATCGCCGCCGCCGCCCCCATCATCACGACGGTGGCACCAAAGTCCGGTTCCATCAGCAGCAGACCTGCCATCGGCAGCAGTACGATGAACGGCTTGAAGAAGCCCATCCAGCTTTCACGCACCTCTTTCTGGCGACGCACCAGATAGCCCGCGAGGTAGATCACCACAAACACCTTGGCGATCTCGGATGGCTGAACGTTGAAGAAGCTGAAACCGATCCAGCGCATCGAACCGTTCACTTCACGGCCGATCCCCGGAATGATCACCATCACCAGCAGACCGAACGCGCCCAGCAGCATCAGCCAACCCAGGCGTTGCCAGGTGGCGAGCGGAATCATCATGGTGACAATGCAGGCACCCAGGCCCAGCACCACATAAATAAGGTGACGCATCATGTAATACAGGGCACTGCCTGATTGCACCGCGCCCACTTCGGTGGAGGCCGAAGCGATCATGATCAGACCCAGGCCGAGTAACGTCAGGCAACCGGCCAGCATCGGAAAATCGAGGTCGATGCCACGTCCGGTGATGAGCGGCGATGGATACGGCTTGATGATGTTTTTCAGGCTCATGCCAGATCCTCCACTGCACGGACGAACTGGTGACCACGGTCTTCGTAATTTTTGAACATGTCAAAACTGGCGCAGGCCGGCGACAGCAGCACGGCATCGCCCGGCAGGGCAACGGCGCGGCATTGCTCGACAGCTTCCGCCAGCGAACCGACACGGATCAGCGGTACGCCATCGCCAATGGCCTCGCCGATCTTGTCAGAGTCGCGGCCCATCAGGATTACGGCTCGGCAGTTGGCCGCCACCGGATCTCGCAGGTCCTTGAACTCGGCACCCTTGCCATCGCCACCGGCGATCAGCACGAGCTTGCCGTCGATGTCCGCGCCCAGGCCTTCGATGGCTGCCAGTGCGGCGCCAACGTTGGTGGCTTTGGAATCGTTGTAATAACTCACGCCATCGAGGTCACGGACCCACTGGCAGCGATGCTCAAGGCCGGCGAACGTGCGCAGGCTCGATAACATGGCATCGAACGGCAGGCCGACCGCATGACCCAGGGCCAGGGCTGCCAACGCATTGGACTGGTTATGGGCACCGCGAATCTTCAATTCGCGCACCGGCATCAGGTTCTGGAATTCGAAGGCCAGGTACTTCTCGCCATCTTCTTCGCGAATGCCGAAAGCCTTGAAGTCGGGTTTGCTCAAGCCGAAGGTCCAGCACGGCTGGCCCTCGCCCATCAGCGGACGGCTCAGCGCATCCTGACGGTTGACCACGAACTGTTTGGCGCCACGGAAGATCCGGTGCTTGGCCAGGTGATAGGCCGGCAGACCGCTGTAGCGGTCCATGTGGTCTTCGCTGACGTTGAGCACGGTCGCCACTTCGGCGTTGAGCTGATCGGTGGTTTCCAGTTGGAAACTCGACAGTTCCATCACGTACAACTCGATGTCGTCGCTGAGCAAGTCCAGCGCCGGCGTACCGAGGTTGCCACCCACGGCGACACGCTTGCCGGCCGCAGCCGCCATCTCGCCGACCAGGGTGGTCACGGTGCTTTTCGCATTGGAACCGCTGATGGCCACGATCGGCGCCTTCGCGTGACGCGCGAACAGCTCGATGTCACCGGACAATTTCACGCCACGGGCAGCGGCAGCCTGCAGGGCCGGGGTCGCCAGCGCCAGACCGGGGCTCACGTAGAGCTCGTCGGCACGGCACAGGAATTCGACGTCCAGCTCGCCACAACGCACTTCCACATGCGGGTAGTCACGCTTGAGCGTGGCCAGTTCCGGTGGATTTTCCCGCGTATCGGCCACGGCAAACGCCACGCCCCGGTTCGCCAGGAAGCGAACCAGGGACATGCCGCTCTTGCCGAGGCCGACAACGATGCGGAAGTGGTCAGAAGCGATCAGAGACACGAGTTTCTACCTCAGCTTCAGGGTGGCAAGGCCAACCAGCACGAGAATCACGGTGATGATCCAGAAACGGACGATCACACGCGGCTCAGGCCAGCCCTTGAGTTCAAAGTGGTGGTGAATCGGTGCCATGCGGAACACACGGCGACCGGTCAGCTTAAAGGAGGCAACCTGAATGACGACTGACAGGGTCTCCATCACGAACACGCCGCCCATGATGAACAGGACGATTTCCTGACGGACGATCACGGCGATGGTGCCCAGGGCCGCGCCCAGCGCCAGTGCGCCAACGTCACCCATGAAGACTTGCGCCGGGTAGGTGTTGAACCAGAGGAAACCCAGGCCCGCACCAATCAGTGCGCCGCAGAACACGATCAGCTCGCCCGCGCCCGGCACATAAGGAATCAACAGGTATTCGGCGAATTTCACGTTACCCGACAGGTAGCAGAAAATACCCAGGCCACCGCCGACCATCACGGTCGGCATGATCGCCAGACCGTCGAGGCCGTCGGTCAGGTTGACCGCGTTGCTCGAGCCGACAATCACGAAATAGGTCAGGACGATAAAACCGGCACCCAACGGAATGCTGTAGTCCTTGAGCATCGGCAGGATCAGGGTGGTTTCAACCGGCGTGGAGGCGGTCATATAAAGGAAGATCGCAGCGCCCAGGCCGAACACCGATTGCCAGAAATACTTCCAGCGGCTCGGAAGGCCGCGGGAATTCTTCTCGATCACCTTGCGATAGTCATCGACCCAGCCGATGGCGCCGAACAGCAAGGTCACCAGCAACACAACCCAGACGTAGCGGTTGCTCAGGTCTGCCCACAGCAGGGTGCTGACACCGATGGACGACAGGATCAGCGCGCCACCCATGGTCGGGGTGCCCGACTTCGACAGGTGCGATTGCGGGCCATCGTTACGAACGGACTGGCCGATCTGACGGTTCTGCAAAGTGCGGATCATCCACGGGCCATAGCACAGCGACAAAACCAGCGCGGTCAGTACACCGAGAATCCCGCGCAGGGTCAGGTACTGAAAGACCGCGAAGCCTTTGTAGAACTGTTGCAGATACTCCGCTAGCAGCAGCAGCATTAATGTTTCTCCAGGCTGGTCCCGCACAAAGCGGCAACGATGTTTTCCATCGCGGCGCTGCGCGAGCCCTTGATCAAAATGGTGGTGTTTGTATCTTGCTCGGCGCCCAGGGCCTTGATCAGTTCAGCCTGAGTGCTGAAGTGAAAAGCCTGTGGACCGAAAGCGTTGACGGCGTGAACCATCATTGGTCCGACCGCGTACAGCGCAGAAACCTTGCCACGGGCGTACTCGCCCACGTCGCGGTGCCCCTGCTCCGCCCAGTCGCCCAACTCGCCGATATCCCCGAGCACCAGAACGGTGCGGCCGGAAAAGCCGGCGAGTATATCAACGGCGGCGCACATCGAGGTGGGGTTCGCGTTGTAAGTGTCATCGATCACGCGCATGCCATTGGTGGCCAGTTGCGCGACGGTTCGCCCCTTGACCGGTTGCACCGCGCCAAGGCCGGTGGCGATGCCGAACAGCGATACACCCAACGCATGGGCAGCGGCGGCGGCGGCCATGGCGTTGGCGACGTTATGGGTGCCGAGCAGGTTCAGTTGAACACGCTCCACACCTTCTGGGCTGTGCAGGTTGAATGACGGGCAACCGCGAGCATCCGTGGCCAGATCACTGGCGTAGAAATCGGCGCTGACATTGCTCAACGCGAATGTCAGCACTTTGCGATCACCGGCGCGCGCCTTCCAGATACCAAACGCCTTGTCGTCGAGATTGAGAACGGCGACGCCATCGGCATCCAGCCCTTCAATAATCTCGCCCTTGGCTTCGACGATTTTTTCCGGACCGCCGAACTCGCCAACATGGGCAGTGCCGGCGTTGTTGAGAATGGCCACGTGCGGCTTGGTCATGCCGACGGTGTAGGCAATTTCGCCCAGGCGCGAAGCGCCCAGTTCGATCACGGCAGCGGTGTGCTCCGACGCCAGCTCGAGCAAGGTCAGCGGAACGCCGAGGTCGTTGTTCAGGTTGCCACGGGTCGCCAGTACCGCACCGCGCGTACGCAGGATGCTGGCCAGCATTTCCTTGACCGTGGTCTTGCCGCTGGAACCGGTCACGGCGGCGACGGGCTGGGTGAACGCGGCGCGGTTCAACGCACCGAGATGCCCCAAAGCCTCACGGGTGTCCCCGACCAGCAATTGTGGCAGCGTGCTGTCGGCGACTTCGCGCTCAACCAATGCCGCCACGGCGCCTTTGGCCGCGACATCATTCAGATAGTCATGACCGTCGAAGCGAGGGCCGGTCAGCGCGATGAACAGCTGACCCGGCTTGATCGCACGGCTGTCGATGCTGACGCCGTCGAAGCTGGCATCGCTACCGACCAGGCGAGCATTCAGTGCGCCGGTCAGTTCGCTCAATTTCAGGGCCTTAAGCATGGGCCACCTCCCACGCGGTCAGGGCATGATCGGCCTCGACCAGATCGGAGAAAGCGTGACGCTCGCCATTGATTTCCTGATAGTCCTCATGACCTTTGCCGGCCAGCACGATCACGTCATCCGCCGAAGCGCCAGCGATCAACTGCGCAATTGCCTGGCCACGACCAGCCACGAACGTCACCTTATCCACAGCGGTGAAACCGGCACGGATGTCGTCGAAAATCACTGCCGGGTCTTCAGTACGCGGATTGTCATCGGTGACGAGTACGCCATCGGCCAGACGCTCGACCACTTCGGCCATCAGCGGACGCTTGCCGCGATCGCGGTCGCCGCCACAGCCGAACAGGCACAGCAACCGGCCCTTGGCATGAGGGCGCAGTGCCAGCAACACCTTCTCCAGCGCATCCGGCGTGTGGGCGTAATCCACCACCACCAACGGCTGCGAACCGCCGCCCAGGCGCTGCATGCGCCCGGCCGGGCCTTCGAGTTTCGGCAACACCTTGAGAATTTCGTCCAGCGCGTAATCCAGGCCGAGTAACGCGCCCACCGCCGCGAGCACATTGCTCAGGTTGAAGCGACCCAGCAAGGCGCTGCGCAACAGATGCTCACCTTGAGGCGTGACCAGCGTGGCACGCACGCCTTCGTCGTCAAACTGCGCTGTCCGGCAATAGAGGTAGGCGCTGGAGTCTTCGAGGCTATAGGTGATCAACCGCGACTCACGCTTGTCAGCGGCGAGTTGCCGACCGAATTCGTCATCCAGGTTAACCACCCGGCATTTCAAATCGTTCCAGGTAAACAGCTTGGCCTTGGCTTCGCCGTAGGCCTGCATGGTGCCGTGGTAATCCAGGTGATCGCGAGACAGGTTAGTCATCACGGCCACGTCGAACGCCAGGGCAGTCACGCGCCCCTGGTCCAGACCATGGGAGGAGACTTCCATGGCGACGGCTTTGGCGCCGGCCTTTTTCAGGTCAGCCAGGGTCGCTTGCACGGCAATCGGATTCGGCGTGGTGTGCAGACCGCTTTCCAGGGCACCGTAAAAACCGGAGCCCAACGTGCCGACGAGGCCGCAGTGCTGGCCGAGCAGGTCCAGCGCCTGGGCGACCAAGTTAGTGACGCTGGTCTTGCCGTTGGTGCCGGTCACGCCAACCATGTTCAGGTGATGGCTTGGCTCACCATAGAATCGCCCGGCGATGTCCGACAGCTGAGCCGCCAGACCTTTGACCGGAATCAGCGGCACCTCAGTGATCGGCAGCACCGTGGCGCCTTCCACTTCATAAGCCACCGCAGCCGCACCGCGCGCAAGCGCATCGGCGATGTGTGCACGACCATCGAATTTGCCGCCCGGCACCGCGAGGAACAGGTCCCCTGCGCGTACGTTGCGGCTGTCCAGCGCCAATTCACGGATCAACAGATCGTGACCTGCGTGGGGGAAAATCTTGTTCAGACTTAAAGACATCAGCCGCGCCCTCCATTGGCTTTCGGTGGAACGACCGGCGTTGCGTTCGCTTGTTGAGTCGGTGGCAGGTTGTCCGGCGTGACGTTCATCAGGCGCAGGGTGCCGGACATCACACGGCTGAACACCGGCGCCGATACCAGGCCACCGTAGTAACCGGCCTTGGTCGGTTCATCGATCACCACCACGATGGCGTAACGCGGATCGCTCATCGGGCCGAAACCGGCGAACAGCGAGCGATAGGAATTTTCGGCGTAGCCTTTGGTGCCGACCGACGTTTTACGCGCCGTACCGGACTTGCCGCCCACGTGATAGGCCGGCACTTGCGCACGGAATACACCACGCGGTGCTTCGATCACTTGTTGCAGCATGGTCTGCATGGTTTTCGCGACGTGTTCCGGCAGTACCTGAGTGGTTTGCGGGGCTTTGTCGGTCTTGATCAGTGTCAGTGGTGCGAGACGGCCGTTGTTGGCCAAGGCCGAGAAGGCATGGACCAACTGGATCGCTGTCACGGAAATACCGTAGCCATAAGACAGCGTGGCGGTCTCGGCCTTGCGCCACTCACGGTAGTTCGGCAGGTTGCCGACGCGCTCACCCGGGAAGCCCAGGCCGGTGTCCTGGCCGAGGCCGACTTTCTGCGCCAGGCGGTAAATGGTTTCGCCGCCAATGTCGAAGGCGATCTTACTCATGCCGACGTTACTGGAGTTGATCAGAATGCCGGTCAGGTCGAGCACCGGACCTTCGGTCTTCGATACGTCGCGAATGGTGTATTTACCCAACTGCAAAGTGCCCGGATAAACTTCAACCGTATCGGTCGGCTTCCAGCGCCCGCTTTCGATCGCGGCGCTCATGGAGATCGCCTTCATGGTCGAACCCGGCTCGAACACGTCGATCATCGCGCGGTTGCGCATCATCGCCGGTTGCAGGTTGCGGCGGTTGTTGGGGTTGTAAGTCGGCTGGTTGACCATGGCGAGGATCTCGCCGGTCTTGACGTCCATGATCACCAGGCTGCCGGCCTTGGCACCGTTCTCGATGATCGCGTTGCGCAGTTCGCGGTTGGCCAGGTATTGCAGACGCAGGTCAATGGACAACGCCAAGGGCTTACCGGCCTTGGCGTTTTTGGTGACCTGGACATCCTTGATCAACCGGCCGCGCCGGTCCTTGATGACCTGACGTTTGCCGGGGACCCCGGCCAGCCATTCTTCATAGGCCAGTTCGACCCCTTCACGACCGTGATCGTCAATGTCGGTGAATCCGACCATATGGGCGGTGACTTCACCGGCCGGGTAGAAACGGCGGAACTCTTCGATGCCATAAACGCCCGGCACTTTCAGATCAAGCACAGCCTGACCCTGCTCAGGCGTCAGCCCGCGCACCAGATAAATGAATTCTTTGTTGGCCTGGGCTTCAAGACGTTCGGCCAGGGCTTTCGGGTCCTGCCCCAAGGCAGATGCCAGTGCCGGCCACTTCTCTTTGGCCGTCTGCATTTCCTTGGCATTGGCCCACAGGGTGGTGACCGGTGTACTCACGGCCAAAGGCTCGCCGTTACGGTCGGTGATCAGACCACGGTGAGCCGGAATGGGAATATGACGAACACTTCGCGCATCGCCCTGACCTTTAAGGAAGGCACGGTCGACCACTTGCAAATCGATAATGCGCCAAGCAATCGCCGCCACCATGACGCCGAGCAAGCCCAGTACCAGACGGAACCGCCACGGGAAGAGCGCGCCTTCGAGTTTCATCATGGCGCCACCATCTGCACTTCGGCGGCGCCAGGAATGCGCATTTTCAGTTGTTCGGTGGCCAGCACTTCGATACGACTGTGGGCCGTCCAGGTGCTCTGTTCAAGAATCAACCGGCCCCATTCGGCCTGCGCCTTGTCACGCACGCTCAACTCGCCGTACAGCGAGTTCAGCAACTGGCGATTCCAGTGAGCGCTGTAAGACACGCCGATGGCCGACACGAGCACGCCGATAAACAGCAGCAGCATGAAAAAGCTTCCGCCGGGCAGTGGCTTGGCGAAAAGCTTACTCACCGCAGCTTCTCCGCCACACGCATGACAGCGCTACGGGAACGTGGGTTGGCTTTGAGTTCGGCGTCGGAGGCCGTCTGCGCTTTGCCATGGACTTTGATTTTGGGTTCGAACGCTACGTGTCGAACCGGCAGGTTGCGCGGCAGGTTGTCGGCTTCGCCTTTCACCAGTTTGCGCATGAACAGTTTGACGATGCGGTCTTCCAGCGAGTGGAAGCTGATGACCACCAGGCGCCCGCCCACTTCCAGGCAATCCAGCGCGGCTTCGAGGCCGGTTTCCAGATCACCCAGTTCGTTGTTGACGTGAATACGCAAACCCTGGAAGGCGCGGGTGGCCGGATTCTTGCCTTTTTCCCATGCCGGGTTGGCGACTTTCAGGACTTCCGCCAGATCAGCGGTGCGCTCGAACGGTTTGATGTCGCGACGCTCGGCCACGGCTCGAGCCATGCGACCGGAGAAACGCTCTTCGCCGTACTCCTTGAACACCCGGGCAATTTCTTCCGCCGGTGCGGTGTTGACGAATTCGGCGGCGCTGATCCCGCGGGACGGGTCCATGCGCATGTCCAGCGGGCCGTCATTCAGGAAACTGAAGCCGCGTTCAGGATCGTCGAGTTGCGGGGAAGACACGCCGAGGTCGAGCAGAATACCGCTGACCTTGCCATGCAACCCACGCGCAGCGACTTCGGCACCGAGCTCGGCAAAACTGCGCTGTACAACGACAAAGCGGCCGTCTTCGGCCGCTAGCGTCTGCCCGGTGGCAATCGCTTGAGGATCTTTATCGAATCCGAGCAACCGACCCTCGGCGCCGAGCTGGCTGAGGATCAACCGACTGTGCCCGCCGCGCCCGAACGTGCCATCCAGATAGCAGCCATCAGGGCGTACGGCGAGAGCCTCGACGGCTTCGTCAAGCAGTACGGTGATGTGGTTAAAGCCGCTATCAATAGTCACAGGATCAAATCACGCAGTTCATCAGGCATAGCGCCCGGTTGTTGAATAGCAGCCAGGTCAGCAGCAGAAACCGCATTCCAGGCATCCTCGTCCCACAATTGGAACTTGTTCAGTTGGCCTACCAACATCGCGCGCTTATCCAACTTGGCATATTCACGAAGACGCGGCGGAACCAGAAAACGACCACTGCCATCGAGCTCGAGGTCGACGGCATTACCAATCAGTAAGCGTTGCAGGCGGCGGTTCTCTTCGCGAAGCGAAGGCAGTGCGCGCAGTTTGGTTTCAATAATTTCCCACTCGTCGAGTGGGTAAACACACAAACATGGATCAACGGCATCAATCGTGACAATCAACTGACCGGAACTACGCGAATCGAGCTCGTCACGGTACCGGCTCGGCATAGCGAGTCGGCCCTTTGCATCGAGACTGATAGCGTTGGCTCCACGAAACACGTCAGCGTTTCTCCAAATTCTAGCGTTTTGAGTTTAAAAAACCCACTTTATGCCACTTTCCGCCACTTGCGCACACTATAGGAATGCGCCCACCACACCGTCAAGGCGCGGATCAAAGGAAAAGCCTTACAGAACTGAGATTTAGGAGCATAAAAGGAGGGGTAACGAAAATCTGGCAGGTGAATCGGCCCAATAACTTGAATCAGCACAGAAGGCTGCGTTCGGAAGTTAAAGTAATTTATTAAGAGTAAGATTTTTTTGGTATTACGAATGAGGATCTGCGGACGATTGTGAAAGGAGGGGAATTGCCATCACCGACACTCTGCTCATTGATTTAAGCAGAGGGAGAAAAAAGGTGGAGAGTCGATCTGTAAGCCGGGTTCTGTCTTGAACAGTCATTCGTCTACGATGGCCATCACTGGACATCTTTAGCAACCTACCCGGTCCCAGCGCGGGCCACGCCTTGGGACCCTATTTGGTCTTGCTCCAAGTGGGGTTTACCTAGCCACGAACTGTTGCCAGTCGTGCGGTGCGCTCTTACCGCACCTTTTCACCCTTACCGGCGCCGAAGCGCTTAGGCGGTTATTTTCTGTGGCACTTTCCGTAGGCTCACGCCTCCCAGGCATTACCTGGCACTTCGCCCTATGGAGCCCGGACTTTCCTCCCCCCCCTAATTTTCATAGAGGGCAGCGACTGTCCGATCGACTCTCCGCCGCGAAGGTTAACGGCAGAGCGCCCGAAGAACAAGCGCTAAACACCTTTAACCACGCCTGTGCGTCGGGTTTTACTCACCCTTCTGCTTATCCAGCGCGACTTGATACAGAACATTCTTGCGCTCGCCGGTAATTTGCGCCGCCAAAGCCGCCGCGCGCTTGAGCGGCATTTCTTCGAGCAACAGATTGAGGATGCGCATCGCTTCACTGCTCACCGAGTCTTCCGACTCGGGCGCCGTCCAGCCCGCCACCAACACCACACATTCACCCCGCTGCTGATTGCTGTCCGACTCGACGAACTCACGCAACTCGCCCAACGGCAAGCCCTTGAGGGTTTCGAAGGTCTTGGTCAGTTCACGCCCCAGCAATGCCGGGCGCTCAGCACCGAATACCAGCTCCATGTCCTGCAAGCACTCGAGAATGCGATGTGGCGCTTCATAGAAGATCAGCGTGCGCGGCTCTTCCTTGACGAGCTCCAGTCGCGCCCGTCGACCCACCGCCTTGGCCGGCAGGAAACCCTCGAAGATGAAGCGATCGGATGGCAGCCCCGCCGCCGACAACGCGGCAATCAAGGCGCAGGCCCCCGGCACCGGCACTACATTGATGCCCGCCGCACGCGCCTGGCGTACCAAGTGGTAGCCGGGGTCGGAAATCAGCGGCGTCCCGGCATCGGAAATCAATGCCACATTATCGCCGGCGAGCAGACGGGTAATAAAGCGACTACCTTCTTCTCGTTCGTTATGCTCATGACAGGCCGCCAGCGGCGTCGAGATACCGAAATGTTGCATCAGGCGCTGAGAGTGACGGGTGTCTTCGGCGGCAATCAATGCCACCTCGCGCAGGATTTTCAGCGCCCGCGCACTGATGTCATCCAGGTTGCCGATGGGCGTCGCCACCACGTAAAGCGAGCCAGCAGCGGAATTCAAAGCACCTGGAGCAGTCAAAGCGCACACCTCATGATCGGTAAAAGTCGCCATTGTAGCGCGTAGCGACCATGGCTTTTGCGACCGTTTGTGCACTGCCGCTACATTTACAGCAGCTAAATTGATTGATTCACGCCAGTAACATCGCGCCCCGGCCAGTGCTTGGGTACAATTCCACGCTAATTTGATCGAGTATCAGGAACACTTACATGATCGCTTGCCTGCGGCTGTTATCTGCCCTCTGCCTCGCTGCCTTGCTGGCGGCTTGCGCCAGCTCGCCCTCCTCCAGCCTTGGCGAACTTCCACGGACCCCGGACGCCAGTATCGAGCAACTGCTTGAGAAGGCCGCCCAAAGTAAATCGCCTGAAGACGCTGCCCTGTTGCGGCTGAGCGCAGCGGACCTGGCTTATCGCCAGGGCAATGCCGGCCAGTCCGCGCAAATCCTGCAACAGGTTCCCGTCGAATCGCTCAAACCCGGCCCACAGGTTTTCGCCAACACACTGGCAGCCGAACTGGCCATGACCCGCAACCAGCCGAAAGCCGCGCTGACGGCCTTGAGCCATCCGAGCCTGCAACGCCTGGGCGAACTGCCGGAGGAGCAACAAGTGCGCACCGGCACCGTTCGTGCCCGCGCGCTTGAAGCCGATGGACAGACCCTCGCCGCCGCACGGGAACGCATTGCTATCGCTCCGATGCTGAGCGATGAAGCGGCCGCAAAAAACCATGAAGCCATCTGGACGTTGATCGCTTCGCTGCCAACCGACCAGTTGCAGCCCAACAGCACCGACGACCTCGGTGGCTGGATGGCCCTGGCCCTGGCCGTGAAAACCGCCGGCACTCTGGAACAACAGCAAGCCGCTATCGACAACTGGCGCGCCCAGAACCCGAAACACCCGGCCGCTGTTCAGTTGCCAGTCGCCCTGACCAAGCTCAAGGAACTGGCCAGCCAGCCTCTGAGCAAAATCGCCCTGTTGCTGCCACAGGACGGCCCGCTGGCTTCGGTCGGCAAGGCCTTGCGTGACGGCTTCATGGCCGCTCACTACCAGGCTCAACAGGCCGGACAGAAGCCGCCAGCCATCGAGTTTTATGACAGCTCGCACCTGACCTCCATGGACGAGCTCTACCGCAAGGCCCAGGCCGATGGCGTGCAACTGATCGTTGGCCCACTGGAGAAGCCGCTGGTCAAACAACTCAGCACCCGCCCGCAATTGCCGATCACTACCCTGGCGCTGAATTACAGCGAGGGCGATCAAGGTCCGGCGCAGTTGTTCCAGTTTGGTCTTGCCGCTGAAGATGAAGCCCGCGAAGTGTCGCGCCGCGCACGCGCCGACGGCCTGCATCGCGCCGCCATCATGGTGCCGAAAGGTGAGTGGGGCGATCGCGTATTGAAGGCATTCAGCCAGGACTGGCAAGCCAATGGCGGCAGCATCGTCGCCATCGAGCGCGTCGACCAGCCCGTGCAATTGGCCCAACAGATCGCCGACATGTTCCAGCTACGCCAGAGCGAAGGCCGCGCCAAGAGCCTGCAAAGTACCGTTGGATCGCAGGTTGCCGCCCAGCCGTCGCGCCGTCAGGACATCGAGTTCATCTTCCTGGCGGCCACGCCGCAACAGGCTCAACAGATCAAGCCGACCCTGAACTTCCAGTACGCAGGTGACGTTCCGGTTTACGCCACCTCCCACGTCTTCAGCGCCAGCGGCGATGTGAACCAGTACAACGACATGAACGGCATCCGCTTCTGCGAGACCCCATGGTTGCTCGATGCCAATGATCCACTGCGCCGCCAGGTCACGGCTCAATGGCCGCAAGCGGGTGGCAGCCTCGGCCGCCTCTACGCCATGGGCGTTGATGCCTATCGCCTGGCGCCACGCCTGGGTCAACTGAAGGCCCTGCCGGACAGCCGCATCGAAGGCCAGTCGGGTAGCCTGGGCATGACACAGAGCCAGCGTGTCGTACGCCAGCTGCCATGGGCCGAGTTCGTCAACGGTCAGGTTCAACGCCTGCCGGACACCCCTCGCTGATGCCCGACAGATCACGCCAGCAAAGCGGAAAAGATGCCGAGCGCCATGCGCTCGAGCATCTTCAACAACAAGGTCTGCGCCTGTTGGCGCAGAACTGGTTGTGTAAACGCGGCGAGCTTGATCTGGTCATGCTAGATGGCGATACAGTAGTATTCGTTGAGGTCCGCTACAGAAAAAACACTCAATGGGGTGGCGCGCTCGACAGTATCGATGGGCGCAAACAGCAGAAACTGATCTTCGCCGCACAGTATTTTCTTCAGCGCGAGTCGCGCTGGGCCAATTCCCCCTGCCGCTTTGACGTGGTTGCCATAGACAGCAACCTCGATCAGTTGAACTGGCTGCAGAACGCCTTCGATGGCTGATCGCATGCACTCCAGACCGGACACCTTCACCCGACACTTTTGCTCTTTGCTTTGCGGGCTGCACATTCACGTGCCGAACAGCCGCGCTAATTAAGGTCACACAGATGGACATGCAATCCCGAATTCGCCAGCTTTTCCAGGCCAGTATCGACACCAAGCAACAGGCGATGGACGTACTTGCACCGCACATCGAGCAAGCCAGCCAGGTCATGGTCAATGCCCTGCTCAACGAAGGCAAAATGCTTTCCTGCGGCAACGGCGGCTCTGCCGGCGATGCCCAGCATTTCTCGTCCGAGCTGCTCAATCGCTTTGAGCGTGAGCGCCCGAGCCTGCCAGCCATCGCCCTGACGACCGACAGCTCGACAATCACTTCGATCGCCAACGACTACAGCTACAACGAAATCTTCTCCAAGCAGATCCGCGCACTCGGCCAACCGGGTGACGTATTGCTGGCGATTTCCACCAGCGGCAACTCGGCAAACATAATTCAAGCGATCCAGGCCGCACATGATCGCGAAATGATTGTCGTAGCTTTGACGGGTCGTGACGGTGGCGGCATGGCGTCACTGCTGTTGCCCGAGGACGTAGAGATTCGCGTACCGGCCAACGTCACCGCTCGTATCCAGGAAGTCCACCTGCTGGCGATCCACTGCCTATGCGACTTGATCGACAGCCAATTGTTCGGGAGTGAAGAATGACCCCTAATCGCCTTGGCCTACTGGCCTTGACCCTGTGCCTCGGCATCAGCGGCTGCACCTCGGTGGTGACAGCCAGCCGTGAAGCGCCGATTGAAGATGACCGTGGCACTCGCACACTGGGCAGCAAGATCGACGATTCCCTGATCGACACCAAGGTCGGCGTAAACATTGCCAAGGTTGATCCAGCCCTGGATAAAGACTCGCACATCGTTGTCACCAGCTTTAACGGCGTCGTACTGCTCGCCGGGCAAACGCCGCGAGAAGACCTCAAGGCCAAGGCCGAACAGGCTGCAGCAGCGGTTCAGCGCGTAAAGAAGGTTCACAACGAACTACAAGTACTGGCGCCCTCTTCACTGCTGGCACGCCAGAATGACACCTGGCTGACCACCAAGATCAAAGCGCAGATGCTCACCGATCCGAACATCCCCGGATCACGCATCAAGGTCGTGACTGAAAACGGCATTGTCTACCTGCTGGGCCTGCTGACCAAACAGGAGGCCACACAGGCAACCAATCTGGTTCAAGGCGTTTCCGGCGTGCAGAAGATCGTGAAGCTGTTCGAATACATCGACTGACCCGCACGCTATATAGGAGCTGCCACAGGCTGCGATCTTTTGATCCTGAAAAAAATCGCAGCCTTCGGCAGCTCCTACAAGCAATAAAAAAGGCGATCCATTCGGATCGCCTTTTTTATTACTTCACCACCTTCAAACTAGGACGACCGCTGGGACGCGGCGGCTCGCTGTCAGGAGGTGGAATGTCGTCATCCGGCTCAATGTCGTCGTCCTCCCCCATAGGCGATTCCAGATCGAACACCATACCCTGGCCATTCTCCCGAGCATAAATGCCCAGGATCGAAGCTATAGGCACAAACAAGGTGTGCGGCACGCCACCGAAACGACCTTCGAAGCTCACGGCCTCGTTGTCCATATGCAAATGGCGCACAGCTTGTGGCGATACGTTCAGGACGATCTGCCCGTCACTGGCAAAACCCTGCGGCACCTGCACCGACGGGTACTCGGAATTGACCAGCATGTGCGGGGTGCAATCGTTATCCACAATCCACTCGTAGAGCGCACGGACCAGATAAGGTCGACTGGAGTTCATAGCGGCTCCTTAAGCCTTAGCGCATGTCGCGTTCGACACCAGACAGACTCGCCTGGAAAGCCTCACGCGCAAACTGGCGCTCCATGTAATCAAGCAGCGGCTTGGCCGGCCGCGGCAGTTCAATACCCAGAATCGGCAAACGCCAGAGTATGGGCAATAGGCAGCAATCCACCAGACTTTGTTCCTCACTGAGGAAAAACGGTTTGTCGGCGAACAACGGCGACACGCCCGTCAGGCTTTCGCGCAACTCTTTACGAGCCACGACACGGGCCGCTTCCTTGGTCCGCGAATCCAGAATCAGATCCACCAGACCACACCAGTCACGCTGAATGCGATGAATCAGCAGACGGCTATTGGCACGCGCCACAGGATAAACCGGCAGAAGCGGCGGGTGCGGGTAACGCTCATCCAGATATTCCATCACCACGGTCGATTCCCACAACGCCAGGTCACGATCGACCAGGGTGGGCAAGCTGCCGTAGGGGTTCACTTCGATCAGTTTAGGTGGTTGGCGGCCGGCCTCCACATAAATGATCTCTGCGCTGACACCCTTCTCTGCCAGTACGATGCGCACTCGGTGGGAATAGTGGTCGGCGGGGTCGGAGTAACAGGCCAACCGATTGGTCACGCCCATGGCGGTCCTCCTCGCTTGTAGAAATTATCGGAAGCGGAAAAACGAGCGCGCCCAGAGGGCGCCTCCCGTAACGTCTGGATCACCAGTTCGCTACTCGAAGGCGCCCTTGGGCGCGCGCGATTAACAGCAATTGCTTGAAACGTTATCAGTGCACGTCTTTCCAGTATTCGCGCTTGAGCAGATAAGCGAATACGAAGAAGAACGCCAGGTACAGCAATACATATGTACCAATGCGCTGATGCTGCAGCTTAACCGGGTTAGCCGAGTAAGCCAGGAAGGTTACCAGATTCTTGACCTTCTCATCGAACTGCTCTTCGGTCAAAGCACCGCTTTTCGGCACGATGGTCAGTTGATCGCACGCTTCATGAGTCAGCGGCGTACCCGTCAACGGATCATATTGCTTCTTGCCGTCTTCAACGATCTGAACCTGTTTGCAACCGACAACCTGACGACCTTGCAGGCCGACCAGGACGTTAGGCATGCCCACGTTCGGGAAGACCTTGTTGTTCACACCCCAAGGGCGCGACGGGTCTTCGTAGAACGACTTCAGGTAACCGTAGAGCCAGTCAGTGCCACGAACACGTGCGACCAGCGTCAAGTCCGGTGGAGCCGCGCCAAACCAGGCCTTGGCGTCCGCCGGCTGCATGCCGATGTTCATGTGATCGCCAATCTTGGCGCCGGTGAAGACCAGCTTCTCCAGCATCAATTCATGGGGAATGCCCAAGTCGTCGGCAACACGCTCGTAACGCTGGAATTTGGCGCTATGGCAGCCCATGCAGTAGTTGGCGAACGTACGCGCGCCATCTTGCATGGCCGCTTTATCGGAAACGTCGATGTCGACTTTTTCCAGCGCAGGGCCACCGTGTTCAGCAGCGAAAGCGAACACTGGCAGCGCAGCAAGCATCAATACAGCAAATAGCTTTTTCATCAGCCAGTCACCCTTTCCGGAACCGGTTTGGTCTTCTCAAGCCTGGTGTAGAACGGCATCAGAATGAAGTAGGCGAAGTACAGGAAAGTACATACCTGCGACAGCAACGTACGGCCCGGAGTTGGCGCCAGAACACCCAGCACACCCAGGATCACGAACGAGATGCAGAACACCCACAGCCAGATCTTGCTCATCCAGCCCTTGTAGCGCATCGACTTGACGGGGCTACGATCGAGCCACGGCAGGACGAACAGCACCGCGATGGCCGCGCCCATGGCGATAACACCCAGGAGCTTGTCCGGAACCGCCCGCAGAATCGCGTAGAACGGCGTGAAGTACCAGACCGGAGCAATGTGCTCTGGGGTCTTGAAGGCGTTCGCCACTTCAAAGTTCGGCTTCTCGAGGAAGTAGCCGCCCATCTCGGGGAAGAAGAACACGATCGAACAGAAGATGAACAGGAACACCACCACGCCGACGATATCTTTCACGGTGTAGTACGGATGGAAGGCGATGCCGTCCAGCGGGATACCGTTTTCGTCTTTGTGTTTCTTGATGTCCACGCCGTCGGGGTTGTTCGAACCGACTTCGTGCAGCGCCAGGATGTGCAATACCACCAGACCTAGAATCACGATCGGCAAGGCAACCACATGCAAGGCGAAGAAGCGGTTCAGGGTGATACCGGAAATCAGGTAGTCACCACGGATCCACTGGGTCAGGTCGTCGCCGATGACCGGGATCGCACCGAACAGCGAGATGATCACCTGGGCACCCCAGTAGGACATCTGACCCCACGGCAGCAGGTAGCCCATGAACGCTTCAGCCATCAGCGCCAGGTAGATCAGCATGCCGAAGACCCACACCAGCTCACGCGGCTTCTGGTACGAGCCGTAGAGCAAGCCACGGAACATGTGCAGATAAACCACGATGAAGAACGCCGAAGCGCCGGTGGAGTGCAGCAGACGCAGGATCGAGCCGTACTCGACGTCGCGCATGATGTATTCGACGGAAGCAAAGGCTTCTTCCGCCGACGGGGTGTAGCTCATGGTCAGCCAGACACCGGTAACGATCTGGTTGACCAGAACGAGCAGCGCCAGGGAGCCAAAGAAGTAGAAGAAGTTGAAGTTCTTCGGAGCGTAATACTTGCTGAGATGGTCTTCCCACATCTTGGTGGCGGGAAAGCGCGCATCAACCCAATCCATGAACTTGCTCATCACGCTTTCTCCGTATCGACGCCAACGACAATGATGTCATCGGTCTCATAGGAATGCGGGGGAACTGGCAGGTTCAAAGGCGCAGGTTGCGACTTGTAGACGCGGCCAGCCAGATCGTAATGGGAACCGTGGCAAGGACAGAAATAACCGCCCACCCAGTCTTTGCCCAGATCAGCAGGTGCCACTTCAGGACGGAATGTCGGCGAACAACCCAGGTGCGTGCAGATACCAATCAGCAGCAGAACCTCGGGCTTGATCGAACGTGTTTCCGGATCAACATAGGTAGGTTGTGTCGAGTTCTTGGAGGCCGGGTCAGACAACTGGCCCTCGATCTTTTTCAGATTCCCCAGGATTTCCTCAGTACGGCGGACGATGAACACCGGCTGACCGCGCCACTCAGCAATCATCTGCTGGCCTGGCTCGATTTTGCTGACATTCACTTTCACCGGTGCACCTGCGGCTTTCGCCTTGGCACTGGGAAACCATGACCCCACGAACGGGACCGCAGCCCCCACCGCTCCTGCAGCACCCACCACGGATGTGGCTGCTACCAAGAAGCGACGCCGGCCTGTATTCACGCCGTCATTGCTCATTCAGTCCTCTCCCATCAGCTTTGTGGCCTGTTAAATCAGGCATCTACTAAGTAAAACTATGTACTTATAAAAATTTTGCCGAATGGTAATGAAAAGCCCCAATTCTGACAAGGTAATTACCGGAGCCCATCACCCCCAAGCCTTGTAGTATAGGGCGTCTGCGGATGTGGCAAGTTGTCACAGCGCAATTCTTTGATAAATCGCACACATAAAAAAACGCCCAGCTCCGCGAGGAAACTGGGCGTTCTTTTTTGAACGTGAAAGCGAATTAACGCTTCGAGTACTGCGGACGCTTACGCGCTTTACGCAGACCGACTTTCTTACGTTCAACTTCACGAGCATCGCGGGTTACGAAGCCAGCTTTACGCAGAGCACCGCGCAGAGTCTCGTCGTAATCCATCAGAGCGCGAGTGATACCGTGGCGGATTGCGCCAGCTTGACCACTTACACCACCGCCGATCACGGTGACGTAGATGTCGAATTTCTCGACAGTCTCAGTCAATTCCAGCGGCTGACGAACTACCATGCGGGCAGTTTCACGGCCGAAGAAATTTTCCAGCGAACGGTTGTTGATGGAGATGTTACCAGTACCCGGACGCAGGAAAACGCGTGCGGTTGCGGTCTTGCGACGGCCAGTGCCGTAATTTTGAGTCGCCGACATAATGAACTATTCCGTTAAAACTTCAGTTCTTGGGGCTGCTGAGCAGTATGAGGGTGAGCAGCGCCCGCATAGACTTTCAGCTTACGATACATGTCGCGACCCAGTGGGTTTTTAGGCAGCATGCCTTTAACCGCGGTCTCGATCACGCGCTCAGGGGCTTTAGCGATCAGCTTTTCAAAGTTGATCGACTTGATGCCGCCCGGGAAACCGGAGTGGGAGTAGTACATTTTGTCAGTGGTTTTAGCACCGGTAACACGAATCTGCTCAGCATTGATAACGACGATGTAGTCGCCGGTGTCAACGTGAGGAGTGTACTCAGGCTTGTGCTTGCCACGCAGACGGCTCGCGATTTCGGTGGCCAGACGACCCAGGGTCTGACCAGCAGCGTCGACGACAAACCAGTCGCGCTTTACTGTTTCCGGTTTAGCAGTAAAAGTTTTCATTCTTTATAGCCTCAGGGGCCGCCCTGTAAATTAGACGGCGGATCTTACTGAATAGTGCGTACTTTGACAAGTCAAAGGCAGCCGGATACAGACGCTTTCGGGGGCTCGGGTCGGCGCGTCCGTTCAACGGCAAGATTCTTCGGCGGCGGCGCATCACTTCCACTGCAGAAAGAGGTGCGCAATTATGCAGATTGCGAAAAATAATTCAACCTGCTTTTATGATTGTTTTGCCCAAGGAGCACCCCGATGGAATATCGCCAGCTAGGCCGAACCAATCTGAACGTGAGTGCCCTCTGCCTCGGAACCATGACCTGGGGCGAGCAAAACAGCGAAGCAGACGCCTTCGCCCAGATTGAACGGGCCAAGAGCGCCGGGATCAACTTCATCGATACCGCCGAGATGTACCCGGTGCCGCCCAAGGCCGAAACCTACGCCAGCACCGAACGCTACATCGGCAATTACTTCAAAAGCCGCGGCGATCGTGCCGACTGGATCCTGGCCAGCAAGATCGCCGGCCCCGGCAACACCATCGACTACATTCGCGACAAGCATCTTCGACACAATCGACAGCACATCACGGAGGCCGTCGATGGCAGCCTCAAGCGCCTGCAAACCGATTACATCGACCTGTATCAACTGCACTGGCCAGAGCGCAGCACCAACTTCTTCGGCCAGCTGGGTTACAAACACGTCACCGAAGCGAACCTGACGCCACTGGAGGACACCCTCGAAGCGCTGGACGAGCAGGTCAAGGCCGGCAAGATTCGCCACATCGGCCTGTCCAACGAAACGCCATGGGGCACCATGCGCTTCCTCGCCCTGGCCGAAGCCCGTGGCTGGCCACGCGCCGTGTCGATCCAGAACCCGTACAACCTGCTCAATCGCAGCTTCGAAGTCGGCCTGGCGGAAATCGCCATCCGCGAACAGTGCGGCCTGCTGGCTTATTCGCCGTTGGCGTTTGGCTTTCTGTCGGGCAAGTACGAAGGTGGCGCGCGCCCGCCGAAGGGCCGCCTGAGCCTCTATAGCCGCTTCAGTCGCTACTTCAACCCGCAGTCGGAAGCAGCGTGCAGCCGCTATGTGGCATTGGCCCGCAAGCACGGCCTGGACCCAGCGCAAATGGCGTTGGCCTTCGTCACTCAGCAGCCGTTCGTGACCAGCAACATCATTGGCGCGACCACGCTTGAGCAACTGGACAGCAACATCGCCAGTTTTGACCTGAAGCTGTCGGAAGAGGTGCTGGAAGGGATCGAGGCGATCCACAAGGATCATCCGAACCCTGCTCCATAATCCCGCATTTGTAGGAGCTGGCTTGCCAGCGAGGGCGACTTGCCTGACGCATCGCGTCGCCAGGTTCGCCAGCAAGCCGGCTCCTACAGTCACCGGGCCATCAAAGCGACCGCGCAATAATCTCCTTCATGATTTCATTGGTCCCGGCATAAATCCGTTGCACCCGCGCATCCGCCCACGCCCGGGCAATCGGGTATTCCCACATGAAGCCGTAACCGCCATGCAGTTGCACGCACTCGTCGAGCACCTTGCATTGCAGATCGGTGCCCCAGTATTTGGCCATCGCCGCCGTTGGCACATCGAGTTTGCCTTGCAGATGCAGTTCAAGGCAGCGGTCGACGAAGACCCGGCCGATCTGGATTTCCGTCGCCATCTCAGCCAGCTTGAAACGGGTGTTCTGGAAGTCCGCGATCGACTTGCCGAACGCTTTGCGGTCGCGGGTGTAATCCAGCGTCCATTGCAAACCGGCCTCGGCTGACGCCAGCCCGCCGATGGCCACGGTCAACCGCTCCTGCGGCAACTCCTGCATCAGATAGGCAAAGCCCATTCCGGCCTGGCCGAGCAGGTTTTCCTTCGGCACCCGGACATCCTGAAAGAACAATTCCGAGGTGTCCTGGGCTTTCATGCCGACCTTTTCCAGGCGCTTGCCCTTTTCGAAGCCCGGCGTATTGGCCTCGACCAGAAACAGGCTGGTGCCTTTCGCGCCCGCCTTGGGATCGGTCTTGGCAACGACAATCACCAGATCCGCCAGATAACCGTTGGTGATAAAGGTCTTCGAGCCGTTGATGACATATTCATCGCCGTCGAGCACGGCGGTGGTTTTCACCCCTTGCAGGTCGGAGCCGGCACCCGGCTCGGTCATGGCAATCGCGGTGACCATCTCGCCAGATACCAGCTTCGGCAGGTATTTGTGTTTCAGCGCCTCGCTGCCGTAATGCAGGATGTAAGGAGCAACGATGTCCGAATGCAGCGAGAATCCGATGCCGGTCAAACCCAGTCGACCGACCTCTTCAATCACCACTGCGCTGTATAGAAAGTCCGCCCCCAGCCCGCCGTACTCTTCCGGCAAATGCGAGCACAACATCCCCGCCTCCCCTGCCTTGTTCCAGAGCTTACGGTCGATATAGCCCTGTTTTTCCCATTGCCCATGGAACGGCACCGCTTCTTTTTCGAGGAATGTGCGCACGCTGTCGCGAAAAAGTTCGTGCTCGGAACTGAACAGGGTTCTAGGGATCATGCGGCACCTTTCTTTATTTTTAGAAGAAACAGACCTCAGAGACTAAGCCCCGCTCTCGATACAGGACACTGGACACATCCGACAAAAAATAAGACGATCCAGCCGTCTGGTGACCACTTTCCCCTATAAGAATAAAGTTGAATTATGTCTAACCAAGCCTCCACGCCCCTGCGGCGCGTCAGCATCCTGGCAACCGACCGGGTTTTCGCTACCACCCTCATGCAAGCCAAAGATTTCTTCCATCTCGCCAGCCTGCGCTACGGCAAGCAGCTGGGTCATGGCCTGACTCCAGCGTTCGAAACCCGACTGGTCAGCCCCGACGGTAAACCGGTGAACAGCTTCAGCGATGTGATGATGCCGGTGGACGGCGCGCTGGAAAACGCCGATATCATCGTCCTCCCCGCGTTCTGGGACGACTTCGATTCGCTGTGCAAACGTTATCCACAGGTCCTGCCCTGGTTGCGTCAGCAGCATGCGCGCGGTGCGGTGCTGTGTGGCGAAGCCACCGGTGTGTTCTGGCTCGCCGAGGCCGGCCTGCTCAATGGCAAGGAAGCGACCACCTATTGGCGCTTCTTCGATGCCTTCGCCGAACGGTTCCCCAAGGTTCAACTCAATCAGGACAAGCACCTGACCGACGCCGACAATCTTTATTGCGCGGGCGGCACCACCTCGGCATGCGACCTGTACATTTATCTGATCGAGCGTTTCTGCGGCGCCAACGTGTCCCAGGCCGTGGCGCGCGACATTCTCTATGAAGTCCAGCGCAGCTATTCGCCGGGACGCATCGGGTTCGGTGGGCAGAAGCTGCATCAGGACGTGATTATCCTGCAGATCCAGCACTGGCTCGAAGAACACTTCGCCGACAAATTCCGCTTCGAAGACGTCGCCCGCGAACATGGCATGAGCATCCGCAACTTCATGCGCCGCTTCCAGACCGCCACCGGCGACAAGCCGCTGCATTACCTGCAACGCCTGCGCATCGAAACCGCCAAGGGCTTGCTGTCCGCCAGCCGCAAAAGCATCAAGACCATCAGCTACGAAGTCGGCTACGACGATGCGAGCTTCTTTGCGCGCCTGTTCCGCCAGCACACGGAGCTGTCACCAAACCAGTATCGGCAACAGTTTCAGCAAGCGGCCTAAAAGATCGCAGCCTACGGCAGCGCCTGCAGAATGGTGTGTACCCGCAGGCGCTGACGAAGCCTGTGATCTTTTGTTCTTCGGCGCACAAAAAGACCTGCAATCGCAGGTCTTTTCATGATTTTTTCCTACGCAAAAAGCTGAAAACGGAATGCAGTCGTACACGCTTCGACTCATAGATGTAGAACCGACAACAGTACAACCTTCTTCCTTGCAATCACCCTCAGCGCTGACAAGGAAGGTCAACAGTGACTATCGGTTCAAGCTACAACTACCCCTCATCGATTTCCAAGGAAGTCACTCGAACCAAGCGCTCAACCAAAGGTAAATGGGCAGCACGTTTTCCCAACCCGCCAGACTTATGCTTCGATTATCGGCAACTGGTTGAACAAGAGAACGGCATCGCCAGGGCAACCGATACGCAACACAGAATTTGCATTATTGGCGCAGGCGTCACCGGGCTGACGGCTGCCCGGGAGCTGTACCGTTGCGGCTTCACCAACATTACGCTCATCGAACAATCCAGACGCATTGGCGGCAGACACCTGACCGTCGCCGGCAGCCCTAGCTCCTCCCAGAGCCATACCCCCTTTGAAATGGGAGCCATGCGCATGCCCTTTTTCAACCGGGAGGGCGAAGCGCCTACAGAGGGCAGATCGCTGATGGCCTACTACGCCAAGGCGTTTGACCTGGCGCTTTCAGACTTTCCCAACCCCGGGAGCCAATGGGTCAGTTCTACCGGGATCTATCTCCGAGAGGGCCGCGTGGGTGACGGTCCAACTCCGCAAATGTTGATCTGGAAAAACACCGATGGCCTGACTCCTCCTCCCGGGGAGGCGCTACAAAAGGTCTATGCCAAGTGGAGAGCATTTGCCGATCGCATGACTCGACACATCGCAGAGGTGTACGCCAGCGAGAAGTGGGAAGCCATGTGGGCTGCCATTGTTGAGAAATACCAAGGGGTTTCATTTCGCGATCTGGTCAGCATGCCGACTCTGCATGCCTGGAGTGAACGTTCGCCCGGGGACTTTGGTGGAATGGGGATGTCCGCCGAGGAGTCGGCCATTTTCTACGCGATCGGCATCGGTGACGGCAGTTGGGGCGCCTTCTACGATGTTTGCGCCCTTTATCCCTTGCGTACTGCCATTTTCGGATTCAGCAGCCAGCTGCAATTGATCCATGGTCGGGTGGATGCCAATGGCGAGCCGCTGGCATCACCCTATCTGCACAGTGAAGTCGTTTTCGACTCGACCGGACTGGGTTTCGACAGACCAAGGTACATCGGACTCGCAGCGCTGGATGAATGCCTTTTATTCATGAAAACCGAGGAAACCGGAAAATCCGTCTACGGACATAGCCTGGAACGAAGCAATGGACTGCTGACCGACGCCTCTGTCACCAAACTCAAAAAGCTCACCAACCAGCAACTACGCGTTTACTACAACTGGAAGCACAGCCAACCCGAGCAAGCCCAGGAACACTTCGACGACTTTGATTCGGTCATTGTTACCCTTCCGTCCTGGGTGATCGAGACACGAATCAAACTCGAAAACTTCAAGCAAGAGATGCTGCCCTTCGAGACGATTAATGCCTGGAAAACCGCCCACTGGGAAACCAGCTGCAAGGTCTATGCTCCGCTGAAAAAATCATTCCTCTCGAACAACAAAAAAATCCCGCAAGTGCTCGTCACGGATAGCTTTGTCCATGATGTCTACACCTATCGCTACAACGAAAACTATACCTATGACTGCATCCTCCTGAGTTACACATGGGAGGATGACGCCACCAAACTGGCCTCCTTCACGGATAAAGAACTGGTGAACAAATGCGCCAAAGAGCTGGACCGCATCCTGATGAACTCCGCCAACATCCAGGAAAAAATCTCGCCCTATATCGGCCTTGATCAAGCGGTGGTTCAACGCTGGATAACCGATAAAAACGCAATGGGTTGCGCAAAGCTTTATCGGCCCGGCACCTACTACGATGCCGTCAGCCTGATGAAGTACAACAGGGACTTCGCGCACATTTCGGGCCTGTATTTATCCGGAGAATCATTCTCGGTCGATGCAGGCTGGACGGAGCCTTGCTTTCGAGGTGCCATCGATGCGGTCATTCATATCTGCAACAAAACGAGTGCCGCGTTCAATGGCGGCTTCTCGATGAGTGATTATCCGCACTACAAACTCAAACCCTGACCAAATACCCGCTCCAGAGCCATGCACGCGATGTGATGGCTCGCCCTCCCCGCTTCACCATCAAACCAAATCAAGCCCTCGCTCACCCATCTTGGGATAAGGACTACAGCCTTACCGGAAGCGGCTGACTTACGCCCACTCGCCGATTCAACTCTTATAAACACGCAATTAAACAGCGTGAATAACAATAAAAAGAGGTTATCGGAAATGAATCAGCCAGCAAGCCCTGTTCGTGTCGCAGTCGTGCAATTTGACCCGCAAGTGGGCACAGAGAATTGTGAAGACAATCGGTGTAACAGCCTGACGTTGGCGCTCGAGGCGGTAAACGGTGGGGCGAATCTCATTGTGCTGCCCGAGCTTGCCAACACCGGATATTTCTTCAGTGGACGGCAGGATGCCTTCAACCATGCGGAGCGGGTACCTGACGGTCCAAGCGTACAGAACTGGATGAGTTTTGCCCGTGAGCACAAGGTTTACCTCGTAGCCGGCCTGGCTGAACGCGAGGGTATGCGACTCTTCAACACAGCTGTGCTGGTGGGACCTGAGGGGTTTATCGGCAAGTACCGAAAAGCCCATTTGTGGAACCTGGAGAAACTCTGGTTTACCCCCGGAGATCTGGGTTTTCCGGTGTTTGAGACGCCCATCGGCCGTATTGGTTTGTTGATCTGTTGGGACATCTGGTTTCCGGAAGTACCTCGAATCCTCAGCCAACAAGGTGCGGACATCATTTGCAGCTTGAACAACTGGGTGTGGACGCCACCTCCGCTGTTCGATGATGCCGGCAAGTGCATGGCGTCATACCTGACGATGACGGCAGCACACGTAAACAATGTGTTTATTGCGGCGGCAAGCCGTATCGGCGAGGAGCGAGGTGCTCGCTATCTGGGCTGCTCGTTGATCGCAGGCACCAATGGCTGGCCGATTGGCTCCGTGGCGTCAGCTGACGCGCAAGAAATCCTGTTTGCCGACGTTGACCTGACCTCATCGCGCAGCGCACCGATCTGGAACAACTTGAACGATCTACATCGTGATCGTCGAGCTGATCTTTATGATCAGATGCTCGGTTACACCCAACACTCTTGCCTGCCGCGCTGACTGGGGGTGTTGCCGATGGAAACCTCAAACAACAAACAACGACTGACCGGATCACCGTTCGACAAGCCGATCCTCGTATTGATGCTTGGCACAACGTTGCTGATTATCTGGCTGTCGTTCACGTTTAGAACGGCGTGGGCGGCTCATTGGCCGAGCTACAACGACATGGTGTCAGCGCTTCCCGACCCTGGCGCCTGGCTACGCTGGATACTGGGTGATATCAGCGAAGTGGCCTTCTACAAACATGAGTTCGCTTCAATCGGGTTATTGGCCGGTGCCTACCTGGCTTATTGGGCCAATCGAACCGGTAAGCGTTGGCAAGGCTTTGCCATCTCTTACGGCAGCGGATTATGGCCATGGCTGGTGACCAGTTCATTGCTGGGCTTGCTGTTGAGTAACCTGTTGTGGGGCTGGACGGTCACCGCCAGCAGTTGGCAACCCACCTTTGCTGCTTTTGTCTCACTGCCTGCAGCAATGGTGCTTATGTTCGGAGGTGGCTGGAAGGTCACGATCAACGGCGCGATCATGGGCGCATTACTGGTTACGCCGATGTGCCTGCTAATCGTTAACTACGTGTGCAACCCGTTGGAGCTACCGGCAGTAATCGGCAATGTGCTGGGTATGGCAATCGCCAGCGTCGCGGCTTTTCTGCTCTGTCGCTGCTGTCCGAGGCTGGTGAAATCCGCAACCCCACTGACCACAGCGTCTACCCCGGAGCCGGCCATCACCAAAGCACCCGATTATGGACTGGTGTGGAGTTTGCGCCGAGTCCTGGCTGACTTTTCAGAAGCCCCGTTCTTTGGCAATGAACTGGCCAGCCTCGGCTTGCTCCTTGGCGCGTTGCTGGCGTATGCCCTGAACGCACTGAGTCCGGCCTACGGTTCCGGCTTATTGCTCCATCTGATGGGTGCACAAGCTTTAACGTCAGCCATCGGGGTATTGATCTGGCGTCGGCAATGGCGGTTGCTCGGCTGGTATCCGACGTACGTCCCGATGGTTTCCGTGGTGCCAGCAGCGATTTTGGCTTATGGCGGCAGCTGGCAAGTCATCGCTTCCAGTGCACTGCTGGGGGCGATCATTGCTCCCCCTCTGGCGTGCGCCATCGCTAAACGATTGCCAGCCGATTTCCACGGTTACATCGGCAATGTTCTCTCCATGGCCATCAGTACACTGCTGATCGTCCCGTTGATCGGCACACTGATCGCAGACTGAGCACTTTGCGGCCTGGCTGTATTACGGCTCAAAACCGGGTACAGCCATTTCTAAACCCATGTAAGCGAGGTATGAGATGAACTTGCCCAAGCTGGCCATCGCGGCACTCGGCGGGACGGTGAGCATGCAGCCCAGGAGTGCCGGTGAAGGGGTGATTCCAACGGTCAGCGGAGAAACCCTGCTGGCCTCGGTTCCCGAACTGAAATCACTGGCTCAGGTGACGGTGGAAACCCTTTGTCTGTTGCCCAGCGCATCATTGGATTTCGAGTGTTTGCTGAGCGTCCTTTCATGGGCGAAATATCAAGTGGCGCAAGGTGCCGAGGGTGTTGTCATCACTCAGGGCACTGACACACTCGAAGAGACAGCTTCGTTTTTCGACTACCTGTGGGACCACGATGTCCCCCTGATTCTGACCGGCGCCATGCGTTCAGCCCAACAGGCTGGCGCTGACGGACCGGCCAATTTGCTGGACGCTTGTCGAGTCGCGCTGAACCCAAATAGCCGGCAGCGAGGCGTCCAGGTCGTGATGAACGGACAGGTGCATCACGCAAGCAGCGTGCGAAAAACCGATTCGCTGGCGGTACACGCTTTCTCCTCCCCGATCTTTGGACCTGCAGCCCTGCTGGTGGAGGGTCACGTTCACTATCTGCGCTCACCGGTTCTGCGTAATGTCTTGCCTTTGCCGCAACAGACCCTGCACAAGGTGGCCATGCTTGAAGCGTCACTGTCCGCTGACACGCTGATTGTGGAAAACATCCTTAAGCTCGGTTATGACGGCTTGGTAATCGCCGGGTTTGGCGCCGGTCATGTTTCCGAGAAGTGGACGACGGTGATCGAGACCATCGCCGGAAAAATCCCCGTGATCATTGCGACTCGCACCGGCTCCGGTTCCACCGCGCAAGCATCCTATGGGTTTGTTGGCAGCGAGATGGACTTGATCCGCAAGGGGGCGCATATGGCCGGCTTTCTGTGTCCGCGCAAAGCCAGGATCCTGCTCTGGCTGCTCATCGGTTGTCAGCGGCAGGATGAGGTGACCAGTTATCTCGAATGACCACACAGGGAACTTGATCGCACAAAAAAGGCCTGCATATGCATAATGCTGTTCACTTAAGCATTTGAGCTCGCGCAGGGCTTCCTAGAAAATCCGATGCCAGACCTCTGGCATCGGATTTTTTATGTCTGTTCAACAAGACCTGCTCGACCTCGGCGACCTTTTCAACT